>RHGE01000280.1 GCA_004296775.1 Marinilabiliaceae bacterium JC017
CAAACAAGTCTTTGTACCGATCCGGTAAGAATGCAATATTCTCAGAATTATCCATTGATACGACATGCTATTTTTTCCATTCATTCCCTTTCAGGATCAGTCGTGGTCTTACAAACTCTACCGATGGTATGGACGAATCCCTTGCTTCATCCAAATGTGTAAAAGATCCTAGCCGCACTTAAAAGCCGAGTACTCTACCGTTGAGTTAGCAACCCGCATAAAAATCTAAGATGTGTAGATASAGTCGAAATCAAAATAAATAAAGAAATTTGATTGCATAACACAATCAAAAAATAGAACTAAGAATAATAGAACAAAGAAAAAATTTTCATCGCATCGATTTTGAACTGAACATAAAAATGWAAAGATCAGATGAAAATACAAGAAATTAGAAAATAGATATAAATGTCAAAATTGATAGACCACCTTTTCCGTTTCCGTTTTTTTTCACTCAAAAAAGACTTACTTCTTGTATCACAGCGAATCCAACGAACCCATCAGTTGAATGAAGTAAAGTCAAAAACCAAACCTATGCGACGGAGATAAATAGATTTATACACGATCAAATTATATTTGTTCGATACGCTGTTGTCAATATAAATGTTGTGAAAAGAATACAATGGCGAAAATAGAAACAAATTCAATTTAAATAAAAAAATAAGGACTGGTGTTGGATTGGCACTACATAGATAATCTACATAGATACAAAAAGGTGTAGATAGAGAAAAGTAGGAAAAAAGATCCGMGTTATTCAATCAATATAAGTCGATCGAATAAGCAAGCTTGATTCCGTGGTTATTATTTGTTAGTAGAGTTCCAACGAAAACCACCCGATTGAGGGTAATGTCAGAATTTGATTTGATATTGCGAGATCCAATTTCTTCATCTAGTCACTTG
>RHGE01000281.1 GCA_004296775.1 Marinilabiliaceae bacterium JC017
TGGGGAGACGCTCACGAAGGTGCATAGTGAGAAGAGTAAGTCAAGAGACAGACTTGTTCGAAAAGAAACAAAAGAGAATGCTTGGGGAGATAGAAGTGTGAGATAGTTCTCAAGCTAAGAAAGTTGTAAAAGCTAAGAACTAGCATCAAATGATGGATGAAACACAAGGTAGTTGTTGAAAAGTCAAACACTTGGTGATATGAACACAAACGTTCAATATGACAACCCCATGCCAAGTAAAGAGAAAATGAAAACTGGTGATTGTTGCGGAAAAAAGTCAAACACTTGGTGATATGAACACAAACGTTCAATATGACAACCCCATGCCAAGTAAAGAGAAAATGAAAACTGGTGATTGTTGCGGAAATCGTCCAGGATTCCTCGACCAGAACTTGAAATCGTCGAGGGGAAAAAATCGGTTCCGAGGAATCGTCGATCCGGACTTGGAATCGTCGAGAAAAGTTTACCGGGTCCGAGGAATCGTCGAGAAAAGTTTACCGGGTCCGAGGATTTGTCGACCAGGAGTGGAAATCGTCGAGAAAAATCTATCGGGTCCGAGGAATCGTCGACCTCGTCGACCAGGACGGCCGGATGTCCGAGAAAAAGTCGACCAGGGGTTGAAATCGTCGACCAGGTCCGAGACTTCATCGACCGGGTCCGAGGATTCGTCGACCAGGACGGCCGGATGTCCGAGAAAAAAAAATGTTGCCGAATAACTTTCGAAAATCATTGGATATGATGCAATGTTTTGTGATCGAATCTCTTAAAATACATCAATAAAGAGTTTAGGATGTCAAGTTTGCATCAAATATGCCCACGGAGCCCCAACTAGACCATGAAAATCCGATGTTGTATCAGGTCAAATGACCTAGCTAGAGGTGTCAAAAAATTATGA
>RHGE01000282.1 GCA_004296775.1 Marinilabiliaceae bacterium JC017
ATTGCATTTACTATTATTTTAACCGCGAATTATACGAATTAAACGAATTTTCAACCACTGCGTGGTTTTAGGAGCTTTTCAGTGAAAAGCAATTCGCATAATTCGATAAATTCGCGGTTGRCAAAATGCTTGCAGAGCAAGCTTTATAKGTTTTAAACACATATGAAAATTATCAGTAAATTCAGATACTGAGTTTTTAAAGCGTTAATTACAATAGATGTAACGTTTAATTAATGGTCAAGTATTAACGACTGCTATTTTCCACGTCTTATAAAACACTAATTGCTTATAAGTAAATTGCATTTACTATTATTTTAACCGCGAATTATACGAATTAAACGAATTTTCAACCACTGCGTGGTTTTAGGAGCTTTTCAGTGAAAAGCAATTCGCATAATTCGATAAATTCGCGGTTGGCAAAATGCTTGCAGAGCAAGCTTTATAAAGCTTTATAGGTTTTATACACATATTGGAAATGTCAGTTGATGCTACTTCTGGCCTCAGGAAGGTTTAAAAGCAGGTAAATAACAGTCTTCTATACCGTTTACCCGGAATCAGGACAGAGTCTACACAGAATATTGTCAGGGCAAAGTCAGAAAAATTCATAAATAGTCTGTATTAATTATGCACTATGTGTGAGTTTAATCTGTATTTACACCGCTTAAGACTGTTTGTTGACCCGGTTCATACTCGGAGTAACCATAAAACAACCCCATTTAACTATTAATGATAAAAYAGAAGCCCTYCTAAAGCTGTAATCGTACAAGTAGAATGAAAAACTTAAGTCTTTTATCAAAAGAAAAGACTTTGCAAGAACCGAGAAAACAGACCAWTGGGAATTAGGCCTCTCAGAAAAGAATAAAAGGTGAATAAAATAWGAACCTCCGCGGCTTGAGTGGAAAATTAAAATAGCTAARAGTAATAGTCAATAGATCGTTAGATTTTAGATAATAGTCAGAGATGGCCATTGGCCATATTGACGCCAAGATAACAACTTAACAAGAGGGTTTATTGATATATAAGTTTTAGTTCTTCARGAATAGTTTTATTGGGAYGTTGTCCCAAACCCTACTTCATTTTTGGCATTGCCCCAAAAACGAAGCAAAAAACGCTAGTCAAATAAAMGCTTCCACCCACCTCCTTGATGAATTTTTGCTAACCCACATGCCAGAATTCCCGCATTCATCTTCGTCGCGC
>RHGE01000284.1 GCA_004296775.1 Marinilabiliaceae bacterium JC017
TTGTTATCAGGATTAATAACGAGTTTATTGCCGCCAGAAATTGATACTTCGGTGTCTCTGTTGTTAGTGCCATCGGCGAATTCAAAGGATTCCACCAGTGTTTGTCCATTGTCTTCGTAGATGTTTATGTAATGGGTTGTAGCGGTAGAGTTGAATTGAATGGGTTTGTCAAAAGTTAATTCAATGTTGGTGCTTAGTGCTACGTCTGTAGCATCTTGTGTGGGTAAATAAGTTGTTACCAGTGGCTGCTGAATGGTCGTGAATCGCCAGAAGGTTGACTCAGAGAAGCCCTGGAAGATGGTGGCATCTGTTCCTTCTATGGCACCCGCATCTACGGTGATGTAATAGGGCGTTCCATAGGTCAGATTGTTATCAGGATTAATAACGAGTTTATTGTCGCCAGAAATTGATACTTCGGTGTCTCTGTTGTTAGTGCCATCGGCGAATTCAAAGGATTCCACTAGTGTTTGTCCATTGTCTTCGTAGATGTTTATGTAATGGGTTGTAGCGGTAGAGTTGAATTGAATGGGTTTGTCAAAAGTTAATTCAATGTTGGTGTTTAGTGCTACGTCTGTAGCATCTTGTGTGGGTAAATAAGTTGTTACCAGTGGCTGCTGAATGGTCGTGAATCGCCAGAAGGTTGACTCAGAGAAGCCCTGGAAGATGGTGGCATCTGTTCCTTCTATGGCACCGGCATCTACGGTGATGTAATAGGGTGTTCCATAGGTCAGATTGTTATCAGGATTAATAACGAGTTTATTGCCGCCAGAAATTGATACTTCGGTGTCTCTGTTGTTAGTGCCATCGGCGAATTCAAAGGATTCCACCAGTGTTTGTCCATTGTCTTCGTAGATGTTTATGTAATGGG
>RHGE01000285.1 GCA_004296775.1 Marinilabiliaceae bacterium JC017
AGAATTAGGTACCAGGCCCCGTCTCAATTGTGAAATACCTGGTTTGTTGCAACATTTCCTAAAATTGAAAATAAAAAAGGGTTCCATTGGACTAAGAAGGGGAAGGAAGAAAGCGAGTCGGTATGCTAATTCCTCATCCTCAAATCAGTCCTTMCCAKAGTTATTGTCTCAACGAATAAATAATTGTAGGAGTGAAATCTTGATATAATTAGAAAAAGGAAGCGGCAAGTCCAAGGAAATAAAATAAGAAAAATAATACGTATTTTTCATATTTCTAGGAGTAAACTAAACAAAAGGATTTGCAAATAAAAGCGCTAATGCTACAACCAGTCCATAAATTGTTAAAGCTTCCATAAAAGCTAGACTAAGTAATAAAGTACCGCGTATTTTTCCTTCCGCCTCAGGCTGTCTCGCAATACCTTCTACAGCTTGGCCCGCAGCAGTACCTTGACCAMCTCCAGGTCCAATAGAAGCAAGCCCTACGGCCAATCCAGCAGCAATAACGGAAGCGGCAGAAATCAATGGATTCATGATAAGTTCCTCGCACAAAAATAAAAAAATGGTTAATGATACAATCAAACAACGAATTCTAACTTCATTATTATTATTCCATCGCTAAGATTCATCCAATACAAACTAAGAACTCCGAATTGAAGTAATAATATTATTGAATCATCCGAACTACTTCAATATCTCTTTTGTAGTTCCTATTCTCCACTAAGTCTTTGTGAATTCATATGACTTTAGTTGTTCTATTTTTTGTTCCGAACCATTGTTTGAATTCTTCGTTCTTTTTCTTGATTTCAATTTCATATCTTTATTCCTTCAATTCACAGTCACAGAACAGACGAAAC
>RHGE01000286.1 GCA_004296775.1 Marinilabiliaceae bacterium JC017
TTGAGCATTGAGCAAAAGTTGGAGTTGCCTATATTTTGACAATTTTTGGCTATATTGGAGCAAAAGTTGGATTTGCCTAAAATTGTGGCAAAACCGAAAAATGAGGCTTTGATATGTTGGATTTGCCTAAATTTTGACAATTAATGATGATTCATTTGTTTGCATTGCTATTGATATGTTGCTATAATGTTTGTTGCACATCAATGTTTATACTAACATTTGTATCCTCAATTCAATCAAACTTCAAGAGGAATACGTTTACTTATTCCGCCATAAGATTTATCTCCGTCGTCGGTGACAAGCTTTACTTGTCGTCTTTCTATCTCAAGAACATCTATTCAAAACATACCACTTAATGAAAGATTGATCATTATTCATACTTATGTAAGGTTTTTCTACCAACATATGAATAATTTGTAATTTATTTAATATTTTGGGATATTTTGTATTTTATGATTTATATTGTTTTTGCACCAAACTAATTCTAAACTTGTTTTTTACTTTTCATATAATGTATTAGTAATTTTCCAAGCGTTGTACAATTTTTTTCCCAATTAAAACTATTTTTTTCCTATTTTTCCYTATTTTTTCCCTATTTTTTGCCCATTAATTAAAAAAAATACTTCCACTAATTAAAAAATTATGAAACTTTTTTTTTATCCATTATTAAATATTTAATGAACATCTATGAAAAAACATCTAAGAAATATGTTGTGAATATTTAATTAGACCCATTATGTCTACTCAAGCATAGGTGATGTTTCCTTGTGTCAGCCCCCCAAGGGTTTTTAAAGCTCTTTAGGGGGGGAGGTGCTCCTAGACCTCCCAGGCAAAAAAGTGGGCAAGCGCG
>RHGE01000287.1 GCA_004296775.1 Marinilabiliaceae bacterium JC017
ATGAATGGTAGAAAACTAATTTATAGTATTTTATAAATACTATAATAGTTATAGGGGCGGATGTAGCCAAGTGGATAAGGCAGTGGATTGTGAATCCACCATTCGCGGGTTCAATTCCCGTCGTTCGCCCATTTAGTAATTTTTTTTAATAAATGATTCGCTACAAAAGGATKTTTTTTTAGTGAACGTGCCACAGTTAATTACTCCTATTTTTTTCTTTTGTAAAGTAAAGTGTAAAGACGAAGAAACAAATTCTATTTTCTCTCCTATTTACTACGGCGACGAAGAATCAAAKTMTCACTATATTTWTTCYTTTTTCTASTTCTTCTTCCAAGTGCAGGATAACCCCARGGGGTTRYGGGTYTTTTTCTACCAAKTGGRGCCCTCCCTTCACCACCYCCATGGGGATGGTCKACAGGGTTCATAACTACTCCTCTTACTACAGGACGYTTACCTAGCCAACRYTTMGATCCGGCTCTACCCAAACTTTTCTGGTTCACCCCAACATTCCCCACTTGTCCGACTGTTGCTGAGCAGTTTTTGGATATCAAACGGACCTCCCCAGAWGGTAATTTTAATGTGGCCGATTTMCCYTCTTTTGYAATCAGTTTCGCTACAGCACCCGCWGCTCTMGCTAATTGTCCACCCTTTCCAAGTGTGATTTCTATGTTATGTATGGCCGTGCCTAAGGGCATATCGGTTGAAGTAGATTCTTCTTTTTGATCAATCAAAACCCCTTCCCAAACTGTACAAGCTTCTTCCAAAGCATACGGCTTTCTGGATGTATATGATGATATCTAGACAGATGGATCTTATATGAATCATATGATGAAGTACCACATGAGTT
>RHGE01000288.1 GCA_004296775.1 Marinilabiliaceae bacterium JC017
TCCCCGCCCGACAACGACGGCAATGTACCCGGTTTCACTTGAAAATAGCCCACCGTAAACGTACCATGTCCACCTTCCGCACGGGCCGGAGTGMCTGTCACCGCAAGTGCGGCAAAGACAGCAACGGCAATACACACATTACGCATCGTTCACCTCTCACTGTTTTATAATAAAACGCCCGTTCCCGGACGAACCTCTGTAACACACTCAGACCACGCTGATGCCCAGCGCCTGTTTCTTAATCWCCATAACCTGCACATCGCTGGCAAACGTATACGGCGGAATATCTGCCGAATGCCGTGTGGACGTAAGCGTGAACGTCAGGATCACGTTTCCCCGACCCGCTGGCATGTCAACAATACGGGAGAACACCTGTACCGCCTCGTTCGCCGCGCCATCATAAATCACCGCACCGTTCATCAGTACTTTCAGATAACACATCGAATACGTTGTCCTGCCGCTGACAGTACGCTTACTTCCGCGAAACGTCAGCGGAAGCACCACTATCTGGCGATCAAAAGGATGGTCATCGGTCACGGTGACAGTACGGGTACCTGACGGCCAGTCCACACTGCTTTCACGCTGGCGCGGAAAAGCCGCGCTCGCCGCCTTKACAATGTCCCCGACGATTTTTTCCGCCCTCAGCGTACCGTTTATCGTACAGTTTTCAGCTATCGTCACATTACTGAGCGTCCCGGAGTTCGCATTCACACTGCCACTGATATCCGCATTTTTAGCGGTCAGCTTTCCGTCCGGTGTCAGGGAAAAGGCCGGAGGATTGCCGCCGCTGGTAATGGTGGGGGCCGTCAGGCGCTTCAGGAACACGTCGTTCATGAATATCTGGT
>RHGE01000289.1 GCA_004296775.1 Marinilabiliaceae bacterium JC017
AAATCACAGAAAATATCAATTATGAGCTTGACACAACAGAGTTCCACCGTAACACAGTACAGTGTTGCGAAAAAAAACTTTTTGTTCGCAAACGAGAGCTCACATTAAGAAATGTCATCTTATTAATCATGTCTCTACACCGAGCAGTTCAACGTGACCTTGATAGTTTCTTTACYAAATTGGATTCATCCACTTGTACTATTCGAAAAGCGACTAAAGGGGCTTTTTCTCAGGCAAGAGCAAAAATTAATGAAAATGGATTTATACGCCTCAATCAGGTCGTAACGAGAACTTTTTATGGACGAGGAGTAGCAAAGCTCTGGAAGAATCACCGTCTTATAGGAGTTGATGGTACAAGACTAATGYTGCCCAATCATCCAACTGTAAAAGAAGAATTTGGGGTATGTAAATTTGGGCCAAAATCGGACAGCGAGCGTTCCATGGCAACAGGTTCGATGCTGTTCGATGTACTTAATCAGTTAACGTTAGATGCCAGACTTTCACCATACAAAAAGACCAATGGGAAAAGTGCTGGTGAACGAGCATTACTACAACAGCACTTACCATCTTTATGTAAAGGCGACTTGTTAATAATGGATAGAGGATATCCTTCTATTGCATTGTTTTTCATTCTTATGGCCAAAGGAATTGAATTTTGTGCAAGAATGAAGACTGGCTGGTGGAAAGCGGTGCGAGAATTCAGGGACAGTGGTGAAAATGAGCGAATAGTTAATTTTTCGCTACMAAAATCTCAAAGCAACAAACTGAAAGATTTTCCAGGATGGGCAAACAAAACCATTCAGTGTCGATTGGTTCGGGTARAACTGGATAATGGCGAGATA
>RHGE01000030.1 GCA_004296775.1 Marinilabiliaceae bacterium JC017
ATTGACGCCAAGATAACAACTTAACAAGAGGGTTAATTGATATATAAGTTTTAGTTCTTCAGGAATAGTTTTATTGGGACGTTGTCCCAAACCCTACTTCATTTTTGGCATTGCCCCAAAAACGAAGCAAAAAACGCTAGTCAAATAATAGCTTCCACCCACCTCCTTGATGAATTTTTGCTAACCCACATGCCAGAATTCCCGCATTCATCTTCGTCGCGCCATCGCCGGCCCGCTTATTTGACCCCTCCTTATAATAATAACCTTGGGGTAATGCCGATAGATGATTAAAGACCAATTAAAAGCGAAGCGAATTAAGTGGTCATTTTAATCACTAATCGGTATGACTGGCTCCCACGCTTCCCAACATCATGGTCCGACTCGTCATTTGGTTTTTTGTGTTATAGTGTCGATATATTGAAGGGTGACTTCGCGTTTGGCCCTGCTAGCATCGATTTGCAATCGGTACCTTGTTATATGATAGACATTAGTTATTAGATGGATTTACAGTGCTCACATTTATAGATCATTAACAGCTTTGTTTGTTGAGTTGAAATAAACTGCTTTTCAATTACTTACAAAGATTTAAGAAACTATTAATCCTATGTAATCCGCATAAAACCATGTATTTATAGGAAATATTGATTTCTAAGGAGAATACTGATATATAATTAGGTGGGAAAAGCAGTATTTATACCACAATTAAACCAAATGATAATCATATCAAACCTAATTAACTTCTAAGATTATCAAATTTGAATGACCATAGCGTGATGCCGACAGAAGCTTGAAGACTAAAGGTATATTTAATCACTAACCGGTATTAATGATAGAATGGTACCCCCTAAAAGTCCCAAATCTACAATCAAAAATACAAAAAGCGATATGGATGCCTTAAGAAGACAGCTAAAACAGGACGGCAGAAAGTGTCAACTATAGAAAAATAGCCGGAGAATGCATGCGGGTATTAACAAAAAAGCTGATGATACAGTGAATAATAGCAATGGGCGAAAAAGCTGATAATGATAACTTCTTACCTTATAAGCAAAATCGCCCATAAACAACAAGGGTAAATGCAATATGGAAAATATAATCCCAATCAGACATCATAAAGACTTAAATCTAAGAAGGGGAAAGGTCATTAACTAAGGTAGTTAATAGGCGGGATTCATTTTCCCAGGTAAGTTGCGAAGCGGCCTGCCTGGTATTGCGTTGCCACAGGTTAAGTTGTTCAGGATTGTGCCTGATGGCATTGACCGCGGTAGCAATTTCTGTGGGATCCATGGAGGAAATGCAATTTCCAACGTTATATTTTTTAACCACACGGCTAATCTCAGGGAAATCAATAGCAAGGATGGGTAATCCGGCCTGGATAAAGTCAAAAATACGATTGGGCAGGGCATAGTAATAATTTAAACCCCTGTTTTCTAAAAGACTCAACCCTAAGTCGGCTGATTGAGTATAAGCGGGTAGTTGCTCAAAAGGTAATTTGCCGGTGAATAGCACCTTTTCTTGTAGCTTCAGGTCAATAACCAGCTGTTTTAGCTGATCCGTGATGTCGCCATCTCCAATAATTATAAGTTGGGCGTTGTCGATAAGTTGCATGGCTCGTATTGACTGTTCAAGTCCCCGGCCCACATTAAGCGCCCCTTGATAAATTAAAGTAAATACCTTATTGTTTTTGCGCATGGCTGTTTGGTTGCTGCGGTTTGCTAAGGGGAGATTGCGCACTACTTCAAAAGGGATGTTATATTTTTCCTTGTAAATGCGGGCAATGGATTGGCAAACGGTAATTCCGGCATCTATGCGTTTAATAAAGAGCCGGTCAAGGGTTTTCCAAATGTTTTTAATGAAGGGACGGTCATGTAATTCGGGTACCTCGGGAAAATATTCGTGACTATCGAAAACCACGGGTCTTTTTCTCAGTTTGCCGGCCAGCAAACACGCCGGTAAGGTATCTGAGTCGACGGAAAAAATGATGTCGGCCGGATAGTATAGCAAGAACAAGAACAGGCGCAGGTTGAATAGGACATAAAACAAGGGACCTTTCTCTTTCCAGGTGTTGAGCAAGTGAATGGGAAAGGGTTTGGGCAGATTTTTGTGAAAATCATGTCGTTTCCTTCCCACATAGCTGATTTGGAAACCTGCTTCATTTAAAGAATGACCGGTTTTAAAGATGCGATAATCGGTGGTGAAATCGCTTGTTGCGCATATTTTAATTGTCGGCCGGTAGTTTGCTCTTGTCATTCTATTCATCTTTTCAGGGAAACGAGTGATCTTCTTAATTATTTTGCCTGCAAAGAAATTAATATTTTAGAAAAAAAACCAAGCGTGTTGTAAGGCTAATGATTTGAAAGTGATAACATGGGTTTGCTTTCCTTTTGATAAAGGTGTTTAATAGATGACCTTAAAGGGACGAGATAACCAGGTTTGAATTTTCCCGATGCGCGCAGTTTTTTTATCTTTAGCCTTCCAAACGCATTGGATCATTCCAGGTACGAAAAAGGAATTATATGCGTTAATTTAGTATGGAACAAAATCCTATTCATTATAAGGACCTGACACGCATGAAGAAAAGAGTTTTTTTTGCGCTCCTTATTTTCCAAGTATTTAGTTTATCTGTTATGGCTCAGAAATCATTGGGGCATGATACAAACTATGGTTTAT
The DNA here is from genome assembly GCA_004296775.1 of Marinilabiliaceae bacterium JC017. Lineage (GTDB taxonomy): Bacteria > Bacteroidota > Bacteroidia > Bacteroidales > Marinilabiliaceae > JC017. The sequence continues at coordinate 2,668 of RHGE01000030.1, forward strand.
ATGAGAAAGGAATGGAGCTTTACCGGCAGAAAAAGTATGGATCTGCCAGAGTAGTTTTTGAAGAGTGTATTGTTCTTTTTAAGGAGAGTGGCTCCACATTAACTTCAGAGGCGGCCTATTATAATGCCTTATGTGCAACCCATCTTGATAACGATGATGCGGTGGTTATGTGGGAAACATTTCCCGAAATCTATCCCGAAAGTAAACGGGTACATTATGCCTATTATCAATTGGGGGACTATTACCAGCAGAAGAAAAAGTATAGGCAGGCAACCCGGTGGTTTGATAAGATAAGGCCCTCCTCACTGGATAAAAATACACGCGCCGATTTCTATTTTAAAGCCGGGTATGCCTGGTTCATGGAGAAAGACTATAATAAGGCGCTTGCCAAATTCAATGCCATCCGGGGGCAGGAGAATAAATACCACACATCGGTGAAATATTACTATTCGCATATTCAATATGAGAAAGGAAATTATCAAACCGCCCTGGACGGATTCAAAGAGCTGGTCGATGAAAAGGCTTTTAAAAAGGTAGTACCTTTTTATATTGCCCAAATATATTATCTGAAGGAGGATTATGACGCGGCTATTGAGTATGCGCTTCCAATGACTGAAGAAGGTTCGTCTGAACGCCAGGCAGACATGAGTCGCATTGTGGCAGACTCCTATTTTGCCAAGCAGGAATATGAAGCCTCTATTGGTTATTATCAACGGATACTCGAACTAGCGAAGGAACCCCGTCGTGAGGATTATTACCATTTGGGTTTTGCCTGTTATTTTATCAAAGCGTATGATCAGGCCACCGAATACCTTGCTCAAGTGACCTCTGCGCAGGATCAGATGTCCCAAAATGCGTATTATCACCTGGCCGATTGTTATTTGAAGCTGGATGATAAAAAGCGGGCGCGGGTAGCTTTTGAAGCTGCATCGAAGTATGAATTCGACAAGCATATTCAGGAAGATGCATTGTTTAACTACATCAAGTTGAATTATGAATTGTCCTTTTCTCCATTTAATGAGATCATTAATTCATTTTTGACTTATATCGAACTCTTTCCGGAGAGCGATAAAATCGATCAGGCCTATGATTATCTCGGGATGGCCTTCTTAACCACCAAGAATTACCGGGAGGCCCTGGCGTCGATGGAAAAAATATCCAATAAGTCGCCGGAGGTGTACAAGGCATTGCAGCGGGTCGCGTTCTACCGGGGCTTGGAACTATTTACGGACTTGAAGTTCTCGGAAGCAATCGAGTTTTTCGATTACAGTTTAAAATATGCGGAGTATGATAAAAGCCTGAAGGTGCAAGCTTTTTACTGGAAAGGCGAAGCTTGCTATCGCATCGGTAATTACGAACAGGCTATCAGTAATTATAAGAGTTTCATTCATACGCCCGGGTCTTATCGTTTAGAGGAGTTTAAAATCGCTCATTATAATATGGCATATGCCTTCTTTAAACAAAAAGATTATGCTCAGGCTCAGAGTTGGTTCCGTAAATATGTGAACCTGGAGAATTCAAATAATGAAGCCCTTCAGGGAGATGCTTACAATCGTTTGGGTGACTGCTATTATGTGGAGCGTGATTTCACAACCGCCATTAGTTATTACGATAAGGCAGTGGGTATTCCGGAGGCTTCTCCTGATTATGCCATGTTTCAAAAAGCATTTTGTATGGGGCTCCAAAGAAAGTACCAGGAGAAAATCAATATGCTGAATACCATGATCAACCGGTATCCAAAATCTTCCTTTGTGGATGATGCCTTATACGAAATGGGGCGTTCCTATGTGGCAATGGATGATTTGAAGCAGGCCATCTATCATTATAAAACCATAAAAGAGAAATATCCTAAGGGGAGTTACGCTAAAAAGGCCATGCTACAACTGGGGCTCGTTTATTATAACCACAATGAATACGATAACTCGTTGGCTTTTTATAAACGGGTAATAAATGAATTCCCGGGAACGCCGGAAGCCGAGGATGCTTTAATAGGTGTGCGCAATGTGTATATGGATCGGAATGATCTGGACGGTTATGTGAGGTATACGCAAGGTCTTGGTAGTTTTGCACAGGTGGATAAGAGGGAACAGGATTCCTTAACTTTTGTAACAGCCGAGCGTTTTTACATGAAAGGTGATTGTGAACATGCCGTTAATCATTTTAATGGTTACCTCACTGCTTTTCCCGATGGCCGCTTTGTTATTAGTGCGCATTTCTATAAGGCCGATTGTCAGTATCGTTCCGGTGCCTATAAAGAAGCATTGAGTGCCTATGAATATGTGGCAAACAGGGAGCGTAGTTTGTTTACCGAAGAAGCATTGATCCGGGTAGGAGAGATCAACTACCGTTTCGAGAAATACGATGAAGCTTTAAATAGTTTTGTGCGTTTAGAGGAGGTGGCTGAATTGGCGGAAAACCAATTGGAGGCAAAAATTGGGCAGATGCGTTGTTTGGCTCGGTTGGAGAAATACCAGGAAAGCATTGACGCGGTTGAAAAGGTATTGATGACACCTAAAGTATCACCGGAAATCGTCCGGGAAGGGAAGTATATTAAAGCAAAGGCATTGATAATGCTTAACAATATAGAAGAGGCTACCATTGCGTTGAAAGAGTTGGCCAAGAATACCTCGAGTGTAGAGGGCGCAGAAGCGAAATACCTGGTGGCACAGTTGGCTTATGATAATGGCGCTGCTGAGGAGGCCGAGAAAGAGATATTTGATTACATCGACAAAGGGACACCGCATCAATACTGGTTGGCCCGGGCATTTGTTTTGCTGTCTGATATCTATCACAGCCGGGGTGAAAACTTTCAGGCGATTCAATATCTGGAGAGCATCAAAACCAATTATAAAGGGGATGATGATATCATGGAGATGGTGGATCGTCGCTTGTCGGCATGGCAGACTGAAGCGCGTAAGGAACAGGAGGCGCTGTCTGTGAATGAAGAACAAATGTTATAAACTTAGCAAATTCAGAGAACGATGATATTACGCTATAGATTACTTGTTTTTTTATCTCTCATTAGTCTGGGAAACCTTATTTATGCACAGGAAACAATTAGTCAGGATGTAAAAGTAGTGAGAGCTTATACGCCTACGCTTTCGGATGCGTATAAAGTGAATTTAATGCCGGAGATGAGAGATACTTCGTCCTTTCGGCCTCAATTTAATTACCATATTTTGAGTAAAAGTATGGCTGTGGATTATATAGTGGAACCTATTGCTCCAGCAAAATTGGGTAAAGACCGGAAGGAACAGCTTACTAATTCATACGTAAAGGGAGGATTGGGTAATTACACCACTGTCTTTGGTGAATTGGAGTATAATATCTTGCAATCAGAGCCTTATTTACTCCGGTTGAACCTGGGGCACCTTACCTCGTTGGGTGAGCTGAAGCTGGAGGATGATTCTAAAGTGGAGGCACCGTTTCATGATACCTGGGCGGGGATCAATTTTAAGCATTTCTTTGATGATAAAACCTTGTCGGTAGATTTATGCTTTCTGCATAATATCTATAAATACTATGGGTACCAAACTTTAAATCCGGAACAAGATTATTTCCTTCCGGAGGCAGGAAGTAGTATTAAAGGCGAAACATTAATCCCGGAGGACCGACAGCGATTATCATCCGTCAGGTTTAATATTGGGTTGGAAAACAGTGAAGAGGCAAATAGTGAGGTTCAATATGCTACTTCGCTTAATTTTCTCTCCTTTGGCAACTATACCGGGGTTAAGCAAAATGGTTTTGGCTTGAAGGGCAGGGTGAACGGTCATGTTAATGATCTTAATTTGTTTGCCGATGCATCGGTTAACTATTATGGCACCAGTGTGCCGGATTCGGATGCTCCCATGTATCATTTTTCAAAACGTAATAACACATTAATCACGGTGTCTCCTGGCATTCGGTTTCAGTTTGATAATGCGCATGTGAATGTGGGCGTATTATTGGCCGGTGAATTCGATACGGATGATGAATATTTCCGGGTGGCACCCAATATTACCGGTGAATTAAATGTTGTGGAAGGGATTGTATCCATTTTTGGTGGAATTACCGGGAAAGTGAATCAAAATGATTATGCGTCTGTTCAATATGAAAATCCGTTTGTGTCAGCGGATCAGAATGTGAAATCTTCTTTTTATGGAATAAATGTACAGGCCGGGATAAAAGGGAATTTTAGTTCGGCGACTTCGTTCTCTGCGGATGTTGCGTATTCCTTTTTTGAAGATGAACACTTTTTCGTAAATAAAATGTATGCGCAGTCAACGGGTATTGGTCCGCATGACGTCGGTGATGTCATCAATTACTCTAATTTATTCGTGGCACAGCATGATGATGGAAAATTACTTCAGGTACGAGGGGAGATGTTGTTTCATCCGGGTAAAAATATCGAAATAGTAGCCAGAGGAACCTATTCAGGATGGAATCTGGATTCATTGAAACATGCCTGGCATAAACCAGAGGTTGAATTAAATCTGAATGGCCGTTTTATGCCGATGGAGAATCTGTATGTGGATGCCGGCATCAGTTTTTTAGGAAAGCGATTTGCTTTCGTTCCTGAAGAAACCAACGAAAAGAAGCTTGATCCGGTCGTTGATTTGAATATTGGAGCAGAATATCGGTACAGTAGTAAATGGACTTTCTTTGCCCAATTAAATAACATTGCTGCTTCAAAATATTACAAGTGGAACGGCTATCCTATGCAAGGAATAAATGTCCGGGCAGGCGTTGGTTTTTCTTTTTAAGGAGACTTGCTTGCCTTTAATCGGTAAGTAGTTGTATGACAAGGGGCAATTGCTTGGGGGTAAATTGTAAAAAAGAGGCCTCTAACACCCGTAAAACCCTTAGTTTTTGTTATATTTGTAGGTCATATAATGAAACCGGTTAAACCGGTTTTTTTACGCTTTCCTTTGAAAAAGAATTGAAAGATGAGTGAACAAAATGAAAATGTAAAAAAGCAGGATGAATATTCCGCCAGTAGTATTACGGTTCTTGAAGGACTGGAAGCTGTTAGGAAACGACCTGCCATGTATATTGGTGATATAGGAGAGAAGGGTCTTCATCACCTGGTGTATGAAGTAGTTGATAACTCCATCGATGAGGCGCTTGCAGGGTATTGTGATAAGATTACTGTGACCATCAATGAGGACGACTCCATTACAGTGGAAGATAATGGTCGTGGTATTCCTGTGGATTACCACGAAAAAGAAGGGAAGTCAGCGTTGGAGGTTGTGATGACTGTTTTGCATGCCGGTGGTAAGTTTGATAAAGACTCATATAAGGTTTCCGGTGGTTTGCACGGTGTGGGTGTGTCTTGTGTTAATGCCTTGTCAATTTATCTGAAAGCTGAAGTTCACCGAAACGAAAAAGCATATATTCAGGAGTATTCCATTGGTAAGCCACAGGGTGGTTTGCAGGAGGTAGGAGTTACGGAAAAAACGGGAACAATAGTCACCTTTAAACCGGATGACAATATCTTTAATACGACTACCTATAAATTTGCTATTCTTGCTAACCGTTTACGTGAATTATCCTTCCTGAATAAAGGTATTGAGATTATTTTAACTGATAAGCGGGAAAAAGACGAGGAAGGAGCCTATAAAAGTGAAGTTTTCCATTCAGAAAAGGGATTGGAAGAATTTGTAGCTTTTATTGATGAGTCGAGGGAGAAGATGATTGATAATGTGATCTACATCTCTACCGAAAAGAATGATGTGCCGGTTGAAATTGCTATCCAATACAATACTTCCTTTAATGAAAACATCTATTCCTATGTGAATAATATCAATACCATTGAAGGGGGTACGCACCTTACTGGTTTCAGACGGGGCTTGACCCGTACGCTTAAGACATGGGCTGATAAATCCGGTATGCTAAGCAAGTTGAAATTTGATATTAGTGGCGATGACTTCAGGGAAGGATTAACCGCTGTTATTTCGGTAAAGGTAGCAGAGCCTCAGTTTGAAGGTCAGACTAAAACTAAATTAGGTAATAGTGAGATTAGTTTAGCTGTGGATCAGGCTGTAAGTAGTATGCTTGCAAATTACCTGGAAGAGAATCCAAAGGCGGCTAAGGATATTGTTAATAAAGTAATTTTAGCTGCTACAGCCCGGCATGCTGCCCGTAAAGCAAGGGAACTTGTTCAGCGGAAGAGTGCATTAAGCGGGGGTGGCTTGCCAGGAAAGTTGGCTGACTGCTCAGAGAAGGATCCGGCCATGTGTGAAGTATTCCTTGTCGAGGGAGATTCTGCGGGTGGAACTGCAAAACAAGGTCGTGACCGCCGATTCCAGGCTATCATGCCATTGAGAGGTAAGATATTGAATGTTGAGAAGGCTTTGCAGCATAAAGTTTTTGAAAACGAAGAAATTAAGAATATTTTCACGGCTCTTGGGGTTACAATGGGAACAGAGGAAGATGCTAAGGCATTAAATCTTTCCAAATTACGTTACCATAAGATTGTGATCATGACGGATGCCGATGTGGACGGTAGCCACATCACCACATTAATCATGACGTTCTTCTTTAGATATATGAAAGACCTGATAAAGAATGGTTATTTATATATCGCTGCACCACCGTTGTATTTGTGTAAAAGAGGAAAGAACGAGGCCTACTGTTGGACTGAAGTACAAAGACGTGAGTTTATCGAAAAATTTGGTGCCGGAAAAGAAGACAGTGTTCATATCCAACGTTACAAAGGTTTGGGAGAGATGAATGCGGTACAATTGTGGGAAACGACTATGAATCCCGAAGAAAGGACTTTGCGTCAGGTAACCATAGAGAGTGCTGCAGAGGCCGATCGTGTGTTCTCGATGTTGATGGGTGATGATGTGCCTCCGCGTCGTGCTTTTATCGAAGAAAATGCGACTTACGCAAACATTGATGTGTGATTAAATAGTTCCGTTTGTTGGAATATGAAAATACAATCAAAAAAGCCCGGTAATTACCGGGCTTTTTTAGTATCCTGATATTAAGAGGTTATTTTGTTTTTAGTAGGATGCTCTTCTGGTTTCTGGTTAGTATTAGATGTTTACATCAATGGTGCCTTTAAAAACAAAGGTCGCCGGCCCTTTCAACCAGATGTTGTTGACTTGAGTACCTTTTATCGGTTCAAATGAAACGTTAAGCTTTCCGCCTTTTATATTTATATGAAAATCTGTTCCCGATCCGTTTTTTAGAGAGGTTGAGATGGCTGAGGCTACAACGCCTGTACCGCAAGAATAGGTTTCATCTTCTACGCCGCGTTCAAATGTCCTTACAGAAATTTCTTTGTTTGAAATGATTTCAACAAAGTTTACGTTGGTTCCTTCCGGCTCATAGGCTTTACTTAGTCGTATCTCTTTTCCCTGGCTATAGACGTCTGTTGTTTCAATGTTTTTAACAAACGTAACATGGTGAGGTGAACCAGTGTCAAGGAAATAGTAATCGTTACCTGTTGTGATGTTCTTAATGTTTGTCATTTTAAGGGATACGATGCCCTCTTTATAGGCTGCTTCATGTAATCCGTCAACGGCAGTAAAAATGAAGTTGGATGGATCTGTAACGACCTTTTGTTGTACTGCGAATGCGGCGATACACCTACCTCCGTTACCGCACATGGTTGCTTCGCGGCCATCGCTATTAAAATAACGCATTTTGAATGCTGTTGTTTTATCATTTTCAAGGAGCATAAGACCATCTGCGCCAACGCCAAACCGACGATCGCATAAGAAGTTGACAAGTTTTATGTTGGAGCTGTCAAAATGTTGGTCGCGATTGTCAATTATTACAAAATCATTCCCTGTGCCCTGGTATTTAAAAAAGTTTAAAATCATTATAATAAGAGATAAATGCAGATTTTATAAATCGGGTTAAACCAAGTTGTTGGTTTGGTGTTTATGAATTGAAGGTACAAAGAAAATAAGTTTAGGCTAATTAATAGAAAATGTTGGTGATTACTTTTCGGATTTTCTCATTGTTGTTTGTCGGTAGTAATTTTAATAATTATTAAAAAATGTTAAGTCAGGCTGTTAGGTCAGGATAGGTGTGTTCATGGAAGCCACCAAATGACTATATTGTGGAGTTCTCTAAAATTTAAGAAATATGAATACAAGAAAAGTATTGTTAGTTATTGCTATTTCTATGGTAAGTGCCATTACCGGTGTTTATACCTATTCGTTGTTTTTTAAATCAAATCCGCAAATTGTAACTATAGCGGAACCGCAAAAAGCGGTGGCGCATTTTGCATCCTATTCAGGAGGTCAACAGAGTAATTTGCCTGATTTGACGGTTGCAGCACAGCATTCAGTACATGCCGTTGTACACGTTAAAACAATGTCACGGGGAACCGATTATTATTCAGGTAATCCATTGTATGAATTCTTTTTTGGACCTCGTGGGATGCAACAGCCGCAACCTGTTATGGGATCAGGGTCTGGAGTTATTATAACAACCGATGGTTATATAGTCACGAATAATCATGTGATTGATAATGCACAGGAGATAGAAGTTGTTTTGAATGATAAGCGATCTTTTTCTGCTAAATTAGTGGGGACTGATCCAGCGACAGATATAGCATTGCTAAAAATTGATGAAGAGAAATTACCTTATTTGACTTATGGTGATTCAGATGATTTAAAAGTAGGTGAGTGGGTGTTGGCTGTGGGAAATCCTTTTAATTTGACATCTACAGTTACTGCTGGAATTGTGAGTGCCAAAGCCAGGAGTATTAATATATTGGCCAACCGTAATCAACCGATGGGGATTGAGTCATTTATTCAAACGGATGCTGCTGTTAATCCCGGTAATAGTGGTGGGGCTCTGGTTAATCAAAAAGGACAACTGGTAGGAATTAATACAGCTATTGCTTCTCGGACAGGATCGTTTTCAGGTTATTCATTTGCTGTGCCTGTTAGTATTGCCAAGAAAGTGGTTGCTGATTTAATGGAGTTTGGAGAAGTGCAGCGAGGAATATTAGGGGTTCAGATTTCGGATGTTAATAAAGAGGTGGTTGAGAAATTTGATCTTGATCGAATAGAAGGTATTTTTGTTATAGCTGTAACCGAAGGTGGTGGTGCTGAAGCTGCAGGAATTAAGGCGGGAGACGTTATTATGAGTGTTGAAGGAGAAGTAATAAATTCGGTACCGGAACTGCAAGAGCGAATTAGCAGACGACGCCCCGGAGACAAGGTTAATCTTCTAATAAAAAGAGATGGCGAAAAGAAACCTTTTGTCGTAACTTTACGTAACATTCGAGGCACTACAAGCCTTATAAAATCTGACGATTTGCCTCGTTCTTTGGGTGCAGAGATACAAGAAGTGTCTAACGAAGATAAAAGAAGACTACAGATAAGAGCAGGTGTACAGGTAGTTAAATTGTATAATGGGAAGCTTAAACAAGCAGGAATAAAAGAGGGGTATATTGTTACTAAAGCAAATAGAGTACCTGTAACATCGGTTGAGGATTTTAAAAAAGTAGTATCTGGAGTAGATGAAGGATTGTTTTTGACAGGAATTTATCCGAATGGAAGAGTAGCCTACTATGGTATAAATCTGGAAGATTAGGCTTATAAAATATGGAGTCTAAGCGTCGAAGGGTTGGATATGTGAGTAAAAAGTGTTAATTTCGCGCGGTATTTTAATAGGGATATGAGACAACTAAAGATAACAAAATCAATAACTAATCGCGAAAGTGCGTCTCTCGATAAATATTTACAAGAGATTGGTCGTGAAGAGTTAATATCAGTTGAAGAAGAAGTTGAACTGGCACAACGCATAAAAAAAGGTGATCAGATCGCTTTGGAAAAACTGACCAGGGCCAATTTAAGATTTGTGGTATCTGTTGCAAAACAATATCAAAATCAAGGATTGAGTCTGCCAGACTTAATTAATGAAGGAAATTTAGGTTTGATTAAGGCAGCTGAGAAATTTGATGAAACTCGAGGATTCAAATTTATTTCATATGCCGTATGGTGGATTCGTCAATCCATTCTGCAAGCATTGGCTGAACAATCTCGTATTGTGAGGTTGCCTCTAAATCAGGTAGGATCTTTAAATAAAATTAATAAAGCTTATTCGAAGTTTGAGCAGGAGAATGAGCGTAAGCCCTCTCCCGAAGAATTGGCTGATCAACTTGAATTACCAGCTGATAAGGTGTCGGATACATTACGTGTTTCAGGAAGACATATTTCTGTTGATGCACCGTTTGTAGAAGGTGAGGATAACAGCTTGTTGGATGTATTGGTTAATAGTGATTCGCCGAATGCAGATCGGTCATTAATTAATGAATCTTTAGCTCGTGAGATAGAAAGAGCATTGGCTACATTAACTGAGCGCGAGAGTGACATTATTAAGTTGTTTTTTGGTATCGGTTGTCAGGAAATGACACTTGAGGAAATAGGTGAGCGATTTGGTTTGACACGAGAACGTGTTCGTCAGATTAAAGAGAAAGCCATTCGTCGATTGAGACATACTTCCAGAAGTAAGCTATTAAAATCCTATTTGGGATAGAAAGAAAAAGTATTAATACAGAATATCCCCTTTGGCTATGCCTTAGGGGATTTCTCTTTTAATAATTTCTCTAACTTAAACATTTCGTCACGATATTGTGCGGCGCTAATAAAATCAAGTTCTTTTGAGGCTTGTTTCATGGCCTTTTTAGTTTTCTCAATTGCTTTTTTGAGACCTTCTGAAGTCATGTATTCTACAACCGGATCGGCCGCAAAATCGGAACTATCCGGTTCGATGTACGCCTTAGGGTCAGCTGTGCTTTTTGATAGGATACTAGATGTATCCTTGGTAATTTGTTGTGGTGATATGTTGTGTTTTTGATTATATAAATGTTGTTTTTCTCTTCGGTGAAGTGTTGAATCGATGGTTGCCTGCATGGAGGCAGTAATCTTGTCAGCATACATGATTACTTTGCCGTTGATATTCCTGGCAGCCCTTCCTGCTGTTTGGGTAAGTGACCTTTCTGAACGAAGAAATCCTTCCTTGTCGGCATCCAATATGGCAACTAGCGAAACTTCCGGAAGGTCTAGGCCTTCTCTTAATAGGTTTACGCCAACCAATACATCAAATGATCCTTTTCGTAAATTCTCCATGATTTTAACTCTATCCAGCGTATCGACATCAGAGTGAATGTATTCGCACTTTACTGACATTGTTGTGAGATATTTTGTGAGTTCTTCCGCCATTCGTTTTGTTAGTGTAGTTACTAGTACTCGCTCTCTGTTATCAATACGGTCATGAATTTCTTCTAATAGGTCATCAATTTGATTAAGGCTGGGCCTTACTTCAATTTCAGGATCGAGTAATCCTGTAGGTCTGATCACTTGCTCTACAATAACGCCTTCGCATTTTTCCAATTCATAAACAGCTGGTGTTGCACTAACGTATATGATTTGATCAATAAGGTTTTCGAATTCTTCAAATTTCAATGGGCGGTTATCCATGGCTGCAGGAAGTCTGAAGCCGTATTCAACTAGATTTTGCTTTCTTGAAAAATCGCCTCCATACATGGCTTTTATTTGAGGAATAGTTACATGGCTCTCGTCAATAACTAAAAGGAAATCATCCGCAAAATAATCCAGCAGGCAGAAAGGCCTGGATCCGGCCGATCGTCCATCAAAATAACGAGAGTAGTTTTCAATGCCTGGGCAATAGCCTAATTCCCGAATCATTTCAAGGTCATAGGTAACTCTTTCTTCCAGTCTTTTGGCTTCCAGGTTGCGACTATTATTCTTAAAGAATTCAACCTGTTGTACCATATCGTCCTGAATCATCTTTATGGCTTCCTGGATGCGATTTTTTGAAGTGATAAAGATGTTGGCAGGGTAGATTAAGGCCTGGTCGAATTTATCCAATCTTTGGCCTGTTAATGGATCAAATGTTTCCAGCTCTTCAATTTCATCACCCCAGAAAATGATTCTATAGGCAAAATCAGTATAGGCAAGGAAAACTTCAACGGTATCTCCTTTTACCCTGAAATTTCCTCGGTTAAATATGACCTCATTTCTGGAATATAGACTATCTGCTAATTGCCTTAAAAAGACATTTCTGCTCAATTGTTGACCGACTGATAACTTTATAACGCCAGAGTTAAAGTCTTCCGGATTACCAATTCCATATAGACAAGAAACGGAGGATACGACGATGACATCTCGTCGGCCTGATAGTAGTGCTGATGTTGCACTTAGTCTTAACTTTTCAATTTCATCGTTAATGGATAAATCTTTTTCAATATAGGTATCTGTTACCGCTAAGTAGGCTTCTGGCTGGTAATAATCGTAGTAAGAAACAAAATATTCTACGGCATTATTAGGGAAGAATTTTTTAAATTCTCCGTATAGTTGTGCCGCAAGGGTTTTGTTGTGTGAAAGTATGAGTGTTGGTCTTTGAACCTCTTTAATAACATTGGCAATGGTAAACGTCTTTCCGGAACCTGTAACTCCTAGCAGTGTTTGATAGCCAATCTGGTTGTTAAGTCCTTCCGTTAGTTGTTTGATAGCTTCTGGTTGGTCTCCCGTTGGAGAGAAGTCTGATATGATCTCAAAATTCATGATCGCAAGATTTTTTCAAAATTACACAAAAAAGCAGGAGATATGGTGATCTCCTAAATAAAAAAAGGCCAGCTGATGCGTGGCCTTTTCTATGGATCTATTCTTGTTATCTCCTTCTTCTTTTTCGGTTGTGAGATTTTCTTTTTCGGTTATTTGTCTTGTATTTGTATTGAGATCGTGTTTTTAAGTAGGCTTTCCGGTTATATTTTGGTTCGTTTTTCCATTTTGAATCGTCAATCAGGAAAGCTATGCCGAATGTTGCTGTGTAGTAGTAATCATTAGCATCAGTTTTGTGTATTGTTCCGTCTTCACTTTCCCAGTCTTTGTGTCCGTCGACTTCGTCTCCGAATACATAAGTACCAATAAATTCTGTATTAACGCTGAGTCGTGAAGTAACCCAATAGTTCAAGCCAAATCCTCCGGAAAAAATGGGAGACAAGCCGCTTTTCTTTCTCCAGACATGATCTTCTGATTGTTCATATCTGAAGCCGGCGGCTGGTCCGTAATATTCGGTAGTACTATATTGGATTATACCTAACTGACCAATAACATATGGGCTAAAGGATCGTTGCTTAAAATAGCCGAATGCTAAGTCTAATGGTCGAAAGGATGCGCCAATACTAAAGTCCGTGTAAAAGTTTTCAAAATGAGCGTAAATCTCATCTGTTTCTCCATAAACTTGTTCTCCTTTCATTTGACCTCCCATCAGTTGAGCACGGCCGGATAGGTAACTTGTCAATTCTCTTTCTCCAACTACACCAAGGGAAAAGTTTGTTCTTGACTTATCAACCAGGTCTCCATAAAAAATGTTGACACCACCTCTTGGAGCTACTCTAAAGCCTTGCCAGATATCAAATCTTTTTCGGCGGTACTGAGCCTCGAGAATAGACGGAATAAGCAATAGTAATATTATAAAGTAAACTAACGTTTGTTTTGAAGGCATCCCCAGAGTATTACAGTTTGTTTTTAAAATGTTGTAAAAATGTGAAAAAGTTTAAAAAAAGAAAAATCATTTTCACAATTCGTAATGAAAAAGATTAAGGTGATTAAAAGATCAAAGATTTATATATACTAGTATTTCTGTGCTATTTTGTTTCTTCTTTTCCATGAATTGCGGCTTTTGCATTTCTAATCACCGATTTAATGATGTTAACATCTGAATAAAAAAGTGAATATTCAGGGATTCCGGGAATACCACCCATGTTAATCATTGTATTTTTGTAGATCATCCCGGATGAAAATTGTTTACGACCAGAAAAGTGGTACTCTTTAGATCCGGTTTTTTCAATTAGTGATTTAATGTTGTCGGGATTGATGCCTGCGCCCGGCATAATAATAATCTTATCCGCGGCTTTATTAATGAGTTCTTTAATTGTGTCGGCACCTGATAAAGCATTTGGTTGTTGGCCGGATGTTAAAATGCGTGTTACTCCTAAGTTTATTAGTTGTTCTAAGGCTAAAAAAGCATCCTTACACATGTCAAAAGCACGATGAAATGTAAAAGGTAACGGATTTGCTGCCTTTATTAATTTGTCTGTTGTTTCAAGATCTATATTGCCATCAGCAGTTAATGCTCCTGATACTATACCATCCGCCCCCAAATCTTTTGCTATTCTTATATCTTCAAGCATGACCTCTAATTCATCAGGGCTAACAAGAAAGTCTCCTCCTCTGGGGCGAATTATAACGAAAAGTTGAATGTCGATTGCTTTTCTTACTTGTTTTATCATTCCTGCACTAGGTGTGGTACCTCCTTCAAAAAGATTATCGCATAACTCGACTCTTTGAGCACCACCCAATTGGGCGTTTATTGCAGATTGTACACTGTCAATGCAAATTTCAAAATTCATATTATCACACGTATTCATTATATGCCTACCTTCAGGAATTTTTGTAGATAGTTAATATTCATTGGATTTAAGACATCCGTTCCTTCGGGCGTGTAAAGATAGTTAATTTCAGCCTGAAAACGCTCCTTTACTATGTTTTAGACTGCTTCAATAGCACCGTTAGTGAGATTATATGCTCATGTAAATCGCTAGTGTTGAGTGAAACCCGGTACTGATGAAAAAAATCGTTTGATTTTCTCGTTGTTTGATATAAGTTAATTTCGACTTTATTATTTTTAATTTGTCATGTGTATCTGTATTTCTTTCTGGACTAAAAAGCGCCTTTTTCATAGCTTATTAATCGATGTTTTACGAGATATGTAGGCCGATTTTAGTTTGTAACAGAGCTTTTTTTAATACTTGAATGGAAATGTACGGAAATGAACAATACTTGTTTGTAAACGAACATTATTGCATTAGTGTCCTTTTTGTAATTAAAATTGTTTCAATTGGTTGTGTGTTGTGGCAAAAGGTTTGTTAAAGAATGTTTATGTCCTATTTTAATTAAAAATTTGATGCTATGAAGAGAAATTTGTTAACCTTACTTGCTATATTTTTATTCCTTTCGGGTTATGCCCAAACGTCTTTGTCCAGATCTGAAGATGACAGTCTGGAATGTCTGAAAAATTATTCCCTGTATAGTTTATCTCTTAAGAAAAAGATGTATGTGTATGCGATAGAGCCATGGCGTAAAATGTTTGATAATTGTCCGGATATTTCTACAAGGATTTATTCTGATGGGACTACTCTTTATACTCATTTTATAAAAAACAGTGATGATCCGTTGCGTAAAGAAGAGTTGGTAGATACGTTGTTGATGATATATGACCAGAGAATTAAATACTTTGGAAGTCATGAAAAATATTCTGAGGGTTGGATTCTTGGTCGAAAAGGTTTGGAGATTCTTCGCTATAGGCGCAATAAGATGAGTGCTCTAGAGGATGCTTACGCTTGTTTTACTTCATCTGTTGAAAAGCAGCTGAATAAAACAGAACCAGTTGTGGTGTTGAATTGGTTACAAACTTCAAAAGCTTTATATAAAAACAACAAGATTTCTCAAGGCATGGTGTTGGAGAATTTCTTAAAGGCTGATGATATAATCACTTATCAGATTGCAAAAGAAGTAAGCCAGAAGAAAAAAGATGTTCTTGTAAAGATTATTGGGGCTTGTGGTGATGTAATTGTAAGTATAGGATATGATGATTGTATGGTTTTAGAAAATAGTTTGCGATCGAAATTTGAAATGGCAGGAGATAACGTATTGGCAATTCAAAACATCTTAAAAATCCTTGAAAAACTATCATGTGGCGAATGTCAGTTGTATGTTGATGCAGCTGAGAAGAATTATGAGCTTAATCCGTCTGCGGAAGCGGCGCATTATCTTGCGAAAATGTTTTTAAAGAAACAAGAATTCATGAAAGCTAAAGGATATTACCTTGAAGCATTGAGTTTAGCTGATGTAGGTGAATTTAAAGCTAATTTGTATTATGAATTAGCGGTTGTTACCTTTTCACAGTTTAAAGATCCAAAAACGGCCAGGGGTTATGCTTTTAAAGCCATTGGTAATAATCAGGAATGGGGTAAGCCTTATATTTTAATCGGTAATATATATGCTTTTGAAAGCAAAAATTATGGATCGAATGATTTTGAGCACAAAACAGTTTATTGGTTGGCGCTTGATAAGTATAAAAAAGCGAAAGTTGTGGATCCTGACTGTGTTGAGGAAGCAAATAAACAAATTGCTTTGTACTCACAGTATTTGCCTGATAAAGAAACCGGTTTTTTTCATGGGATTAAAGAAGGTGAAAGTTATAAAGTGGGGGCATGGATAAATGAAGAAACAACAGTTCGTTATAAGTAGTGAATTTTGTTTTGGTTGCCATTATATAAGTGAAAAGGGATGCATGTTGTGCATCCCTTTTCTTTTTGGAGAAATTCTTTTAGTCAAGAATACCAAATCTATAAATAGTAGTCTGCTCATATGTCTTTCCTGCTTTCAATAGGGTGGAAGGGAAATTGGGTTGATTCGGGGAGTCTGGGTAGTGTTGAGCTTCCAGACAGAAACCGTAATGTTGCTGGAATTTTTTATTACCTCTACCAAAAGATCCATCCAGATAGTTGGCTGTATATAGCTGGAAACCTGGTTCAGTTGTGAAAAAATCAAGTGTTCGTCCTGATTTTTCGTCCCATACTCTTGCAGCAGGCCTTAAATCACCAATTATTCCGTTTATCACATAGTTGTGATCAAATCCTCTGCCAGCAACATCTTTTATTCTATCGCCGAGTGGAGTAGGCGTCATGAAATCCAATGGAGAATCTTTTATGCATACAATATCTCCTGTTGGAATGTCCGTTTCATCCTTTGGAGTAAAATGATCAGCATATACCACTAATTGGTGTGCCAGTACATCTTCATTACAGCCATTAAGGGTAAAATATGAATGGTTGGTAAGATTTATATGAGTATCCTTGTCTGTTGTGGCATGATAATCAATTACCAGTTCGTTTTGATTAGTCAGTGTGTAAATTACTTCAACTTTCAGATTTCCCGGAAAGCCTTCTTCCATGTCGGGACTGGTAATGGTTAGCTTTACACCGGCCCTGTCTTCTGAATGGAATGGTTCTGCCTTCCATGTTTTCTGATGCAAACCGTTAGGTCCGCCGTGTAAATGGTTGGGAGCATTGTTAATGCATAATTCGTAGGTTTTCCCGTTTAGGGTAAATTTCCCTTCTTTTATCCGGTTGGCATATCTTCCGACCACGGCTCCCAGATAAGGGCAGTTAGAGATGTAATCATCTTTTAGATATTCCATGGGATTATCGAATCCCAGAACAATTTCATCTTTATTTCCTTGCTTATCCCTGGTTTGAATGCTGGTAATTATTCCACCATAGTTAGTTATGTTGACTGTGGTTCCAAATTTGTTTTCAATTTCAAATAGATTGATTTCTCCGGCAGGTGCGTCACCTGCTTTTGATTGCTTGATTTTCATGCCAGAATGGATTATAATTTGAAGCTAAAATATAAAAAAAAGTTATTTTTGCCACGAAACACCTGATATTGACATAAAGAATAAAGTGAATTCGATGGTTAAAAATATTGTGAAAGTTAGTAATGATAGTACACAGGCAAAATATCGCCAAATTATTAATTCCATTAATGACGCCATCCGATCAGGTAAATTGAAAAGGGGTGATAAAGTTCCTTCTATAAATGAGATCGCCAATGAATTCAAGCTGTCCAGAGATACGGTATTGTTGGCTTTTAATGAGCTTAAAGCTAAAGGCGTATTGATTGCTGCTCCGGGGAAAGGGTGCTACATTGATTCTACAGAGATCGATTTTAAGCATAGAATCTTTTTGTTATTTGATGAGTTTAATGCTTTTAAAGAAGATTTATTTAATGCTTTTGTTGAAAATCTGGAAGGGCAGGATCAGGTAGATATTTATTTCCATCATTTTAATTATCGTGTGTTTGAAAATCTTATTCGCAACAATCTCAATAAATACACTTCTTTTGTAATAATGCCGGCTAACCTGAAAGAAACGGGGCCTGTTATTGCTCAAATTCCAAGGAATAAGGTTTGCTTGCTTGATCAAATTCCCGATGATTTAACGGAGAAGTATCCAGCTATATTTCAGGATTTTGAAAATGACATATACAATGGTCTAAAAGCCGGACATCATCTATTGGAAAAATATGAAAAGTTGATCTTTGTGTTTCCTGGGGGGAAAGAACCAGTGGGATTCATTAATGGATTTAAAGCGTTTTGTCAGGATTATGCATTTAGTTATGAAATATTTCAGAACCTTCAGAATAAAACGTTGAATCGGGGAGAAGTGTATATTTTGCCTAATGATAGGGACTTGGTGTATGCCGTTAAGAAGTGTGGTGAGCAAAACTTTAAAATTGGCGAAGAAGTGGGGATTATTTCTATCAATGATACACCGTTGAAGGAAGTCGTGGCTAATGGCATTACAACCATTAGTACTGATTTTAAGGAAATGGGAAAACAATTGGCCAGATTTATTATAGAGCAAGGACGGGAACAGATTAAGAATCCTTCCGGGTTAATTATTCGGCATTCATTATAATGCGTTTCGCTGGTGTTTTTCAATGCAATGTATGGTTGAAATTTCTACAATGTTGTCTCGTGAATTGAGGGTGTGGTGCTTAAATGACCTGTTCCGGCAAGGGAAAGGTGAATTGCTTTAATCCCGGATATGACGCGACTATACTAATGATAGAGTTGCAGGAAGTAAAAAAAGTTGTAGTTTTATGGCTGAAAGAATATGAGGGGGTTGGAGGAAACAACTTAATTAATTACGAACAACTTTTTAAAAGGAGGAGAAGCAACGCTGGTAGTTGTGTAAATCTGCTTTATGAGCAGATTTAATCATTCTGGTAATATGTATTTTATCAGTTGTTGCTGAGCTGGTTGATGGTTAAAAATCTATTGAGGGCAGAGAGTGTTTGGTGCAAACCATAACATTTGCCTGATACAATTATAAGTAGGCTAACAGACCTTTTATAGGTTTATTATAAGCGCAGGTAGTTTTTTGGTTTTAGAGAAAAAGAGGTTGTCCCGTTATAGGGAAGCCTCTTTTTTGTTTTTATTGGATTGGGAGGAGACAATTTTATTTTGGATAAAGTGATGGATTCAAGACCTAATAAAATGCCTATGTCTGAGTTCTATTGAAAGCGACCTATTTGATTGTGTTTTTAATTCTTTTGTATTCTTGTCATACGTTTTTTAAAACCAAATGAATTGAACAGTTGAATTTAATCATTCAAATTCAAGCATCGAAGTATGATCAAACTTGTGTGGGCGTTCCTTCTGGTCAATGAAAATAAACTTAAACAGATTACATATCTGTATGGTGTTTATGCCAATTGTTTTAAATTTGCAGCTTAAAGTAAAAATAATATCAAAATTTTTATCCATGGTCCTGTTTTTCGAGGGAAATTCTAATCAAGTATTAGCTGTCAATGCCGGCAATACCTTATCGGCGGAGGAAATTCAAAAACTAGAATGGTTGTTTAGCGGTGCTAAATTATCTGATAAAGATAATTTGGAAGGCTTTTTTGTAGGTCCGCGTAAAGAAATGATTACTCCGTGGAGTACCAACGCTGTGGAGATTGCGCAGAACATGGGGATCAACTCAATCTTGCGGATTGAAGAGTTCTTTCAGGTGGCCGATGAGCAGGCACAGTACGATCCAATGTTGCAAGTGTTGTACAAAGGGATTGATCAAACCATCTTTAAAATAGATAAGGAGCCTGATCCAATTGTTTATATAGAGGATGTGGCTGCCTACAATGAAAAAGAAGGGTTGGCATTGAACGATAATGAGGTGAGTTATCTCAATGGGTTAAGTGATCGTTTGGGACGAAAATTAACCGATAGTGAAGTGTTTGGATTCTCACAGGTTAACTCGGAACACTGCCGTCACAAAATATTTAATGGGATTTTCATCATTGATGGCGAAGAGAAAGAGAGCTCTTTATTTCAATTGATTAAAAGAACCTCTCAGGAAAATCATAATTACCTGGTTTCTGCCTATAAAGATAACGTAGCGTTTTTCCAGGGACCAAAAGCCGTGCAGTTTGCACCCGAAACACAGGATAAACCAGACTTTTTCCAATTAAAAGATATAGATACAGTATTGTCGCTTAAAGCGGAAACACACAACTTCCCAACCACAGTGGAGCCTTTTAACGGGGCTGCTACCGGAACCGGGGGAGAGATTCGTGACCGTTTGGCTGGCGGTAAAGGTTCTTTGCCGTTGGCAGGTACTGCTGTTTACATGACTTCTTATTCCCGTTCGGAAGAAGGCCGGGAATGGGAGAAGGAGACGCCTGCCAGGCCATGGTTATATCAAACGCCTGAACAGATTCTGATTAAAGCATCCAACGGAGCCAGTGATTTTGGTAATAAGTTTGGACAACCATTGATTTGTGGCTCTGTGCTAACTTTCGAACACTTCGAGAATGCCAAGAAGTTTGCCTTTGACAAGGTTATCATGCTGGCTGGTGGTATTGGATTCGGAAAAGCAGAGCACAGCTTGAAAGATACACCGGAAGTGGGTGACAAAGTAGTGGTGATGGGTGGTGATAACTATCGTATCGGTATGGGTGGAGGAGCAGTCTCTTCTGTGGCTACCGGTGAGTTTGATAACTCTATCGAATTAAATGCCGTACAGCGTTCCAATCCTGAAATGCAGAAGCGGGCAATGAATGCCATCCGTGCTTTGGTGGAATCAGATAGTAACCCCATTGTATCTATCCACGACCACGGTGCTGGTGGTCACCTGAACTGTTTGTCTGAATTAGTTGAAGAGACTGGTGGAACCATCCATCTTGATAAGTTACCTGTGGGCGACCCAACGCTTTCTGCCAAAGAAATTGCGGGCAACGAATCTCAGGAACGCATGGGAATGGTGCTGAAGGAGAAAGATATTGAAAACCTGCACCGTATTGCCGATCGAGAGAGAGCTCCTATGTATGAAGTAGGGGAGGCGACAGGTGATATGCACTTCAAATTTGAAGATGACAAAGGTAATGCACCTATCGATGTTCAATTGGCTGATATGTTTGGTAATCCGCCAAAAACCATCATGAAAGATGAAACAGCAGACGAGCAGTTTGCTCCGGTGGCGCATAACCAATCTAAAATAAAAGAATATATCGAGTCCGTGCTTCAGTTGGAAGCAGTGGCTTGTAAAGACTGGTTAACCAACAAGGTGGACCGTTCAGTTACCGGTAAAGTAGCCAAACAGCAATGTGCCGGTGAGCTACAATTGCCTTTGAATAACCTGGGAGTAGCTGCCATCGACTTTATGGGCGAAAAAGGATTGGCTACCTCTATTGGTCACGCACCTGTAGCAGGATTGGTTGATCCAGCTGCCGGTTCCGTTTTGTCTATTGCCGAATCGCTTACCAACCTTGTATGGGCTCCTTTGACTCACGGTATTGGCGGTGTGTCATTGAGTGCAAACTGGATGTGGCCATGTAAAAATAAAGGCGAAGATTCCAGGCTTTATCGAGCTGTTGAAGCAGTTAGTGATTTTGCCTGTGACTTGGGGATTAACGTGCCAACGGGTAAGGATTCATTGTCGATGACACAAAAGTATAAAGACGGTGATGTGGTATACAGTCCGGGAACAGTGATTATTTCAGCTGGTGCTGAGGTAAGTGATGTGAAAAAGATTGTGGAGCCTGTTTTGGTGAAAGATACCGATAGCCAGTTGCTTTATGTTGACCTGTCATTTGATAGCCTTAAACTAGGTGGTAGTAGTTTCGGACAAGTAGTGAATCGTTTGGGGGATGAAGCTCCTACGGTTACTGATGTGGACTATTTCAAGAATGGATTTATCACGATTCAGACGCTTATTAATGAAGGCTTGATATTGGCCGGACACGACATTTCTGCCGGTGGTATGGTGACTGCTTTGCTTGAAATGTGTTTTGCCAATACTTCCCATGGTATCAATGTTGATCTTACTGCTCTTGAGGAGAAAGACATGGTGAAGGTGTTGTTTAGTGAGAATCCTGGTGTTCTGTTGCAGGTGAAAGACCTTGAAAAGGTGTCTGTCATCATGGAGGAAAATGGTGTACAGTTCCAGGTTTTGGGTCAACCGGTAGCCGAAAGGGTAGTAACCATCAAAGGACAGGATGAAACATTGAACCTTGATATTGATCATTTACGCGATCTTTGGTTCCGTACTTCTTACCTGCTGGATCGTAAGCAGAGTGGAGAGAAATTGGCTAAGGAGCGTTTCGATAATTATAAGAAACAAGGGTTGACATTTAATTTCCCTGAACAATTCAGTGGAAAATTAGCTCAATATGATATTGCTCAAAACCGTCGGACGGCCTCTGGCGTTAAAGCCGCCATCATTCGTGAAAAGGGTGTAAACGGTGACCGTGAGATGGCTTATTCCATGTACCTGGCAGGTTTTGATGTGAAGGATGTACACATGACCGACTTGATTGCCGGGCGTGAAACATTGGAAGATGTCAATATGATTGTCTTTGTTGGTGGATTCTCCAACTCTGATGTGTTGGGATCAGCTAAAGGATGGGCCGGTGCTTTCCTTTATAATGAGAAGGCTAAGCAAGCGTTGGATAACTTCTACAAGCGTCCTGATACTTTAAGTTTGGGTATCTGTAACGGATGTCAGCTGATGGTTGAGCTTGGATTGGTTTACCCCGAGCACGATGAGAAACCTAAGATGTTGCACAATAACTCACATAAGTTCGAATCGATCTTCCTGAACATGAATATTGAGGCTAACGACTCAGTGATGTTGAAATCATTGGCCGGTACCAAGCTTGGTGTTTGGGTAGCACACGGAGAAGGTAAATTCCAGTTACCTAAAGCTGAAAGCGAGTATTGTATTGCAGGTAAATATACCCATGAGGGTTATCCGGGTAATCCAAATGGTAGTGATTTTAATACCGCAGCCATTTGTTCTGCCAACGGTCGTCACCTGGCAATGATGCCTCACCTGGAGCGCGCAATTTTCCCATGGCAGTGGCCACATTACCCAGCCGACCGGAAAGGGGATGAGGTATCTCCATGGATTGAAGCTTTCGTAAATGCCCGCAAGTGGGTAGAAGAAAAAACAAAGTAATCCCACGGATATTACAATAATGCATATAGCGGCTGTCTCTTTGAGGCAGCCGTTTTTTTTGAAACTGTTTTACTGAAATGTTAAAAATTGACCTGTAATTCATCTAACACCGATGACTTTCAGTTGTTTTAAATGGCCTTCTGAAACCCTTTGTTGATGAGGGTTTGGTGAGGTGCGCATCTAAAATATTTTTCCCCTGCATCTAAATTTTCAGATCATCCTTTGTGTTTATGGAATAGATGGGGCCATTGGTATAATCAAATTCATGAAGAAGATCTTCATGATTATAAATCTGAATGTATGTGATTATAACCATTGGGGCCTTTTATTCGGTTTGTTTATCAAATTTCAGGTGGGAAAAAGATTTATATATACGACATAGAACCACAAGCCATGTGAGTTAGTTATAAAAAGGAGGATGATACAAGCCATTGTAAATGGTTTTTTGCTCATAGATGGATGGAAGCTAAATAACGAGTTTTTCCTAAGCTGATAAGGCGGCTTATTGGACCTCGATCTTGACACTTGAAGTCAGGATCTTTTTCACCGATACAATAGCGAATAAACAACCAGTTTTTATGGCTTTAAAGAATTACAGAAGCAAGGAAATAAGTTGGATGTCATTTAATGAACGTCTGCTTCAGGAGGCGAATAAGAATCATGTGCCATTAATTGAGCGCATTAAATTTCTTGGTATTTATTCGAATAATCTGGATGAATTTTTTCGTGTGCGGGTCGCTATATTGAAACGGTTGGCATTACTTGATCGAGAGACCGAGTTTGAAGGGGGGCGTCCCGAAGATATTTTAAAAGAGATACATAAGTTGGTATTGAGGCAGGGACGTCAGTTTGCTAAGATCTATGAGAAAATCATAAAGGATTTAGGCAAGAAGAATATATTTATCATCAATGAAAATCAATTGGATGAGGGGCAGGGGGAATATATAGCCGATTTCTTTGAACAAAAAGTGCGTCCAAAGCTGGCACCTGTGATTCTTTCCCGAACGCGTCCTCTGCCCGATTTAAAAGATGACGCCATCTATCTGGCGGTGTATTTAAAAAGTTATAATAAACCAAAACCCACCTATGTCCTCATAGAGTTACCTACCGACTTGATTGATCGTTTTGTTCTGTTGCCCTCTAAGGATGATCGCAAATACATCATTATTCTGGATGATGTGGTGCGTTATGAATTGAAGGATATATTCTACATGTTCGACTTTGACGAGATTAGTGCTTATACCTTTAAATTAACCCGCGATGCCGAATTGGAATTGGATGATGATGTGTCGGAAAACTACGTGAATAAAATTGCGTTAAGCCTGGAGAAAAGAAAAGAAGCACATCCGGTGCGTTTTGTTTATGACAAGGATTTTCCTAAAGATTTTTTAGATATTTTGTTGAAGAAATTGAATTTTACCAAGCTGGATGCTGTCATCAGGGGCGGACGGTATCATAACTTTAAAGACTTCGTGAATTTTCCTAAGCTCGGGTCAAAAAAGATGATGTATGAAGAGCTGCCGCCCATTCCGCACCGGGATATTCCAAAATCACAAGCTATTTTCCCGGTTCTCAAGGAAAAGGATATACTGCTGCATATTCCCTATCATTCCTTTCAGCACTTTGTTGATTTTTTGAGGGAGGCTTCCATTGATCCCGATGTGCGGGAAATACGTGTGACTGTTTACCGGGTTGCGCAACATTCCAATGTGATGAATGCCCTCATTAATGCCGCTCGTAATGGCAAGAAGGTGACGGCTGTCCTGGAATTACAGGCCAGGTTTGATGAAAAAGCCAATATAAAATGGGGGACTGAACTTAAAGAGGAAGGGGTGAAAGTGATTTATGGGGTGAGTGGCTTAAAAGTGCATAGTAAGCTTTGTTACATCGTCCGTCGGGAGGGTAATCGAATGGTTGGTTATGCTGCCATCGGGACGGGCAATTTTAATGAAGATTCAGCTTCGGTGTTTAGTGATCATATCTTACTAACCGCTCACCAGGGAATCGTCAGGGAAGTAGGGAATGTATTTCATTTTTTTGATAAGAACTATAAAATATATCGGTTTTCCCATTTGCTGGTCTCTCCTTTTACATTGCGTAATAAACTAACCCGTTATATCAATAATGAGATAAAAAATGCCAAGGCAGGGAAGCCGGCTTTTATATTCTTAAAAGTAAATAACCTGGTTGATTACCGGATTATACAAAAGCTTTACCAGGCGCAAAAAGCGGGGGTTGATGTTCGACTGAATGTGAGGGGAATGTTTTCCTTGATGCCAAGGTTTAGTGACAAAATTAAGCCCATACCTTGCATTGGATTGATTGATCGTTTTCTTGAGCATTCCAGGATATTTATTTTTTGCAATAATGGGAATACTAAAATATACTTGTCCTCGGCCGACATTATGGTACGTAATCTTGATAGGCGGGTGGAAGTGGCTTGCCCTATCTATGATAAGCAACTCCAGAAAGAACTCATGGCGATGTTTGAGGTGCAGTGGCAAGATACATCTGCCGCTCGTATATTGGATAACAGTCTGAAGAATCAGATGAAAACTCCTGGCAAGAAAAAGAAATGGCGTTCTCAGGTGGCCTTTTATCAATACATAAAAACTAATCATGAATAATTGAATGGTAATTGAAAGGAAATATAAGTTGTAGTTTGAAACCTTTTTTTTAATTTCAAGGCAGGTTTCAAATACGATAACTTATATGAAAAAGGAGATAATACTAACCGCTGCTTTTTGTTTCATTTCATTTCATGTTTTTACCCAACGTGTTAATTATCGTTATGGAGAACTATCCATTGAGGATGGGTTGAGTAATAATTCCATCAGTTCTATTTTACAAGATAGTTGGGGCTTTATCTGGTTTGGATCTTATTATGGTTTGAATCGGTACAATGGCTACGAATTTGAAACCTTTTATAGTGATACCAACGATTCAACAACTTTATCCAACAGTTATGTCACATCGATGTTGGAAGATAAGGAGGGCGATTTGTGGATTGGTACCAAGCGAGGCCTCAGCCGGTTTGATAAGGATACGGAAATGTTTACTCAATACCTGTGTAATGAACATACCAATGACTGCCTGCAGAATAATCATATCGGGGATGTTTTTTCAGATAGTCGAGGCCGTATATGGGTAGGGACCATGGGAGGTGGCCTGCATTTGTTTAATGAGTATCAGAGAAATTTTACCTGTTTTCAACAAAATGATTCGATTCATCATTCCATTAACTGGATTTCTTCTATTCAGGAAGGGTATGAAGGGGGCTTGTGGATCGGCACTTATGGAAACGGATTAAGCCTGTTTAATAGAGAAGAAAGCTTTTTTTTCAATTATGATTTTCCGGGCATGGAGGTGAATGATTTGCTTGATGATGGTTTGGGAACAATTTGGGTGGCGACCAATAATATGGGATTATACCGGTTTGATAAGGAGATGAAGGTATATCAGAGGTTTAACTTGCAAAGCGATAATACTGAGTTTTCCCATAAGATCATCATGTCGCTGGAGCGTAATAAAGATGGGAATATTCTGGTGGCGTCTGATGGTGGTGGAATATTAATCGTAGATCCGCTTCATAATGAACAGTTGTTTTTAGATGAGAAGAAAGATGCCTTTGCCGATTTGGATACCAAAGCTATTTACAAGGTTTTTATCGATTCCAACGGGCTATACTGGCTTGGTACCATTGGTAAGGGAGTTCGTATTTTGAATATGGATCGCAATCGGTTTTATTATTATACCCATTCAAAAGAAGATCCGCATAGTTTGAGTGACGATGCTGTTATTTCCTTGTTGCAGGATAC
Organism: Marinilabiliaceae bacterium JC017; assembly: GCA_004296775.1. Classification (GTDB taxonomy): domain Bacteria; phylum Bacteroidota; class Bacteroidia; order Bacteroidales; family Marinilabiliaceae; genus JC017. The sequence continues at coordinate 29,548 of RHGE01000030.1, forward strand.
AAAAGACAGAATATGGGTGGGGACTGATGGTGGAGGCCTCAATCTATTTGATAAATCAACCGGACGGTTTCAGGTTTTTAAGTGTAAGGCTAATTCCATTAAGTCATTGAAAAGTAATGTGATCAAGTGTTTGCATGAAGATCGGAAAGGGGATTTATGGATTGGTACCTATGGCGGTGGTCTGAACCATTTTAATCCTGAAAAAGGAATGTTTGAATATTTTATGCCCCAAGGCAGTAAGTTGGTTGAGAGTTTATCTGTTTGGTCGCTTGCCGAGAATAATGAAAAATCGCTTTGGGTGGGTACGCTGGGAAATGGGCTTTTCGCTTTTGATCAGGTTAAAAGAAAGTTTATACCCCTTTCTAAAATTAATCCGGACCTGGATAAGGTGATGAATCCCTATATATTAAGCCTGCTAAAGGATGAGAAGGGAAACTTGTGGATTGGTACCAGTAACGGGGTTTATGTGTGGTTTAGTGATTCGGAACAGTTTAAGCACTATTTATATGATGATACGAATGAAAGCGGAGTAGGTAACAATACCGTTATTTCTATTTATCAGGATCGTGAGGGAGATATGTGGTTTGGTACCAATGGGGGAGGTGTTGCCAGGCTTATACCTGAAACGGGTAAAATTACTTTATTAACCCAAAAGGATGGTTTGGCACAGGAACGTGTTTTTAGAATTGTGGAGGATAAAAAGGGCATCTTGTGGATGGCAACGCAAGGAGGCGTGTCGCAATACAATAAGAAAACAGGGCGTTTCCAAAACTATGATTCGCGAGATGGCTTGTCGGGTAATGCTTTTTCTACGGCTTTGTATTTGAAGGATGGGGAAATTATTGCTGGCGGTGTTAAAGGGTTGAATATTTTTGATCCGGCTGTTATTAAGATTAATAATAATGTTCCCAGGGTAATGGTTACTAAGTTGTTTGTGAACAATGTGGTGGTTGGAGTTGGTGAAAAAGAAAGTCCTTTAACCAAACACATCAGTGAAACCAATAAGATTGTTTTGCCCTATGACCAAAATAATGTGGGCTTTGAATTTATCGCCATCAATTATTTCATCTCTGAAAAGAATACCTATAGCTATAGGTTTGACGGAATATCGGATAGTTGGAGTACACCTGTTTCAGGAAGGATCGTTAAGTATAATAACCTGAATCCGGGGATGTATGTCTTTAAAGTAAAAGCCGCCAACAATGATGGCGTTTGGAGTAATAAGGAGACAGAAATTATGGTTGAGGTGAAGTCGCCATGGTGGAAAACATGGTGGGCTATTACGGGGTATTTTGTTGTGTTCGGGTTGCTCATATTTGCCTATTTAAGGTACACCTTGTTGTGGATAGATATTAAAAGGCGACTGGAATTTGAAATAATGGAGCGTGAAAAGATCAAAGAATTAAATCATATGCGGCTTCAGTTTTTTACCAATATTTCCCATGAATTCCGTACCCCGCTGACGTTGATAATTGGCCCGTTGGAAAACCTGATGAAGAAATACACCTTCACCGATGAGAGCGGGGAGGTATTAAAGGTAGTACACCGGAATGCGAATGTGCTTTATCGGTTAATTAACCAATTGCTTGATTTTAGGAAGGTAGAGACAGGCTCTATGGAATTGAATGTGAAAGAGGGAAATGTGATTGCTTTTTTAAGTCAGGCTGCAGAAGGCTTTCGTTATATGGCCCGGGAAAAGGATATCTACTATGTAATTAATCAGGAAATCAATTCATGTATCATCTCATTCGACGCAGATATTGTGGAAAAAGTTGTTTATAATCTCCTTTCAAATGCGTTCAAGTACACCAATAAACATGGAGAAGTGAGGTTAAACCTTGGTGTGGGTGAACGCGAGTTAGATGCAGATAGTAAGAAATGGTTTAAGATTGAAGTGGTGGATACAGGGGTAGGTATTCCGGAGGATCAATTGCAAGATGTGTTTATTCGATACAAGCAATTTAAACATAGTGATAATCATCAACCTGGCACCGGTATTGGATTAGCGCTGACAAAACGGTTGGTAGATCTGCACGGGGGCCACATCGAAGTACAAAGCGAGGTGGATAAAGGGTCTGTTTTTACCGTGTACCTACCTGGAGATGGGGTTATCATCGACATGATGGCTGATGGGGAAGATATTGGTGCTTTTCCGGCAGAAGTCAATGAGTATCCCTCTGAAATAATTGATTTGGATGATGTTGGTAATAAACAGGAAAAGGTCTCTTCGTTCCGAAACCACAAAATTCTGGTAGTCGATGATAATGAGGAGGTGGTTAATTATCTGGAGCGTATTTTAAGAGATAAATATAAAGTAGTAACGGCATTTGACGGTCAGGATGCCTGGGAGAAAGCCGTGGATGACTCATTTGACCTTATTGTAGCTGATGTGATGATGCCTCGTATGGATGGTATTGAGTTATGTGATCAATTGAAGTCCAATATACAAACTAGTCACATTCCCGTTATTATTCTAAGTGCTCGTTCTTCTGTTGAAAACCGAATTGAAGGAATTAAAACCGGGGCCGATGCCTATATTGCCAAGCCTTTCAACGCCGACTTGTTGGATGCCTACATCGAAAACTTGCTTAATAGCCGTGATAAACTGAAGGATGCATTTTCGAGTAAACAGTTTATTGAACCATCCGATATTACTTCAACCAATATTGACGAGCAATTTATTACTAAAGCACTCAGTGTGGTGAAGGAAAATATGGATAATGAGAATTTTGGTGTCGAAGATTTGGGCCAGGCATTAGGGATGAGTCGCAGTAACCTGCATCGTAAGCTTAAAGCAATGACCGGTAAATCAACCACCGATTTTATACGTACTATTCGATTAAAAGAAGCAGCTACCTTATTACTATCGAGTGATCTGCAAATTAGTGAAATAGCCTATCAGGTGGGTTTCAATAGTAGTTCTTATTTTATTAAAAGCTTTAAAAAAGAGTTTAGCATGTCGCCTGGTCAGTATAAAGTCAGTCGGCAAAAATGGGCGTAGGAATTTGCATCAGGGGTGATGGTTCTTTTATTATGGGGAGGTTATCTCTGTGCGTATTTCAAAATGGTATTCCGAGTTGCTTGATATACCTATCCCTTCGCTGGTGCATGCTTGTATCCGATTAAAATCTTAACTGCTGCTTTCTCCATTCATACAATGTGATAGCCTTAGAAAAGGCTGGTGCCAAGAGCATCCATAGGAAATCAGTGTGTCATGATAATTCCCTGTTCCGAATGAATTCCTTTTTTGGAGATAGCCTGTGTCTCGGTTGTCCCGAGTCTGTGTCTTGGTTGTCCCGAGTCTGTGTTATTGGTAACAACTTTTTAGTGTGCTGGTGCATTTTGTAAAAACGGAGAGGAATGTAATTCATAAAAAGCGTACAGACATGACAATGTAGAGGTTGCCTAGGTGCGACAAAAATTGCTTGGCTGTAATTAGCTGGTTAAAATTTAGATTTATTCTAAAGTTTTAAGCTTTCGAAAAGGTAAAAGTCCCTCAGTCCAACCGTCACAAGGATTCGCGAAGGTTGTAACTTCATCGTTTTCCAATAATACTTATTAGTGGCTTAAACATCACTTAATGAACTAACCCATACCTCTGTCTCTGATAATACCCTCTCAGTGTCCCTGTGCCTCTGTATTCGATAAGTACGACAGACTGATAAGTTCATTTTTGTCTAAACGTTTTTTAAGAAAATCTCTGTTTGTTCCCCTGAATTTTAACACCCTTTAAGATTTGGCGCACCATAAATACAATGTTGCAACGAAAGTTCAACTGGCGCCACAAATGTGCTATTTAATTCAACAAGAGTTTTAACGAAGAAGTAGGTGGCGGGCTAGTTTTGCTGGCATGAAAATGTCTACGAGTAATAGAACAGGCAATGGCGGTATCAGGAATGAGGCGAGACGGTTCTTTATTATAAGAGCCATCCTAATGATTCTACTTATTCTAATGCTTGGTCTGTTATTGATGCTCACAATAATTTAATCACAAATGTTAACTAATTCCAAAATCAAACTCTTTATGAAAAAAGGAACGAAATGGTTTCAAAGAGGATTTCTGGTGGTATCCATGTTGTGCCTGAGTATAGGTATAACATTGGCCCAGAATGTAAACATTTCCGGTTCGGTGTCAAGTGCCGAAGATAATCAGCCCATACCGGGGGTTAGTGTGGTACAAAAAGGAACCACCAATGGTACTATTACAGATATCGATGGGAACTACTCCCTTTTGGTACCGCAGGGTGCCATTATTTCTTTCTCTTTTGTGGGTATGACCACCAAGGAAGTTACTGTTGGTGCCAGCTTGAAGATTGACGTTGTGCTCTCTTCTTCTGCCATTGATGTGGATGAGGTAGTGGTAACGGCTTTGGGGATAAAGCGTGAAAAGAAAGCTTTGGGTTATTCCGTTCAGGAAGTTGGTGGTGATGATTTGTCTACTGCCCGTGAAATGAATGTGGTCAACAGTTTGTCAGGTAAGGTAGCTGGTGTACAGATAGCCCAGAGTTCGACAGGTACAGGTGGTAGTTCGCGAATTGTCATTCGGGGAAACAGCTCTTTTAATAATAACCAGCCTTTGTTGGTAGTAGATGGTGTGCCCGTTGATAACTTCAGCTCCAATACCGAAGATCGTTGGGGTAACCGTGTCATTGACCGAGGTAGTGGTATGCAGGATCTTAATCCTGATGACATTGAGACCATGTCTGTTTTGAAAGGTCCGGCTGCCTCCGCGCTTTATGGATCCAGAGCCGCAGCTGGTGTTATTCTTGTTACCACCAAGTCAGGAAAAGCAGCTGGAAAAAAGACATTGGGGGTAACTTATACTGGTTCTTTTTTGTTTGAAACACCTATGACCTCACTGGATGTTCAGAATAGATACGGGCAAGGTTCCGGTGGTGAGTTTGGAATTAATGATTTGAGTAGTTGGGGTCCAAAAATGGATGGCCAAATGATTACGGATTATACGGGACAAAACCGTCCTTTCCAGGCCTATGATAATGATATAAAAGACTTCCTTAATACCGGATTCAATAACACGCATTCGATTGCTGTTAGCGCAGGGAGTGAAAATGTGCAGTTCAGGGGGACTTTAAATTATATGGATTATAATGGAATGATTCCTACGCATGAGTTGAATCAGTATGGAGCTAATTTTCGGACGACAGCGCAATTAAGTGATAAGCTTTCGTTAGATTCCAAAATAAATTACGTTCGCACAGAAGGTAAAAACAGGCCTAAAATTGCTGGAGACCCAGACAATGCTTTCTGGAATTACGCGCAGATGCCAAGAAGTATTCATTATTCCGATATGAAAACTCCATTGGATGAAAATGGCGATATCGTTCGATGGGCTCCTTCCAATGCGTTAATTTTAAATCCATATTTCTCTACAACCTACAGTGGAAACAAAGATGAACGTGACCGTATGATCGGTTTTGTATCTTCAAAATACGAATTCACCCAAAATGTTAGTTTGCAGGTTCGTTATGGTTTAGACTATTATACACAGGCGGATTATGATCAGCTTGGTACCGGTACTCCCTATTGGTATACGGAAGGGGATGTTACTGAGCAAACTCAACGTTTTTATGAGCATAATGCAGATTTCTTGTTCTCGGCAAGTGATAGCCAATTGGGCGAATCTAAATTCGGAGGAAGTATTAGTCTTGGTGGGAACATCATGTATCGGAAAAGTCATACGCAACGAATGGAAGCACAAGGATTGGTTGTGCCACATTTCTATAGTCTTAGCAATGCTAAATCGATCACTGGTAGTGTAGCGGATTATGAGAAGCAAATAAACTCCTTATATGCTTTTGGACAATTGAGTTACGATAACTTCTTGTTTCTGGATGTTACAGCCCGTAACGATTGGTCTTCAACGCTTCCAAGCGATAATCGTTCTTACTTTTATCCAAGTGTGGCTCTTGGTTGGGTTGTTTCTGATATGGTTGAGCTGCCTTCTTGGGTTAGTTTTGCAAAATTAAGAGGTTCCTGGGCACAGGTTGGTAATGATACCGATCCGTACAAATTATTTCAGAATGGGGATTTCATCCCGTACATGAATGGATTATTGATTGCTAATCTACCTTCAGAATTACCTGCTAAAGATTTAAAGCCTGAAATAATTACTTCGCATGAATTTGGAGCCGATCTGAAATTCCTTAATAATCGCCTTGGTGTTGATTTTACCTATTATAATTCTACGTCTAAAGATCAGCTTATGCGATTACCTGTTGCGCCTGAATCCGGTTACTCAAATAAATTTGTCAATGCCGGAGAGATTAACAATAAAGGTGTAGAATTAATGATTTATGGTACCCCTGTTCGTACAAATGATTTTAATTGGGATGTCTCATTTAACTATGCTAAGAACAAAAATGAAGTGGTTAAGCTTTATCCGGGTACAAATATCTATATGCTGAATGGCGAAAATCAACCTATTCTTAAGGTTTATGCAGTTGAAGGGGGAGAGTATGGGGTGCTTTATGGAACGACCTGTACACGTAATGCTAATGGGCAGATTGTAGTGGACAAGGAGGGCCTTCCAATAAAAAATTCAGAAGAGACTGCTATTGGTAATTATTTGCCAAAATGGACAGGAGGGATCTCAAACTCGTTTACATATAAAAATCTGAACTTTTCATTCCTGGTAGACATGAGTATTGGTGGTGATATTTATTCAGGAACTGCTATGCAGGCTGCCGCTAGTGGTACCTTAGATAAAACTGAGGAAGGACGCGAAGCATGGTATAATGGCACAGGAGGTATCCTGGTTGACGGAGTAAAAGAGGATGGTACAGCCAATGATATTTATGTAAATCCTGAAACTTATTGGAACAGAGTTTCAGGAATTAATGAAGAGTGGATCTATGATGCTACTTGGGTGCGGTTGCAAGAAGTAACACTTGGTTATACATTCTCAAAAGAAATGCTGGGTAAAATGGGTAATGTTTTTAATTCGTTAAGCTTAAATGCCGTAGGAAGGAATCTATTCCTCTTTGCTAATGATTTACCTGGAATTGACCCATCTTCTTCTTATAGTGTTTCCAATGCGCAAGGAATCGAATTGGGTGCTGTGCCAAGCACACGTACCTGGGGCTTTAATGTAAAAGTTTCTTTCTAATAAACCCTTAAGATAATTAATTATGAGACATATAAATGTAATACCATTTTTGCTGGCTCTGTTGGTTTTCGGATCATGTAGCGATTTTGATGACATGAATATTGATCCGAATTCAAAGCCTGTTAATGAGATTGATCCCAACATGTATCTTGCACCCATGATGAAGGAAGTAAGCCAACATGCTAATGCGGGGCTCCATCAGCGGATTCATAATATCTACATAGATAGCTGGGCAAACTATTTTTTCGGTGGATTTGATCCGGAATACTATACGCATAGAGATGATTATGTGGATTTATATTGGCAGGAACATTACAAATGGATCAATCAGCTTAATTATATCATTAACGAAGTTGGTAATACTGAAGAATATTCAAGTACCACCCAGCAGGTTGCCAGGATATGGAAAGTTTATGCTTATCATCGTTTTACAGACTTTTTTGGCGATATTCCATATAGCGAGGCAGCCAATGGAACAGGTGATTTACCAAAATATGACAGACAAAAGGATATTTATCTGGACATGTTAAATGAGCTTAAAGATGCTGCAACCAAATTGAACACTTCTGAATCTTTACCAGCAGAGTATGATTTTATTTATGGCGGAGATTTGAATAAATGGAAATTGTTTGCTAATTCATTACGTTTGAGATTAGCGATGCGTATCTCCAGAGTTTCAGATACAGAAATTAGTGGAGTTGCCAAACAGCATGCTCAGGAAGCAGTAGCTAGCGGAGTATTTGAAGATAATAATCAAATGGCTACGGTTCAATGTGCTGCCAATCCGTGGGGATATGGATATAATCTTAAATATTATTCTGACTGGGGTGCTGGTAACGGATTAGTGATGACCAGTAGCTTTTATAAATTGGTTGTTGGTCTTGGTGGACAAGATTTTCCGGAACCTGAGTTCTTTATGGATGGACATTTAGCCGGATCTGATGTAAATATTACATATACTGATGTGCCTGATAAGGTGGATCCAAGAGCTCCTTACTATTTCTATATCTCTGATGATAACAATCAAGTTGTCGATGAATTTAAAGGTCGTTGGACAGCTGTACCTACCGGACGAACTCCTGGATCTGACAGTGCCGATCCATCATTGAAAAATGACAATAATCCGCGTGCAGGGAAGTTCGCTTATGAATCATACGACAGAAGATTGATCTGTATGCCTACATCTGAAGTGTGGTTTTTACGAGCAGAAGGTGCAGTCAATGGTTGGGAGATGAAAGCCTCTGCACAGGAATGTTACGAAAATGGTATTCGTGCCTCAATGGAACAATGGGGAATCGACAATGGTATAGTTGATGCTTACATTGCCTCAGCGGAACCGAATGTGCATGGAACAAGTGTATCTTTTACAGATAATGCAGGAAGTAATAATGATGTAATGAATAAGATCATTACTCAGAAATATATTTCTGGTTTTCCTGATAATGGATGGGAATCCTGGGCTGATATCCGTCGTCTTAATTTACCAATGTTAGATGCCAATCAGTATATAAATCCGGCGTCTGGTGTAAAAGACGGTGAGTTTGCCCAGCGTTCGCAATACCCGCAGAAACAAAAGCAGTTTAATCCCGATGGGTATAAGTCTGCGATTGATAATCAAGGGGCTGATCTAATTGCAACAAAAGTATGGTGGGCTAATTGATAAGCTTTGTAGGTTCATTTTTAATTCTTCATTTATATACCTGGTTCTCCAATTTGAGAGAATCAGGTTGATTAAACTAATTTTCTAAAACCCCTGGACTACTCTCTATAGTCTGATTGCGTTAAAAGGTGATGCTGAATTCAGTATCACCTTTTTTGTTGGTGATTTAAGACTAAGCAACCTGTTGATTTAGGTAATATGAATTGCATCATCTTCAAAATTATCTAAAAATCAATCGATTTGGTTAAAAAATGGCTTGCAGCTCTTTATTTTGGAGTATTAATGTTATAAATTGTAAAAAAAGACAAAAAGGACCGAATATGATGAGTCCTTTTTTATTGGTTCTGAAAGATCTTATAAAGCAAAGGAAAATAGTCTTCTAAATTGATAATAGAACGGTTGAGTCTATGTGGAAAAGTTATAGGTGCATCCCTGAAAAAATTAACAGAAATTAACAAAAAGAGGAATGTGCCCGGAAAAAATCATTAATTCTTTAATAATAAAACCATGATATACTTATTCAATTCTGTATTGGAAATAGAATCAATTTACATGCTATTCCAACTAACCAATCATTAAAAATTAGGTCTATGAAACGAAAATTTAATTGGTTAAGAAAGTGTGTGCTATCAATAGCAACACTCTTTATGTGGGCAGGAATAATTTCCGCCCAGGAAATTTCAGTAACAGGTACAGTAACGAGTTCAGAGGATGATATGGCTATTCCCGGGGTATCTGTTGTAGAAAAGGGAACCACAAATGGTACAATTACCGACGTGGAAGGAAAGTACCAGCTTACCATTAATCGCGGTTCGATACTGATTTTCTCATTTGTTGGGATGAAAACACGGGAAATAACTACCGGAATGGCCACTGTTTACAATGTGCTTATGGATCCGGAAGTTATTGGTGTGGATGAAGTTGTGGTAACTGCATTGGGCATTTCGAAGGAAAAGAAATCACTTGGTTATACCATTACTGAGTTAGGTGGTGATGAGATTACTACTGTCAAGGAGACCAATGTGATGAATTCTCTGGCAGGTAGAGTTGCCGGTGTTACCGTTACACAAGGTGCTTTTGGGCCTGGTAGCGGAACAAGGGTGATTATTCGTGGTAATAACTCAATTACACAAAATAACCAGCCTTTATATGTAGTTGATGGTGTGCCCATTGATAATTCAGGTTTTGGCTCAGCTAGTGGCGATGATCAAGGTGCTTATTCTAAAATTGACTATGGAACAGGTGTTTCAGATATAAATCCTGATGATATTGAGTCAATGTCTGTGTTGAAAGGACCAAACGCAGCAGCTCTTTATGGTTCGCGTGCAGCTAACGGTGTGATATTAATTACTACTAAAAAAGGAAAAGCTCAAAAGGGGTTGGGTGTTTCAGTTTCATCAAATATCACATTTGAGAAGCCAATGTTTTTACCTGATTATCAAAACACATATGGACAAGGAACACAGGGGTTTGTTCCAGAAGATTTGGAAGACTTAAAAAATGAATCAGGTTCTTGGGGGCCAGTGATGAATGGGGATCAAAAGTTATACTGGACTGGAGAAACCCGTCCATATACCTCACAAAATGATAATGTAAAAGACTTTTTTGAAACAGGAAGCACTTATATTACCACGTTAGCAATTGATGGTGGAAATGAGAATGCGTCTGTTCGTTTCTCATATACCAATACGACTTCCAATTCAATACTTCCAAACTCACGGATTAACAGGCATAATTTCAATTTAAGGGGATTTGCAAGAATTGCCGATAAGTTGACCGTAGATGCCAAGGCTACTTATTTTTATCAATATGGAAAAAACAGGCCTACGTTAGGAACCGAAGGAGTAATGTCCTATGTGTATGATATTCCTCGTAATGCTGATATAAATGATTACAAGGATTATCAGGATCCTGAAACATTAAAAGCGGTTTCTCACTCGGCATTGGGAGCTAATCCTTACTGGATGATGTATAATGATCGTAAAGAGGATTGGCGTAACAGATTTCAAGGATTTGCTAAAATTCAATATGAGTTTACCGATTGGTTATCTGGATTTGTTCGAGCCGGTACAGATATAACCAATCAGAATATTGAGAGTGTTGAGGCTTACGGACATTGGTTTTATGACAGAGGACGATTTAGCTACAACGACTATAAAACCACAGAAACGAATCTTGATTTCTTGTTAATGTTCGACCGGGATCTTACAGATCTTATTAATTTAAGTGCCACCTTTGGTGGTAACCACATGTATCGTGGTACGCAGGAAATGAGGATTAATGGGGAAAAATTCAGAATTCCTGATGGCCCTCCATTAGAAATTGCTGAGATCGTTTTCCAAGGGTATGATCCCATTAAAAAGAAAGAGATAAATTCTTTATATGGTACCGTTACTTTTGCTTATGACAATTGGCTTTATGTAGAAGCATCTGCAAGGAATGACTGGTCTTCCAGTTTACCTGCCAATAACTGGTCATATTTTTATCCTTCTGTTAGTACTTCTGTCTTGTTAAATGAGCTATTGGATCTTCAAGGAACAGTGATGGATTTCTCTAAAATCCGGTTTAGCTGGGCACAAGTTGGTAATGATACAGATCCGTTTAATTTGTTAGACATTTATAATATTGATGATGCTTCAGGTTCATATTTGGGGCGTACTACAATGAGTAGAAGTGAGACCAAAAATAATGCGAACTTAAAACCAGAACAAGTGAGTTCATTTGAGATTGGTGGAGAATTCAGGTTCCTTAAAAATAGAATTTATACTGATCTCACATATTATAATATAAAATCTCAGGATCTTATCATGAAAGTACCTGTTGCTGCCTCCACTGGATACAAAGATATTGTTAGTAACGTAGGCGAGATACAGAACAAGGGATTTGAGATGATGATTGGAGGTACACCCATTAAAAGATCAGATTTAACATGGGATGTTTCTCTTAATTTCTCAAAGAATAATAATGAATTAAAAGAGTTGATTGAAGGAACTGATGTTTTTACATTCAGTCAGACAAATAGTGGAAATATATTTGTTCAAGCGACTGTAGGAGGTGGTTTTGGTGATATTTATGGAACTACCTTTCAACGTACTGAGGATGGCAGATTAATTGTTGATGCAACAGGGCGACCACTTGAGTCAAGTGAAAAAGTACACTTAGGTAATTACCAGCCGGATTGGGTTGGTGGTTTGAGCAATACCATTAACTATAAGAATTTCACCTTTAGTTTTTTAATTGATGCCCGAATTGGCGGTGAGGTTTATTCAGGTACAGACGCCGATCTTGATGATGGAGGAGTGAGTACAAGGACACTTAAATATCGTGACGGCGTTGTTTTGGATGCAGTTGTTAATACTGCTGATCCTGATGAAGTACCCAATTATGTACCTAATACACAAAAAGTAAATGCTCAGGAGTACTGGGGGAGTGTATCAGGTATTGGATCAGAGTATGTTTATGACCAAACTAACATTAGGCTGCGAGAAGCTTCTATTGTATGGAAAGTTCCTAATTCTTTAATTAATGGAACCTTTATTAAAGATGCTTCTGTGGGTGTTGTTGGGCGTAACTTGTTTTTCTTCTATCGGGCCATGGATAATTTCGATCCCGAATTAAGTTATAGTACCAGTAATTATTCTCAAGGTATTTTATATAACCCGCTTCCTACAACAAGGAGTATTGGTGTGAATTTTAATCTTAAGTTTTAACTGAAAATCACGTGCCATGAAAATATACAAGTATTTTATTGTTGTACTGTTTGCATTAGGAATTGCAAGTTGTACAGATGATTTTAAGGATATAAATAAAGATCCATCAGCTATTAGTGCTGACAATATTGCAGCAAAGTATTTCATTACAAAAGCACAAGTTCGACTTATGGCTCCTGATAGATATCCTTATTGGCGGGCTCATATAATACATGTTGATCGTTATGCCGGACATTTTTGCTTTGGTTTTGCAGGTTCCTGGTGGGATGATGAATTGGGCTATAAATATCATGGAGGATATACTGATGCTGCCTGGAATTGGCTGGAAGAATACACCGGTACTTTAGTGACTTATCTTCAATTAACGGAAGAAGGAGGGGATTTAGAGAATCCTTTGGCCTACGCTACGGCATTGATTTTAAGGAGTCTTTATTTCGGGTATTATACAGATACATTTGGTGAGATTCCCTATTCGGAAACTGGAGACCTTAGTGTATTACTTCCCAAATTTGATACGCAAAAGGATATTTACGAAGGCATGATAGTTGACTTGAATCGTGCGATAGAACTTATTGGTTCTAATACATCTACCGGGGAATTAGATGAAGATTTGGGTGATAATGATTTGTTTTATGGTGGTGATCTGCAGAAATGGAAAAAGTTTGCGAATACATTAAAGTTGAGAATTGCACTTAGAGCACTGGGCGCTGAAGGTGCTGATTTTGCTCAGACAGCAATTACCGAAGCTCTGGGCGAAGCATTACTATCAGGTGAAGATGATAATGCTTTTTTGCAAAAGGATATTGATATAGATCAATGGAATAGTGCTGCTTATGGTGATGTATTTTACAACTTTGGAACAGGATCGGACTGGACAGTTAGTAATTATGTAGTTAACAGTCTTCAGAAGAATGGGGATCCCAGACTAAGCAAATATGCACGTCCGGCAGTAGGAGGTGAGACTACCATTCCTAAACCCGAAGCCGACAGTGATGAATTATACCAATCGCGCAAGAATTTTATTTTGGCAGCATTGGACGATGCAGGAGCTGTTTATACAGAATCCACCAATGATAAAGGTGAAGCAGTCATTACTATGGATGAGGATACCTATTATGTAGGGCAGCCCGTAAGATTAAATCCTGAAATGCAGAATTATGCAAGATATGATTTCTTTAGTCGACCTGCCGAGTATATTATTCAGGCTAAAAATCAGGGAAAGGATATTGCCCCTGAAATTGTATTAACAACTGCTGAAGCTTATTTCTTGCAGGCAGAAGCCATTGTACGTGGTGCCGGATCCGGAAATGCAAATGCACTATACCGGGAAGGTATAAAGCAAGCCATGTTACTATGGGATGTGGAGCAAACCGCCATTGATGAGTTCCTGGCAAATTCTCCAATGGCCAATTTGGATGGTTCCAACGATCTGGAAAAAATTGCAACGCAACGGTGGTTGGCGTATTACACTGAAGGATTCCAGGCCTGGGCCGTTGTTCGTAAATTAGGTTTCCCAGCCGATTTAGCTGCTGGAGTTGAGGATGGAACAATCTTCGGATTAGGTGATTTGAATGGATTATATCCGAGGCGGATGCGCTATGGTTCTGGTGCTTACAGTAAGAATAATGAAAATCTTCAAGAGGCGTTGCAGCGTCAAGGAGAAGATAAGCAAGGAACAACACTTTGGTGGGCTAAAAGTAAGTAGTTCAAAAGATAAAAAACGGGGGCATTTATTGCCCCCGTTTTTTTTTGTGAAACTGACAATAATCATTTTTGATATTCCAATTCCTTTTGCAAATTTGCTTACTAGATCAAAAATAATTTTTCCTTAAAAGTATAGATAATGGCAAAGATGAAAGCCCTCGTAAAGGCCCGGCCTGAGAAAGGCATTTGGATGCAAGAAGTAGATATACCAGAAATCGGTCCTAATGATGTGTTAATCAAAGTGGCTAAGACTGCTATCTGTGGTACAGACTTGCATATTTATAAGTGGGATGAGTGGGCACAAAACACCATCAAAACCCCTATGACTATCGGTCATGAGTATGTGGGATATGTGGCACGTGTAGGCAGTGAAGTTATAGAGTTAAAAGAAGGTGACCGGGTAACAGGTGAAGGACACATTGCTTGTGGGCATTGTCGTAATTGTCGCAGAGGCCGTCAGCACATATGCGAAAATACCGTTGGAATTGGAGTTAATATCGATGGGGCTTTTGCAGAATATGTGAAAGTACCATCTACCAATGTAATGAAGATTAACGCTCAGATTCCTGATGAGATCGTGTCAATTATGGATCCATTTGGTAATGCCACTCATACCGCATTATCGTTTCCGCTTATTGGAGAGGATGTCCTTATTACAGGAGCTGGTTTGATTGGAAGTATGGCAGTAGCTGTTGCCAGATTTGCCGGAGCCAGGTATGTGGTAGCAACAGAAACTAATCCTTTCCGATCAGAGTTGGCAAAAAAAATGGGGGCTACACGTGTTGTAAATCCTATTACTGACAATATGCAAGAGGTGATGAATGATCTTGGAATGATTGGCTTTGATATTGGGTTAGAATGTTCAGGTGCGCCAGCGGCCTTCAATCAATTGGTTGACCACATGTATAATTCGGGAAAAATTTCTCTGTTAGGTATTTTACCATCTACCACTAAGGTTGATTGGAACCGTATTATTTTTAAAGGCTTGACATTGAAAGGTATTTACGGACGTGAAATGTATGAAACCTGGTATCACATGGAACAAATGTTGATGTCTGGGTTAGATATATCTCCAATAATTACGCACCGTTTTAGTGTGGATGATTTCCAGAAGGGATTTGATATCATGGAAGAAGGAAATTGTGGTAAAGTTCTTCTTAACTGGGACTAAGATATTATTTATTGAAATGGTAAAAGGTGATTCATTTGAATCACCTTTTATTTTATAGTCCAGACTAATCCAATTAATGATCCGTAAAAAATGCTGGACCAGGGATTCGCTGTAATTGGGCATGTTCCCGAACTACAACCAATGAAATAGTAGTAGGCAAAACCTCCTAAACCGCCAATTACAATGCCCAAAATAGTTTTCCGGGAGAACCGTTTTCTTAAATTTGTCCAAAACTTCATAGTTTCTAATTTTATTCAAATATATAAAAAACTGGATATGTACAGAGTTGTGATCATTATATCGGTTTTGTTGGTGACCGGTATGTTGCATTCTATAATTGGTCAAAATCAAGCTTTAACATCTTATCAGGATGATATTACACATATCCTTTCCCTCGAAGATCAGGCTGATAAGATTTATCAATTAAGCCTTTTTAGTGAAAGATTTAAACAATTTCTAGCCAATAAGAGTTGTTGCAAGGAGCGATTGCCAGAAGGAAAAATGCAGTTTGAAAAGACGAAAGGCAACGAGTATCAATTGTTTTATTATACCTATTTCAAAAATAGCGCTATTCAAAAGGTAGATTGGTATATCCGATATAAGATCGAGGATAGGGTTTTTGTACATTTCTTTCAGAATGAATTTGAGGAGGAACAGATAAAAGATGATATTATCTTAAAACTATACGACCGGCACCATAATGGGGAAAGATCGTTTGAGGTAGCATTTAAGAAGGCACATAATCCTATTGATTTTTATAAAGTGAGGGATCTTAAATTGAAATGCTTGTTTGAGCAGGTCCCCGAATATGAAAATAATGCGGAGCGGCTGGAAGTGAATAAGCAAATACTGCAACGACTTAATCTCATTTGGGAGAAGGCTGAATCTTTTGATGATCCTTTAATTGAGTTCGATCGAATGAAAACCATCTTCTCCCCAAAGAAAGAAGTGAAGATTTGTACTTATAACTTGCCGCTATCCGAGTTTGAGCAGTTATTTCAAGGAGCTATTATAAAAAAGGAAGGAAAGAACAAAGTGAATGTGTTTCCATTGACAGATGTGTCAGGGAAAATTAGAAGTCCGGAACGTGCCTCCTTATCCAATAAAAAATGGTACGGTGCTGTCTATTTGAATATTATTGAAAACAGTTACAAAGGAAAGGTTTATTATACCTTGCTTGGGCATAAAGGGCATAATGATTTTACCAAGAAACGGGTAGTGGACGTATTATGGTTTGCCGGGAATAAACCTCGTTTTGGGGCCGCTATTTTTAAGAATGGGCGATATACGTATAACCGCCTTATTTTTGAATATTCCGCCGGGGCAACCATGGTTTTGCAATACGATGCTAAGAAAAAGATGATTGTGATGGATAATCTTGAGCCTTCCGAACCCTTTTACAGGGGGGTCTATCGGTATTATGGACCCGACTTTTCATACAATGGATATAAGTTTGAGAAAGGGAAATGGCTATTGTATAAGGATATCGATTTGAGAAATCCTAAAGCAAACTAAATAGATCGAGATTTTAGATGATGACTTGAGCCTGATTTACATCCAACTCATTTGAAGATTTAATTGAATATAGTTAACGGATGAGGTTTAGGAGTATTCGAAGGTATATGGGTAAATACTGAAAACGGATATTTCTCCAAACCTTATTTTGTTATTCTCTCATTACATAAAAGCCACAACAATCCAGGTTTTGTTATTAATACAGGTTAGATAAAGAAAAATCGAATAGATATGATTCAAGAAAATAATTTTGATGTTTTTGTAGAGCAATTTGCGGATATCAGGATTCTACGATATAAGATAAACGGCTTTGATCAGTTATCTCTGGAAAGGAAGAAACTGCTCTATTATTTGAGCGAAGCAGCTTTGGCAGGAAGAGATATTCTCTTTGATCAAAACTATAAGCACAATCTTTTAATTAGAGACGTGCTTGAAGCGATTTATTCCCTGGTAAGCACTCGAGAGGATGACAAAGATCTTTTGTTGAAACTCGAGACATATATGAAACGCGTCTGGTTCTCCAGTGGCATTCATCACCATTATAGTACCGATAAGTTTATCCCGGAATTTTCAGAAACAGATCTCAGGAAATGGCTTATGTGGCTTGATGAAGAAGTAGTAAGAAAATGGTCCTCGCTTCCCACCGGTGAATTCATTGATTTTATAGTTTCTGAGATTATGGATGCTTCAGTAAATGCTAAGCGTGTGTGTCAGGCGGTTGATGTTGATTTGGTAGCGGCTTCAGCAAATAATTTCTATGAAGGCGTGACTCAGGATGAAGCGGAATCATTCTATAATGCGAAGAAAGAACAAGATGGTGATGAGCCGGTATCTCATGGTCTAAATACCAGGTTAGTTAAGGAAAATGATGTGATTTCTGAACAAACTTATAAGGTAGACGGGAAGTATCATGGAGCTATTAAACGTATCATTTATTGGTTGGATAAATCCCGGGAGGTAGCTGAAACGGATCAGCAAAAGCTGGTTATTGATCTGCTGATTAACCATTATACCACCGGTGATTTAAAGAAATTTGATGAATATAGTATTGCCTGGTTAAAAGAGCAGGAGGCGATGGTAGATTTCATTAATGGCTTCATTGAGGTATATGGGGATCCGTTGGGCATGAAAGGTACCTGGGAAAGTCTGGTGAATGTGCTGGATAAGCAGGAAACCATCAAGGCAAGATTAGTGAGTGAAAATGCACAGTGGTTTGAAGATCATTCCCCTGTTGCGGAAAACCATAAAAAGAAGAAGGTGCAGGGTGTTACCATGAAGGTGATCAATGCTGTGATGCTTGGTGGCGATTGTTATCCGGCTACTCCTATTGGGATTAATTTGCCAAATGCTGACTGGATCAGGGAAAAGCATGGTTCCAAATCAGTAACGTTGAATAATATCACTGAATCCCATCACCTGGCTTCTTTAAAAACCGGACTAATAGAAGAGTTTGCCTGGGATGAAGCGGAAGTGGCAAAATATAAAAAGCATGGTGCGTTGGCCGATAATCTGCACACCCACCTGCATGAATGTGTGGGGCATGGTAGTGGCAGTATGTTGCCGGGTGTGAAGATGGAGGATCTGAAAGCATATGGTTCTGTCATAGAAGAGACACGTGCTGATTTATTCGGGCTTTATTTTATGGCGGATGAAAAAATGGTTGAATTGGGCCTGATACCTTCCCTGGAGGTGGCCGAAGTACAATACAGCTCTTATATCCGTAATGGTTTAATGGTGCAGTTAGCACGAATCAAGAAAGGAGACAATATTGAACAGGCCCATATGCGGAACAGGCAATTGATTTGTAAGTGGGTTTATGAGAAGGGGCAGGAGAAGCATGTTATAGAGCAACGGGAAAGAGATGGTAAGACCTATTTTGTGGTGACAGACCAGGCTCAGTTGCGCGAACTGTTTGGTGCTTTGTTGAAAGAGGTGCAGCGAATTAAATCGGAAGGCGACTATCTGGCGGCTCAAAAATTGGTAGAGACTTATGGGGTAGAAGTAGACCGTCCTTTGCATGATGAGGTGCTTGAGAGATATAGCAAATTGGGATTAGCCCCTTATACAGGCTTTGTAAACCCGGTTTTAGCACCCGTGAGTGATGGAGAAGGAAATATTGTAGATGTAACGGCTAGTTATTCTGAATCATTTACGGATCAGATGTTGAGGTATTCCCGTGATTACCATCATCTGGAGGCACAACGGGTTTAATAACAATTATTGTTCAATTTTACGTAAGTTTGCGACCTGAAACAGGCGGATTATAAGGTTAGCCCTTCTATCGTAAGGCTGTGGGGTGATTAATAAGTCGGCAATCTGCCTGTTTTGCCAGGTCGTATTTAACTTTCGGGAGAAAATGTAATGATTCGATACCTATTATCTATTTTTTGTATACTCGTTTGTACATGGTCATGTACACATAAAAAGGCTGTTAAGGATGATAATACCCTTCAGCCCGATTCTGTTTTTATTCCTGAATATGCCAAAGGATTTTCCATCGAGTACCATAAGGGCTTCAAAGTAGTTAATATTAATGATCCGTGGGGAGATCCTAATAAGGTGGAGACCTATTATCTGGCCAAATCAAAAGAGCGGCTGCCTGATATAACAATTGTAGCAAATAGCTTTATCAAGACACCGGTTAAGAAGTGGGTGCCTTTTTCTTCCACCATGATAAGTCATGCTGACCGGTTAAATGTCTTAAATACGGTTACCGGGGTAGCCGAGCCTGAATACATCTCCGATCCTTATATCAAAAGGAGGGTGAGTACTGGTCAGATTCGTAATGTGGGTATGGCGATGTCGCCCGATATTGAAGTTATTTATTATTTGGCACCAGACTTTATTATGGTATCGCCCTTTAAGGATAACCATTATGCTACCATGCGACAGGGTAATATTCCTATTGTGACCAACGGAGACTATATGGAGCATTCTCCTTTAGGCCGGGCTGAATGGTTGATTCTGGTGGGTGCTTTCTTTAATAAAGAGCAGAAAGCGCAGTTGATGTTTAAAGGGATTGAGGCACGTTATAATGAACTGAAAGAGGCCATGTGCAACATGGAAAAACAGAAATCGGTCTTCACCGGATACCTGTTTCAGGGTATTTGGGACACACCGGCTGGAGAAAGCTATATGGCGCGTTTCTTTAATGATGCCGGGGCGAACTACATCTATGCCCATACCAAGGGAACGGGATCTCTGGCCTTGGATTTCGAAACACTTTATGACAAGGCTGCGACTTCTGATTATTGGATATTAATTGTAAACTATCCGGGTGAATTCTCCTATCAAGCTTTGGCCGAAATGGATCATCGCTATAAGGATTTTGCGGCCTTTAAAAACCGGAAGGTGATTTGTACCAACGCATCTCATTCGCTCTATTTTGAAAAGGGCTTGCTGGAACCGGAAGTGGTGCTCAATGATCTCATAGCGACTTTATACCCGGAGCTATTTCCGGATTATGAACCGGTTTATTTTAACCGTATGCAGTGATGAGTGGAAAAGGCAAGGGATGTTTGTCTGGAGATAAGATTATTTTGAAATACATGAAATGATGGGACCGAAGAGGGTACATATACGTTTTTTGCTATTATTTATCTGTTTAGTTGTTTTATTCTTTTTGAATGTCTGTATCGGGTCTGTCTCTATTCCGTTTGACCAGGTGGTGCATATCTTAGCCGGAAAGGAAGGCGAACGTGCCTCCTGGGCGCCCATAATCTTAAGCACTCGGTTACCACAAACGATTACGGCCATATTGGCAGGAGCCGGACTGGCGGTTGGCGGCCTACAGATGCAAACCTTGTTTAGAAACCCCCTGGCAGGTCCTTCTATTTTGGGTATTAGTTCAGGAGCCGGTTTAGGGGTGGCTATCGTACTTTTATTTGTTGGAAATATCTGGGGGGTAGCGTTGAGTGGTATTGGTGTATTAGGACACATGACGGTGATTGTGGCAGCGCTCCTGGGTGCCATGGTGGTATTGTTTATCATCCTGCTGCTTTCCAAGAGTCTGAAAGATAATACCATGTTGCTGATTGTGGGTATTATGGTCGGATACGCTGCTTCAGCTATTGTTGGCATATTAAAATTTTACAGTCGTAAAGAAGATGTGCATGCCTACGTCATTTGGGGCTTGGGTAGTTTCTCCAATGTGTCCTGGGAACATCTCACCGTGTTTATTCCTGTTATTCTCTTCGGACTGGTATTGAGTTTTCTGCTGATTAAACCTTTGAATGTTTTTATTTTGGGTGAGAATTATGCCGCCAATCTGGGGATTAATATTCAACGGGCCCGTTTCTTTATTCTCATCTGTACGGGATTGTTAACGGCCGTGATAACGGCTTTTTGTGGACCTATTGCTTTCCTGGGACTGGCGGTGCCGCATATCACAAAAGGTATCTTTCGCACTTCCGATCAGAAGAAGTTGATGCCGGCGGTCATATTAACCGGTGCCACGTTGGCGCTCTTTTGTAATTTAATTGCCCGAATGCCCGGATTTGATGGCGCTTTGCCGATTAATGCCGTGACATCCATTATTGGTGCACCCATTGTTATATCAGTAATTATGCGACGTCGGAAACTGGTAGGATTTAATGCATAGGAAATGGAAGCTTTATTACGAACATATGATTTAGCTGTTGGATACACCGCTCGCAATGGCGGGGTAGGTTGCCTGCATAAACACATTAACGTGGAGTTGCAGGCGGGTGAGTTTGCCTGTTTGTTAGGGCCTAACGGCGCGGGAAAGTCAACCTTGATTAAAACCCTTTCGGGCTTCCTGAAGCCTTTGGATGGAGAAGTGATGTTGCTGAGTGAGGCCTTGCCTCAGATGAACGAAAAGAAGCGTGCTAAAACAGTGAGTGTCGTGCTTACCGAACGAGTGATTATTCCTAATATGACAGTCTTTGAATTAGTGGCCTTGGGACGTACGCCATACACCAATTTCTTTGGGCGTATTACCAGTAAGGACCAAGAAAAAGTAAAGCAGGCCATAAAAGATGTGGGACTGGCCCAGTTTGAGCAGCGTCAGTTGATGTATCTGAGCGATGGCGAACGGCAAAAGGCTCTTATTGCTAAAGCCCTTGTGCAGGATACCCCTTTGATTATCCTCGATGAACCCACCGCCTTTCTTGATTTGCCCAGTCGTATTGAGATTATGCAATTGTTGCGCAAGCTGGCTAAAGATAAAAAGCGCGGCATCCTGCTTTCGACGCATGACCTGGATTTGGCACTTCAACTCTCCGATAAAATTTGGTTGATGGCTCCGGGTAAGAACATGGAGGCAGGTATACCCGAGGATTTGGTGCTGGCCGATGGCTTTCGTCGCTTCTTTGAGAAAGAGGGGATTGTGTTTGATAATGATTCAGGGACGTTTAAAGTAGAAAAAGAACAGCTTAAAACCATCCGTTTGGTCGGTCAGGGCATAGAGTATAAATGGGTCAGCAGGGCGCTTCATCGCACCGGATTTAAAACCACCCGGGAAGAAGGGGACTATCCGCAAATCGAGGTAGGAGAAGATGGCAATCGGGAATACCTGCTGAAACGAAAGGACGGATCAAAACAGAAGTTGCGCACCATAGAAGATTTACTCGCCCGAATCAAAGAAGAATAAACTCTTCCCTGCTAACTGTTCCTTGTTAACTGCTAACTGTTCCCTGTTTACTGTTCCCTGTTTACTGTTCCCTGTTTACTGTTCCCTGTTCATTGTTCCCTGTTCATTGTTCCCTGCTGCCTGAAAACTGCCAAATATGACATGCTTTCCTGTCATCTCTGACTGTTTGACAGGAAAACATTCTTGGCATAGCCTTTGAAAAGCAATCAGAGTTATTTATTGAATTGTTTAATCAAAAAAAATACAGGGAACTATGCAAAAAGGACATATTGGGGTTACTACAGAGAACATTTTTCCCATTATCAAAAAGTACCTTTATAGCGATCACGAAATATTCTTGCGTGAGTTGGTGTCCAACGCTGTGGATGCTTCACAGAAACTGAAAACACTGTCTTCAGTAGGCGAATTCAAAGGCGAATTGGGCGACCTGACAGTTCAGGTAAAACTTGACAAAAAAACCATCACCATTTCCGACCGTGGAGTGGGTATGACTGCTGAGGAAATTGACAAATACCTGAATCAGGTTGCTTTTTCCGGAGCCACTGAATTCCTTGAAAAGTATAAAACCGATGCGAAGGCCATTATTGGTCACTTTGGTTTAGGATTCTATTCCTCTTTCATGGTGTCTAAAAAGGTTGAGGTTATCACTAAATCTTTCAAAGAAGATGCACAGGCTGTTAAATGGGTTTGTGATGGTAGTCCTGAATACACCTTGGAAGAAGTGGAGAAGGCAGAGCGCGGAACGGATATCGTACTTCACATTGATGATGAAAACAAACAATTTCTGGAAAAGGCGGAAATTGATAAGTTGCTGAAAAAGTATTGCCGCTTCTTGCCTGTTGAAATTGCTTTTGGTAAAGATACCGAATGGAAAGATGGTAAAGAGGTGGAGTTGGACACAGACAAGATCATTAATGTGACCAAGCCACTTTGGACGCGTACCCCTTCTGAGTTGAAAGATGAAGATTACGCTTCTTTCTACCGTGAATTGTATCCAATGGCCGACGAACCATTGTTTCATATTCACCTGAATGTGGACTATCCGTTCAACCTGACCGGGGTGCTTTATTTCCCCAAGCTGAAAAATAATGTGGAGGTTCAGAAGAATAAAATTCAGTTGTACTGTAACCAGGTTTATGTGACCGATTCAGTAGAAGGTATTGTACCTGAATTCCTGACTTTGCTGCATGGGGTGATTGACTCACCGGATATTCCGTTGAATGTATCTCGTTCATATCTTCAAAGTGACAGCAATGTGAAGAAGATTTCCAAATACATCACTAAGAAAGTAGCTGATCGTTTGGAAGAGATCTTCAAGAAAGACAGAAAGACTTTTGAAGAGAAATGGGATGACCTGAAGATTTTCATTGAGTATGGTATGTTGACGGAAGAGAAATTTTATGACCGTGCGACCAAATTCTCTTTATTGAAAAACACCGAAGGTAAATGCTTCACTCTTGACGAGTATAAAGACATTATTAAGGGGAACCAAACGGATAAAGATAAGCAATTGGTTTATCTGTATACCACTGATATGTTAGCTCAGCATAGCTTCATTGAAGCAGCTAAAAGCAAAGGATATGATGTGTTGGCCATGGAAGGACAGTTGGATACCCATTTGCTGAATCACCTGGAACAGAAGTTTGAAAAATCTCGTTTTGTGCGGGTAGACAGTGATGTGGTTGAGAAACTTATTCCCCAGGAAAACCATGTAGATTTGAAGTTGACCCCTGCACAAAAAGAGGATCTTACTTCTATCTTTAGTTCTCAGATTCCTCAGATGGAGAAAACCAACTTTATTGTTTCCTTTGAGGCAATGGGTGAGAATGAAACACCGGTGATGATCACTCAGCAGGAGTTTATGCGTCGTATGAAAGAGATGAGTGCGATGCAGGGTGGTGGCATGATGTTCTATGGTGAGATGCCTGATAGCTACAACCTGGTGGTGAACGGAAATCACCCATTGGTACAGCGTATTGTTACAGACGAAGAGGCAAGCGTAGGTGAAAAAGTGAGCACCCTAAGGGGAAAAGTTGAAAGCTTGAATGGTCGTAAAGCTGAACTTGATAAAGCCAAAGAAGGCAAAAAAGAGGAAGAAGTAACGCAAGCCGAAAAAGACGAAATGGCTGATGTGGACAAGAAGATCGAGGCATTGAATGAGAAGATGAAAGAAGAGCTTTCTACTTTTGCTTCCGGAAATAAACTGGTTTCTCAATTGATTGACCTGGCCTTGTTGTCCAACAACATGTTGAAAGGTGAAGCATTGACTAAGTTTGTAAAACGAAGCATTGACTTGATATAATAATACAAGATTGCAGATTTTTTGAAAGGCCCTGATTTCAGGGCCTTTTTTGTTTTTCCGTTGCACAAAAAAGTAGGGATAATCTCTCAATTGGATAAGATGAAGTTGGGTAGTTTTTTATTAATTGATGGAAATAAGACCTGAATCCAGAGGAATAGCTTTGTGATTAACCTACGGATGGTCTCTGTAATTAAAAAAAGGCAGGTATGGCTTCTTGGTTGTATTTTGTTTCTTATGCCGATCACTATGTCGATAATGGCAGCACCCTGTCCTTTATGCCGGTTATTCTGTCGTCAGTGACGTGAAACCAAAAGTTGCATGGGTCAGTATGTCGTCAATGGCAGTACCTTTTCCTTTATGCCGGCTATTCTGTCGTCAATGACGAGAAACAAAAAGTAATCCGGGTCAGCTTGTCGTCAATGGCAGCTATCTAGTCAATGTGCCGGAGGATGTGTCGTCAGTGGTAGTTATCCAATTTCTATACCGGGTCGCATCATTCGGGAGTGTTATCTCTTTTAAAGCTGAATGTATTTTTTCCTGCCATCAACTTAATGGTGGAAATACATTGAGAAACTATAAATCATGATGGTGGAGTAATGACGGGGCAAAAGTTATAGCCTGGTCATGGTGTTTTTTGGGGAAATGACCAACATCTTTATGCTAAACATCGTGTTCTGTTAACGAAGGATGAGGTGATTTCTGCAATATTTGGAAAAAAGATTAATGAGTGGAGCAGGGTAGGAATGGACCTAAATGTTTGGTAACTGTCGGCTTATTTGTTAATTTCATTACCGTGATTTCAAATTTAACCCATAACCATTGAAATATGATTAAGTCCATAAGTTTTTCACAGCTGCGTATTGATGAGTGCAACACTTTAGGGATGCGTGTTGCAGAGGTCGTGAATCAGTTTAATGTGGAGGAGCTGGGACTGAAGGGGATGATTGATACCATATACGCGCATCTTAAAACCTTGCAATTGGGATTATCGAAGGGAAACGTAAAATTGCTTACAGCCAAAGTGAAGGATTGTGATATAAACCGTGATGATGCATCTTATGCATTCAAATATTATGTGAAGGCGTTTGTTTATTGTAGCGATGAAGACAAAAGAGTGGCGGCTGAATTGCTGGAAAATTTTATCACACAATACGGGCGGTATGAACGGATGAATTATCGCATTGAGACCTCCAGGCTTCGGAATTTGTTGAAAAACCTGGCGGATGAACCGGAGTTGAAAGAAGCTGTAGCAACCATTTCAGGCGAGTTTTTTGTCCACCAACTGCGGCAGGCCCAGGAGGCGTTTGAGCAATCCGAAGAAGCGCGTGTTGATGAACGATCGGTTCGTCCACAGGTAGATAATAAAGAGGCGGTGAAGGCGTTGAAATCTGCTTTAGAGACTCTTTTCCAATATTTGGAAGTGATGCAAAAGGTAAATCCCAAACCTGAGTTTGATGAGATGATTAATCTAATCAACATCATTATAGATAAAACCATGACTACCGTTCGCATACGGCAAGGACGCCGTGATGCGCAAAAGGAAGTTGAAAAAGTAGTGGATGATAAGATCGGTAATCAGGAATGAAATTTTTTTGGTTTATACTAGTTGTAAAAGGCCTTGTTGACCGCTTGTCGGTTGGTAAGGTCTTTTTATGGGTTTTTTTAGTGCAGATTTTATTGACGTTTGGTTTAAAATGAGATAATATAAGACGGGTGATAAAAAAGCACCTTTAAAAAATGTTAATCGCGATTTATTGGCATAGTAATTGGATTAGTATGCGGGCATGGTCACTGATTCTTTGTAATTAGAAAGAGAGGAAACATTGATCATATCGGATTGGATCATCCCCGGTATTTGGGGCAGACTAACAGAATGATGAAAGGGATAGAGTGAAAAAAGGAACTTTGTCAGTCATGCATTCGGATACTTAATACTGATATCTATAGTCTACAATTATTAAAAGAGTAACAAATGTTGGAACATCAAAAAACCATTTTAAAAGCAGTTGCAAATAATGTTGACCTGTTTCGTAAAGAGTTGATCAAGTCATTAATTTGGCTGAGTGACCGTGAGATTTCCTTGTTGCGAAAATGGGTGCGAGAGAAATTTAAAAAAACACATAACGACGTGATGAATGAGGTGTTCCTTGCATTACCGGTATAGTTCTGCCATAAGCAGATGAATTATTGAGAGAGACCGGATTATTACTTAATTAGCTGGCGCCTTTTGAGGTATAGCGGTGCCAACTACTTTTAATTTAAGTAATAATCCGGTCATTCTTTGTTTTGATCGTTTTATTCCGCATTTTCTCCAATTCATAGTAAAATGTAAGAAAGTTGCATCAATAGGGTCTATTTTTACATTCGCAAATCGGAGAAAGATGATAAAAACTGTACTAGACCCAAAATTTGAAAAGTTGCAATGTTTTGCCACTAATCTGCATCAAAACTTTGAGAAATATGGTGTTGATATACATATTGGCAGAAACCAGCTCAAAACCTTTCATGAGCAGGATCACATGTTATGTGTGAAAGCATTTGGACGACCTACCCTCGCCAATATTATCATTTATTCTTTTTTCAGAAAGAATAAGGCAGCCCGGTCCTATTTATATGCGCAACGTTTGCTGGAGATGGGGATTCATACCCCGGCACCAGTTGGTTATATAGAGGTGTATAATAAATGGAAGATATTGACGAAATGCTATTACATTTCCATGTTTCATGAATCGACATTTTCACTCTCAACGGTATTGAATGAAGACGTGCCGCAAAAAAAAGCTGTTCTAAGCGATTTTGCCGCTTATACCGCCGGTAAGCTGCATGCGCAGGGAATTTTCCATAAGGATTTTAACGGGGCTAATGTATTGATAAATTATGGGGCGGATGATCATTACCATTTTTCACTTATCGACCTTAATCGGGTTCGATTTGATCAAAAGATCGGGCATCGGAAGGCATTAGTTAATCTGAAAATGCTTTGTGGTAATCCCATTTCCCTGGCGATGTTGGCTGAGTATTATGCGAGAGAAAAGAAAGAAGATCCTACACCTTCCATGTTTCAAATAATTGTGATCAAGTATATGGCTTCAATTCAAAGAAGAATAGAGAAGTCGATCCTGCATTTTTTGAAAAAACCTTTTGCGTTTAAGTTGGCATCCGGCAAAGCAAAAGGATGAACAGGTGATTGTTTAGAAAAAGAATGAGTAAAATATTAGACTGAGAAAGCTCAGGAATGTGTACAGTTGTTTTAAGTCCCCCGGAATTAGTTTCGGGGGACTTTTTTTGTGGTTATCATTAATCGTATGTCTTTGACGGGAGAATACGTTATTGTCTTTTTGCCATCGCTATTAGCGAATAGATCCGGAGACCGAGCTGACTTTTCGATTTCCCTTCAGGTCACTGATGGTAAAGTCTCCGGAAATCGAACTACCGTTCAGGTCGCCATCAATATTATGAAATTGTTGGTCGCCTGAGATGGTTGAGGTTTCCACATCACCGGCAATGTTTTCCAGGGAGATTTCGCCCGAGATGGATTCAGCTTCCACACTACAGCCTATTTTTTTAGCAGTAATATCGCCTGAGATGGTTTCAAAATCTGCATATTTTTTTCCTATGCCGGTGACATTAATGTTGCCGCTGATGGATTCCACATCTATATCGGTTAGTGCAGGCATTTTTAAATATAGTTTGCCATCAACTCTGCCGCGGGTTGAATGGGGGTGTTTTACGGTGATTACTAATTTACCACCGTAGACGTTGGTTTGAATTTCATACTTTTCTTTAGATCTGTCCCATTCTACAAAACCATCCAATTTTACTTCATTGGCATCATGGGGTTCGATTATTACATCCAGGCAAAAAGCCTTAATTTCCACCTGGGTAATGTCAGGAAACGATTTGTTTACATCAACTCTTATGTCTAAGTCTCTTGCCTGGATGGTTATGGCACCGCAGACCATTAATAGTAATAAAATGCTTTTTTGGATCATTGCTTTCTAATTTTAGGTTACATGTTATAAGACGTCGGGCTTGGCTTATTAGTTACAGGTTTGGTTTAATAAATGTGTGGAGTTTGGTTACTAATATTGCGATGCTGTTTAGTCTTAGGTATTAACAACTTCTTTTGATGCTGATATTATCGGTATTTGATGTCAGTGACGGGATTTATGAATGAGATGGAATTATCAAAGAAAGATTCCTGCTGATATCTCTTTAGTGGCTTTAAAACCTTTGTATCTTGCATTGTTTTTTCAATAATATATTATTATAAATTCATTTATCATGAGAAAAGGATTAATCTTTTTGAGCGTTATCATTGCTTTATTTTCCTGTACTTCCAATAAATCATCCCAATCGATAAGTCCCGGGATAAAGGATTCTATTTTTATTGAGACGGATTGGGGAAAAATTGACGCTTCCTTCCCGGTTTATAACAATGCTTTTGCCGATACCCTGATGCACAAAATTGTGTTTGATGCCATCGCGGAATTCAAAGAATATACCGGCGAGGAGGTGATATCTGAAAACTGGAAAAATGAATTGTCTCTCTCTTATGACGAACACATCCTTGACAATGGGTTGATTTCAGTAATATTCACAAACTATCAATACACCGGCGGGGCACATGGTAATGCTTTTTATCATTCCGTGGTGATGGATATAAAGAATGAAAAGGTGTATAAGCTGGCCGATTTTTTTACCAATAAGGCCTTAAGTAATATCCAAAAGCCGGTTCGTGACATTTTGTATAAGCAGATTGAGTCACCTGATTTTATTGAAGAAGGAACAAAAGTACTGGCCGATTTTGGTAATTTCACATTAACGGATACATCCATGGTATTTTGGTTTTCACCTTATCAGGTAGCCGCCTATGCTTATGGGACGCAAAAAGTAGAATTAAAGCTGGATAATATGGCCAATTTCCAGTGGCCAAAGTAGTGATACCGACGGAGTAGTTCCTAGATGTTTAAGGCGTAAAATTGCAGTTTGGAAATAATTTCCATAATATGGAAGAGTTGCCGGGGTGTGGTTTGAATAATCTGATAAAAGCCAATCATTTGATGATTTTGGTTTGTTGATTGATATATAATTCTTAAAAATAACACGTCATGGTACTACTTCTTATATTATTGATTTTAGTTTTATTTATAGGTTGGTATTTGGCTAGTGAGTATAGGGAAGGTAGAAAGAAACGCATGGATCAGGTCAAATTGGTACGGGAAATACGACGTTTAACAATGCAGCAAAATGTCAGAGGTTAATAAAAAACCCTCTTCGAATCGATCGGAGAGGGTTTTTTATTAATATTATTTCTGCTTTTATATTACCACAATTGTAGTGTCTTTAAGCCATCCCACATTTCCATCACTTAATTGAATTTCTTTCCAGTCACCCAACGTACTTAAAATTTCCACTTTTGTTCCTTCATGAAGGATGAATAATTCCGTACCGCTGTTGTCCGGTGAACTTTTTACCGTCACTGAAGGACTGAAGACAATAGCATGTGAACGATCAAGTAATTTCTGTTTCTGTTTCTGTGCATATGAAAAAGTAATCACTGTCATCGAAATGAATAATACACCGGCGAAAAAACCGGTTTTCTTAAGAGCAGCCGAATTCATGAATAGATATAGGGCTGCTGCAATTAAGAATAAAAAGAAACTAATAAGCGTGATAATACTCCAGAAATCGGAATCGCCTTTGTCTCTTAATCCCTGAAACCAGCGTGCTAAAAAGAAAACGCCTACTTTTTCAATTTTATCAGTTGTTTGACTGTAGGAAAGCTCCAGGTTGTACTTGATATCCTTGTCATGAGGTGCCAATAACTGGGCGCGTTCAAAATTCAGGATGGCTTGTGGTAACTGGCCATTCTTGTAATAGGAATTACCCAGATTGAAGTATAACTCAGGACTCTCCATACCTGTATCCAGAATTTGTCCATACGCAGCGATGGCTTCTTCATATTTTCCGGAACTATATAATTCATTTGCGTCACTGAACCGTTGATCTTCTGCAAAGGTAAACAGTGAGCTGTATATCATTACCAATAGGATTATTACTCTTCTCATCTGTTAACGTTTTATCTGATTTTCCAGTTTGCTGATTGTTTCAAGTGTTTTCTGATAGAGTTTGTCCATTTCGCCTGATCCGGAAGCCGGGGAATAACGGGCAAATTCACACGTATCAAGAACTTCCATGAAACGCTCGGTGAGCTCTTCAGATACATTCGATTGGGTCAAAATATTACGTGCATTATCTTTTGATAGTTCACTTACCGGAATGCTTAGTTTATCACTTAGGTACCCCCAAAGGGCTTTTAGTACTTCCTCGTAGAAAGATTCTTTTTCTCCTGTTTTGAGGAAGTGAGCCGACTTCTTAAGACGTTTTTTGGCCATTTTATTGGCTTTTTTAGTCTTCATCAGTTGAATATTTGCATTCTCCTTAATTCGTTTTTGATTGATGAAAAAGAGCAATACAAACAAAAAGGCAGGAAAAACAAACCCCAGAACGAACGAGAGGCTGCCAAATAAAAACGTGCCGACCGGTTTCAGGGTAGTCGATCCGGTTTTTATGAATCGAATATCTTTGCCAATAAACTTGACATCTTCTTTTGTACCACCACCAGTGATAACAGTAGCAGGGCCTTCTTCCTGATCTCCTTTTTCTACTTCAATAGTTATTGGCCCTGATGATACCGATTGATACTTTTTAGTGGCGGGATTGAAATAGGCAAATTCAACAGAAGGGATAGTAAAAGTACCGGCGTGTCGCGGAATGATTAAATATTCATACGTCTTGGTGCCTTTCATTCCGGCCACTGTATTGGTCAGTTTATTGGTGATTTTAGGATCAAAATCATCAAAGTCGCCAGGCAGTTTTAGTTTTGGGCCGTCTATCAATTTTAAGTTACCGGTTCCTGATATATCAACTTTTAAGGTGATACCGTCATTTACCTTTGCCTGATTTTTAGAAGTCGTCACCTTCATTGACATGTTACCCACGCCACCTGTAAATTCGGCCGGACGTCCTTTAGGAAGCGGTTTAACATGGATGGTAAGAGGTTTTGATTTTACACGTTTCTTGACCGTGCGGTAATTAGACTCAAAGAAATCATCAAAGATACTTTGTGATCGGCGTGCAACCCTTTGTTTGACCATGAACTCCACTTCTGTTGGTGTGATGGCTATTTTTCCCGCTTTTTGTGGGAAAAGCAGCTTTCGTTCATAGGTTCCCACATTATAGGTGCGACCTTTGATATTCTCCATTGTCCAGGACATTTTATCAGGCCCGGCTATTTTCTGCATGATGAATTCCTGTAGTTCGGGTTGTTTAATATCCGATAATCCTTCAAGGTCTACACGCGTATATATTTTAGTCGTTAAAACCAAAGATTCACCTTGGTAAACATTCGATTTGCTGGGTTTTATGGTGATAAATAAGTCATCACCTGAAAGCCCTTCGGTGGAAGTAGTGGTGCTTTTTTTCCTTTGCTGGGTTGAAGCATCTCCTTTAACGACTTGTATTTGGATCGAATTGGATTCAATTTGTTTTCCATCCACCTCAATTGTGGCTGGTGCTATTTTATAACTACCATCCTTGTTGGCTTTTAAAATGTAGGTGAATGAATAGATGTTTTCCCTTGTTATTTTACCATTGATATTCGACATGCTATATTGACGGGATATACTTGGCCCCATCAGTATCTGAAAATCGTCCATTTGTGGAAGACGAATATCGCTTCCTTCCTTGTTAAGGGTATAAACCAACTGGAACTTATCGCCTGCAATCACGGCTTCCGGAGCTTTTCCGGTAAACGTTGTTTGGGCCAAGCCAGCTATTCCAATGGAAAGAAGTAGTAAAAAGAATGTGAGCTTTTTTCTCATTTGTTTGTAAAATTTTACGCTAAAGTACGATTTACTACCAGTTTTTCTCTGTTTTTGTTTTTTGACCAGCCTTTGCTTTTCTCAGTTTTTTCTGCAATTCATCTTCATCAGATTGAATAGCCTTCAGTAGTCGTTCGGCATCTTGCTTCGACATTTGATCTTCCGGCTGTTGTTGCTGATTCTGTTGTTGCTGCTGTTGATTCTGTTTATTTTGCTGGTTTTGTTGGTCTTTCTTTTTTTCCTGGCTGTCCGGAATACCATTATTATTGGAGTCTAAGTCACGATAATCAGGTGTCCCGTCTTTATCGGTATCCTGTGGCTCTTGTGGATTTTGACCAGCTTCCTGTTTGTCGGGAATACCGTCATTATCTGAATCCTGATCTTTGTAGTCAGGTGTTCCATCGTTATCGGTGTCTTCTGGCTTTTGAGGATCTTTACCTTGTTTTTCCTTTTCATCGGGAATGCCATCCTGATCCTGATCCTGTTGTTGCTGATCTTGCTGTTGTTGTTTATTCTGATCCTTATTTTGGTTCTGTTGATCTTTGTTTTGATCTTGATTCTGCTGTTGTTGATCTTGTTGTTGCTTCCTTTTTTTTAGGGCAGCGATCAGATTATAGCGTGTTTCATGATCTTCCGGATTATTTCTCAAGGAATTTTTATAAGCCTCAATGCTCTTCTCCAGTTCATTCATGGCAAAATAACTGTTCCCCAGGTTATGGTAGATGGATGCCAGCCGTTGCTTGTCTTTTTCGGTGCTCGCCAATATTTGAAATTGATCGGCGGCTTCAGGGTATTTCTTTTGCTTGTATAAAGCATCTCCTATATTGAATTGCGCCTCATAAGAATTGGCTTCCTTATCCAGAGCCTTACGATAATCAATCTCTGATTCCAGGTACTTTTCCTCATTATAATTTGTTGTTCCCTGGCGGATGTGTTTACGTTCTTCCTGGCCAAACAATGTGGCGGAGAAAAGTAACAGAGATATGGTGATGTATGTATAGTTCATTACGCTTTTGTTTTGAAATATTACCATTTATCTTCTGCGAATTTCATACCAATTTCAATCGGTTGATAATTTGTCATTTGTTTTCATCTTTTTTTACGACAAATAAATCAATGCCTTTCAGGTATTTATTTTTGCGCTCTAAGATGAGGAATTCCAGAAAAATGAGCAGCAAGGTAAATGCTGCAAAATATTGGAATTGGTCCTCATAATCGGTATATACTTTTGCTTCTAATTCTTTTTTCTCCAACTCTGATAATTCATCCAATAGATTGTTAATTCCATTGCGAATGTTATTGGCTGGAATAAAAGCGCCGTTCCCGGAAACCGCTACTTGCTGTAAGGTTGCTTCATCAAGTTTCGAAATTACCACATTTCCTTCCCGGTCTTTCATGAATTCGTTTGTTTTACCTCCCTTAACAGGGATAGGAGCCCCTTTGGGAAGTCCCATGCCAACGGTATAGATTTTTATACCTTTTTTTGCCGCTTGTGCTGCTGCTGCCACGGGATCATCTTCGTGGTTTTCGCCATCGGTAATAACAATGATGGCTCTGTTGATATCTTCCTGCTCACTGAATGATTTAACAGCAAGGTTTATTGCCTTTCCGATTGCAGTGCCTTGTGTTGGTACAATATCAGTATTAATGGATGATAAAAACATTTTGGCCGATGGGTAGTCGGTTGTAATCGGTAATTGCGTGTATGCTTCTCCTGCAAAAACAATGAACCCTATACGGTCATTAGATAGTTTGTCAACCAATCTGGCAATGGCTCTTTTGGCCCGTTCCAGTCGGCTTGGTTCAATGTCTTTGGCATTCATGCTATTTGATACATCCAAAGCAATCATTAATTCAATCCCTTTTCTCTTAACTGTATTGAGTTTGGTGCCAAACTGTGGTCCGGCAAGCGTTACAATAAGTCCCAATAGGGCAAACAAAAGGATGAAGAATTTAACTGATGGCCGCGTAAATGATGCATCCGGCATTAATGAGGAGATTAACTCCATGTCCCCAAATTTCTCAAGTGCTTTCTTCCGGCGCATGGCGATAAACAGATGAATAAAGGCCAATGCCGGAATAAGTATTAAAAGGTACAGGTAATTGGGATGTTCAAACCTGAAAATATCCATAATTCACTAGATTATTCCGTTTGTAATTTTCTTTTTAAGGTAGATTTCTCAAAACAGTGCTTCTCAGGAAAACTTCAAGAAAGAGAAAGAAACCGGCGAGTAGCGCAAATATCCAATACTCTTCTGATCGTTTGGTGTATTCTTTTACTTCGATCTTTGTTTTTTCCATTTGATCAATCTCCTTGTAAATCGCTTTCAGTTTTTCCTTATCAGTTGCCCGGAAATATTTTCCATTGGTCATGTCAGCGATATTTTGTAATAGCTCCTCATCGATGCGTACCTCCACGTTCTGATATTGCTTACCAAAAACAGTGTTCATCGGGAAGGGAGCTGTGCCAACGGTACCAACTCCAATGGTATACACACGTATGTCAAAGGTTTTAGCAATTTCCGCTGCTGTCATTGGCCCAATTTCACCACGGTTATTTTCACCGTCGGTTAATAGGATAATAACCTTACTCTTTGCTTTGCTGTCCTTAATGCGGGACACCGCCGTGGCAAGTCCCATACCTATGGCAGTGCCATCTTCGAGCATTCCCGTTTTGATATCTCGGAACAGGTTAGCCAGAACTGAATGGTCGGTTGTCAGCGGGCATTGAGTAAAGCTCTCTGCGGCAAAAATGACCAATCCTATCTTATCGTTGGTTCTTCCTGATATAAATTGTGTGGCCACCTCTTTGGCAGCTTCCAGCCGGTTGGGTTTAAAATCTTCGGCAAGCATACTACCCGATATATCAAGGGCCATTACAATATCAATCCCTTCTGTTGTGACATTACGAATGCTGTTGGAACTTTGCGGGCGGGCCAGTACAACTATTAATAATGCAATGACCAACACCCGTAAACCAAACAAGGCATGACGTAACCAAGCCTTTTTAGAGGCTGGGGCTTGGGAAAAGCCTCTTAAGGTAGATATTTGCAGTGATGCCTGCAGGCCTCTGTTTTTCCATATGTACCAGGCAATAAACAGAGGTATAATAATTAATAAGAAGAAAAACTCCGGATGTAAAAATGTAATGTTACGCATTGAATCAATTTTTTAGCTATTGCTTGATTCTTCAAGTAATTTATTGTCACTCTCTTCCTTTTTTGTCAGGGCCTCTTTGTTCTCCTCCAACGACTTTAGCTCTTCATGTTTTGTTTGATTTACAAAGAAATAAGCATTAATCATGGTGAGGTCGTTTTCATCCGGGAGAGGCTCGAATTTGGCAAACTTAACCAGGTCAGCCAATTGAAGTATCTGTTTAAGTTGATCCTTTGGCTTATGGTCCGGCATGTCTGCACCATTCATTAATGTAAGTATTTCATCAGTGGTTCTTTCAAACGTTGCAATGTCATAGCGTTCTTCAATGTACTGACGTAAAGTAGCTGTTACATCCGAATAGTATTGTTTAAGTAAGTGGCGTTGCCAGAGTTTCTCACTTTTTATGCGGTCTAAGGAACGTAAAGCTGTAATATGCGCCGGCTCCTTGGGCTTCTCCTTTTTGGTTAAATTAATTGGTGGTTTTTTCTTTACCAGCCAAAGAATCAAAATGGTTATACCAATGGCAAGCACGGTTAGGCCCAGAAACAGCCATATATAAGGCATCAATTCTGCGAGATTAAAGGGTGTATTGACCGGTTTTTTAATGTCAAAAAAACCTTCATCCGCATTCACCTTTTCAAAAGGATTAACCACCATAAGTGCTAATGCTTCTGTGGCAGGCATTTTTTCCAATTTGCTTTCTGCCAATTCGAATTGAATAGGTGGAATGTAATGTAAGCCGCTGTCAAAGCATGTAATACGATAGTTTTGTTCCAGTAACAAGCGGTTGCTCTCCAGTTTTGTCGTATCTATTTTGCTAACGGATAAGATCTCAATATTCTTCGTAATGGTATCGGTGAGTAAAGGAAACTGCACAGCGATATCTTCCGGTTGACTTACTTCCAGTTTGAGATCTATCTGACCTCCTATAAATATAATTGTAGAATCCAGTTTCGCGTTGACCGAAACACTTTGTCCATGTCCCAATAGGCAAAAGGCCATCATGCTAATTAGCAGAATATGCTTTAGCCAAACGGCCCGCAGCTGGGTTATTTTTCTTATTAATGACTTCTGCATCAGATTCGTTTTTTAAACAAAGCAATTAATGCTTTCACATAATCTTCATGAGTACCTACCGATACATTATCTACTCCACATTTACTGAAAAGAGTTTTGGTACTTTTATCATTATTTAGCCACCAGCTGCGATAAGCTTCTCGTACTGCTCTGCTGCCGGTATCCACCCATTGAAATTCGCCTGTTTCCGCATCTTTAAGTTTGATAAGGCCTATGGGAGGGAGTTCCGTCTCTCGCTTGTCGAAGACTTTGAGGGCTACTACGTCGTGCTTCTGATTGGCAATTTTCATGGCATCCTCAAAATCATCGTCGATAAAGTCAGAAATGATAAAAGCGGTACTCCTTTTCTTAATGGCATTGGTCAGATATTTTAATGCCTCGGAGATATTTGTATTGCGATGTTCCGGGGTGAAGGTAATTAGCTCCCGAATAATGTGCAGGATGTGTTTTCGTCCTTTTTTCGGGGG
Organism: Marinilabiliaceae bacterium JC017; assembly: GCA_004296775.1. Classification (GTDB taxonomy): domain Bacteria; phylum Bacteroidota; class Bacteroidia; order Bacteroidales; family Marinilabiliaceae; genus JC017. The sequence continues at coordinate 66,933 of RHGE01000030.1, forward strand.
AATGAATTTTTCAATGCAATCACTGAAGAAGACAACACCGATTTTATCGTTGTTTTGAATAGCCGAAAAAGCCAGTACCGCCGCTATTTCTGTAATTACGTTTTTTTTGTATTTGAAGGAGGTGCCAAATTCTCGCGATCCTGACACGTCAATCATTAACATCACAGTAAGTTCACGTTCTTCTTCAAATACCTTAACATAGGGCTTGTCGAAACGTGCTGTTACATTCCAGTCGATGTTTCGGATATCGTCACCATACTGGTATTCTCTTACCTCACTAAACATCATACCACGCCCCTTAAATGCGGAGTGGTATTCCCCGGCAAATATATTATTACTGAGACCTCGTGTTTTTATCTCAATTTGTCGTACTCGTTTTAATAATTCCGTTGCTTCCAAGGTGCTTCCTTTTTTTGTTTAACATGAAGGAACGAGGTGTCACTTGAATATCTGGTGTTTTAACTTTTTATAGCAGATAGGGGCAAAACGGTTTCAAACATCTTATTCTCTCACTGTTTCCCCTACCTGTTTGCTGACACCTTGAGGTATATCCTCAATTCTAACCTTAGTGCTGTTAAGGTACTTCAACCTGGTTAAGGATTTCGCTGATGATCTCCTCTGAGGTGATGTTATTGGCTTCTGCTTCATAGGAAAGACCAATACGGTGGCGCATCACATCATGACATACTGCCCTGACATCTTCTGGTATCACATAGCCGCGGCGCTTGATGAAAGCATAGGCTTTAGCTGCCATCGATAAGCTGATACTGGCCCGTGGAGAGGCTCCGTACGAAATCATATCTTTAAAACGATCCAATTTATATTGATGAGGGAAACGGGTGGCAAATACAATGTCTACAATGTATTTCTCGATTTTCTCATCCATGTAAACCTCCTTAACCACCTGGCGAGCTCTGATGATATCATCAGGTTTCAGAATGCTTGTTGCTTTAGGGAAGGATTTAGCCAGGTTATGGCGAATGATAATTTGTTCTTCCTCTTTCTTTGGATAATCGATCACTACCTTCAGCATGAAACGGTCAACCTGGGCTTCTGGCAAGGGGTATGTTCCTTCTTGCTCAATCGGGTTTTGGGTCGCCATAACCAGGAAGGGTTCTTCCAGTTTGTAGGTGCTATCACCAATGGTCACCTGACGTTCCTGCATCGCTTCAAGCAGTGCACTTTGTACCTTTGCCGGGGCCCGGTTTATCTCATCTGCCAATACAAAATTGGTAAAGATAGGTCCCTTCTTAACGATAAACTCTTCTTTTTTCTGGCTATATATTAAAGTACCCAAAAGGTCAGCCGGCAATAAGTCGGGCGTAAACTGTATCCGTGAAAATTTCGCGTCTACAATGGTGGAAAGGGTGGTGATGGCTAATGTTTTTGCCAGCCCCGGAACACCTTCCAAAAGAATGTGACCATCAGATAAAAGGCCAATTAGAAGACTCTCAACAAGGTGTTTTTGGCCTACAATCACCTTATTCATTTCAATGCTCAGTAAATCAACAAATGAACTTTCTTGTTTGATACGTTCATTGATCTCTCTAATGTCTACAGATTGCTCCATAATGATGTATTTTTTCTGATTGCCTTTGTTTAAACAATACTTATTTAATTGTGCGGTGTCCAAAAATATAACTTTACGTTTAAAACAGCGGCGTCATGGCGTTAAAATTTGTTAACTATATTTTTCGGAGATGATGAATGACAGCAGAGTGTTTGAGTTGAATGCCTATTTTTGAAAGAAAAAATGAAGTTTTCTCTGCATACACATTCACCCTATTGCGACGGGAAATCGACCATGGATGAGATCTGTCAAACGGCTGTTAACAAGGGTTTACAAATGATTGGCTTCTCCGGTCATGCGCCGGTACCTTTCAAAACAAAATGGGCCATGGGTTTTGATGATTTAACCCAATATCAGTCGGATATTTACAATTGTCAGAAATCCTATGAAGGAACATTACAAATTTATAAAGCGCTTGAAGTGGATTATGTGCCTGGCTTTACTGTTTCCTTAAATGAATGGCGCCGAATAGTGCGGCCCGATTACCTGATTGGCTCTGTGCATCTGGTGAAAGGGGCCGCAAATGACGCTTTATGGTTTCTTGACGGTCCTCCGGAGAACTATGACAAAGGAATCAATGAAATATTCGGCGGTGATTATAAAAAAGCGGTGCGTGCCTATTACCATCAGTTGCGAGAGATGATACAAGAGGGGCGGCCCGAGATAATTGGTCACATGGACAAGGTCGTGATGAATAATCAGAGGCGTTATTTTGACCCGGAAGCAGACTGGCATATGATCGAAGTTGAAAAAACACTTCGTATTATAAAGGCATATGGGTGCATCGTGGAAATTAATACCAGGGGTATATACCGAGGAAAATATGATGATTTTTTCCCCTCCGCTTCCATTATCCAAAAGTGCATTGAATTGCATATTCCTTTAACCATTTCCTCCGATGCTCATCATTGCATTGAGTTGGATAGCGGATTTGAGGATGCAGCAAAAACGATGGTAGAATTAGGGGGCAAGGAACTCACAGTATTGAATAAAGGAGTTTGGGAACAAATATCCTTAGGTGATGTTATATCATAGATCTCAGCTTTTGATGGTGAATTAAACAGGCCGTAGTGAGTATTTGGTATTCTATAAATACTTTTCACTTTCGTTTATTGTTGGAGAGGAATAGTAGTAGGCAAGCGTGAAAATAAATTTTAGGAGTCATCCGCTCCTTAATAATTGTTTGTTAATCCTGAATAAAGCTCAAATTTGAATCTTTATAATATAGCTCTATGTTCGACGATAACGACTATGTATGCAAACACTTGCAATTAACCAAAGGCGATTTGGTGCGAGTGATCAGGGAGAAGCAATTAACCACCTTTGAGCAAATACAGGATGAAACAGATGCAGGTACCGTCTGTGGCACTTGTGTGCCGGAAATTGAAGCAATCCTGGAAGAAGAGCTAAAGAAACGGGAGTGAGGACTGCCTGTTTCCAACAGGAATACACAATTGTCCTAAATGATTTTTAAATAAGTAGGCAAAATACATTCTTTTTAGATATTTAAGAGTTATTTCTTGAAGGCGGCACTTTTTGTTTACTTTTTCTTGCTGTAGAGAAAAAGTAAAAGCCCGTGCGGCTTGAGCACATTGGTTAATATAAATTTATTTTGGACAGTAATACCAGAAATAAAGAAATTATAGCGCATATTCGTAGCAAATCAATATAAAAGCGGGCATTGTCATCAATGCCCGCTTTTATATTAATATCTTATAATAGTTCGTTAAATTTCTGCAATTAGTTAATGTCCACTTTATGCTCTATTGTTTAACGATCTCTTATCTAACGATCTATTGCTATTCACAAATTACTTTAATAATAAAGAACTATCGCCATAGCTTAAGAATCGGAAATCATTTTCCAATGCATAATTGTATACCTTATTCCAGTTGTTTCCAATAAGAGCACTAATCAAAAGCAATAAAGTACTTTGGGGTTGGTGGAAATTGGTAACAAGCCCTTCAATAATCCTAAACTTGTATCCTGGTACAATAATAATACAGGTCTTGCTGGCAAACGTACATATTTGATTCTCCTGCATAAAAGTAAGCAGTGCCGTTAACGCCTCTTCCGTACTATATTTATCCGTTAAATTGTATGGATCCCATTGCGAAACACCATCCGTAATAGATATATTTTCCAGAATTCTCACTCCTAACCAGTAAAGACTCTCCAATGTACGCACCGAAGTGGTTCCTACCGAAATCACATGGCCGGCATTTGCCAGTAATTGTTTCACTACCGCTGCTTCCACAAAGAAATGTTCCGTGTGCATTTCATGATCGGCAATATGTTCCGATTTCACCGGCTTAAAAGTGCCCGCACCAACATGTAAAGTCACTTCTGCCAGGTTGTGGTGTTGTTCTTTCAGATTGGATAATACTTCAGGTGTAAAATGCAAGCCGGCAGTAGGTGCCGCAACCGACCCCTGGTGTACGGAATAAACCGTTTGGTAGCGTTCTTCATCAATCGATTCCGTCTCCCGGTTCAAATAGGGAGGAATCGGGGTGTGCCCCAGGTGCTCAATGACCTCAGCAAAAGTAATGGAAGAATCGTCCCAAGAAAATATCACCTCGTAAGCATTCCCAAGCGATGCGCCCTTCTCTGCCATCACTGTAACCAATCGGCTATTAATGGTCACCTGTTTCTGCAAGGTGCCGCCTTTCCATTTACGCGCATTTCCAATGATGCACTTCCATGTGGTAGGATCGCAGGTCTTAAAAGTCTGTGAAATATCCACGGGCGAAAGAGGTTCCAGGCAAAAAATCTCAATCATCGCACCGGTAGGTTTCTGGAAATGTAGCCGGGCGCGGATAACTTTTGTATTATTGAAAACCAAAAGCGACTCTTCAGGTAAAAAATTCCCAAGTCGGTTGAAAACCGATTGTTCAATATTTCCTTGCCTATATACCAACAACTTGGATTCATCTCTTCGTGCCAGCGGGTATTTCGCAATCCTTTCGTCCGGTAGGTTATAGGTGTAATCGTGTATTGAAATGTCCGGTTTCTTCATGGTTAATTCTCCTTTAAGCCCGCAAATTTAGTTAACTTTGCCGGCATTGAAAAAAACAATAGGTCGTTTGGGTTTAAATATTAGATACAAACTTTAAATAGTAAATGCCTTTCACTGATCGGGTAACTCAATGTAAAAAACGGCATTCGCAACGCATCTAAGGAATAGTCCAAAGAGGAGGGAGCTATTGTAAATTGGTAATAACAACGAAAAAATTACGCATATGGCAGTGAAAATTGGCGACACAGTACGTTTTTTGGATACAACAGGCGGCGGCCGTGTTATTCGCATCGAAGGACAATTGGCTTTTGTCGAAGACCAAGATGGCTTTGAAGTGCCGGTGATGATGTCCGATCTGGTTGTGGTGGAAGCGGCCGGAGAAGTAAAAGAAACCCCATCGGCTGCTGGTAGAAAAGCTGTTCAGCAGGAAGTCGAAGAAGAGGAAGGTTACGAGTATGAAGAAGATGAATCAGTGGACGACACCAATCCTCGGTTTCATTTATGTGTTCTTCAGGGTGATAAAGAAGGCGTGCAGTCGGGCAACGTAAGGTTGCATGTGGTAAACGACAGTAATTTCTTCTGCTTTTACACCATTGGACAAGTAAATGTGGAAGGAAAAGCCATGCACATGTACCATGGACTCATCGAACCCAACACTAAATTGTTGCTTGGTAAGCACTCTGTTATCGACATCGACGAGGAAACATGGGATGTGCAACTTTTAATGTTCAAAAAATCGAAATCTTATACCCACACCCAACCCTTGTCTTCCACCGTAAAGATTAAGGCAGCCCGTTTCTTTAAAGAAAACAGCTTCGTTGAAAACGATTACTTTCACGAAAAAGCCGTTATCATTCCGGTGATAAAAGGAGAATTTGAACGGAAGCTCGAAGCCTTGTCCGACAAAGAACTGGCAAAGGTAAAGCGTGAGAAGGAGAAGCAACCAGCACGTAAGAAATATGCCCGTCGCGATGAGCCATCCATCCTGGAAGTAGACCTTCATATCGATGAACTGTTGGATAACACCAGCGGCTTGAGTAATGGTGAGATGTTGAATATACAGATGGATAAATTTCATGAAATCATGAAAGCCAACGAAAAAAATAAAGGCCGTAAACTCGTCTTTATTCATGGCGTAGGGCAGGGGACTCTCAAAATGGAAATCCGTAAAGCCCTCGATCGTCAATACAAAAAACACATTTACCAGGACGCCTCCTTCCGTGAATACGGATACGGTGCCACCATGGTAATTATATAGACTATTCAAAAATGCGACTTAAAAACCTGTTGCCGTCATTGGGAGCAGGTTTTTGTTTTGTATGCACCCCCCTTAAACTTTATACCATAAATCTAATACCTCGTATCCTTAAGCTTCGTACCCTTATAACCAATTCCTTATACCTATAAACCCTCTTAGGCGTCCCACCTCGCTAGTGCTCGGTGCCGGGCTTTACGCTATTACTCCTCGCTTTCCCCACCCACATTCCACCCCGCGCTGTGGGGTAGCCGCTTCAATCCCTGGCCGGAAGCAATACCGTAAAAAAAATGATCACTTATTATTCTAAATATCGAAGAGAAGCCCTTATGGCCATCTAATGTATACTGTAGATAAAACTAAGCGGAAAGTGATCGGGTCACCTAACCGTTACACAAGCTCATAACTAAGTCCGTTGAAATAACCCCATATCAAATGAAGCTGCTTTGATGTCAGAACAACCAATGACCTATCGGTAGAAACATTATCTCGCTACCTATGTGTCGTAAGTCATTACCGGTAGTACCACTAGGCGCTTAGGAAGCAACTTTTACCATTGCGCCGTGCAATTCCGTGAGATGGGGATTTTATAGGCGTATCAATTATAATGAAACATCTCATAGTAGCCCTGTAGGTAATCAATCCTACCCGGTAAGGCTTGGTCAGCCACCGGAAGCGAGTTTTGCATAGTCAACAGAAATGTTGGCATGAAGCGTAA
>RHGE01000292.1 GCA_004296775.1 Marinilabiliaceae bacterium JC017
CCAGGTGGACTGTTAGCTAGCGTGTATCATCTTACGAGAATAGAGTATGATGTAGATCAACCGGAAGAGGTATGCATAAAAGTATTTGCCCCAAGGAGGAATCCTAGAATTCCGTCTGTTTTCTGGGTTTGGAAAAGTGCGGATTTTCAAGAACGGGAATCTTATGATATGTTGGGAATCTCTTATGATAATCATCCACGCCTGAAACGTATCTTAATKCCTGAAAGTTGGATAGGATGGCCCTTGCGTAAGGATTATATTGCCCCCAATTTTTATGAAATACAAGATGCTCATTGAATAATAAGAAACTAAKCTTCACTTCGAGAATTCTCAATATTCAAGGAATATTTGTRCATTATGTTCTAGATCAAAGAGAGTAATTGCAAATTGCAGTCTCATTCGTATTATGTATGGGCTAAAGCTAAATAAAAAAGGAAAAGACAAATTAGGGATTCATTGAGATTCTCAAATTGTTAAGATACTTATTTCGGATGAGCCGAACCAGAACAAATAGGATGAACTAAAAGAGTTCTGCATCATGAACTTTGTACCGCGCACATCGCTTAGATGGACTCGAGAAAGTTACGTAGGAGGGAATGAAGGAAATATTAACAAAATACAAAAAAATGAAASGGGATCGAAGTCTATTTGTACTGTATCTAAGATGMGTGTATTCCTGCCCTTCAACTCCTCTAGATTAGAGATCTTTTGGTCTTTCAACCAACTTTCGAATATGTATCAAGTATTAACATTATTTTTGACCGAGAAGAGATGGAGTATGAACAATAAAAAAAAAAAAGAGAAAACATAATCTTCTTTT
>RHGE01000293.1 GCA_004296775.1 Marinilabiliaceae bacterium JC017
GGTACGACAGAATAATGTAGATGCTTCAATATAATGGGATTAAAAATGTGAATTATGCGAATTGAGTTGCTAACATATGAAAGATATCTTCTTAGTGCCTCTCCGTCTACTACTATATAACTCTTTTAATCCTCATTGGTTATATTACTCAAACCACCCCGATTTTCATTGCATACTCAATGAAAATCACCCCTCCTAATTCTTTTAGGAGGGGAAAGAAGTGACCGGAAGAAAAGAAAATGAATTACGAGTATTTGACTCCTTTTAGTAGATGTGTAGAACAATCCTCTCTGCATCTCTTGGGATTTGCGGAAAATCTGCATGAGACCTAAGTTATTGGTAGCGTCAATTTAGAGTTATCTTACCTTTTGTTAGGTTGTCAAGCCTTGAAGACTCTATGGTGACAAATAAAACTCTGCGTTTCGGTGCCTCCACGGTAAATAAAAATGTGGACAAGATTAACAGGATTTACATGATTAGTTTAACGGTGAATTACGCAAATGGGACGAATTGATTGTTAATTGTGTTTTGTGCTATGATGCCGGAGGTATCAAATGTTTATAGCAGATTAAAATGAAATGATCTACGACTCCAGCCGGAGTCGCATGTAAATATATCGTATTAGTCTTCAAGTATAATACCCCTTGCGAGATTCAGCATTAGTGCCATCGGCACGACAGTATGGTAGGCAATAAAGAATGCATTAAACAGAGTGCCGTAGGTACGACAGAATAATGTAGATGCTTCAATATAATGGGATTAAAAATGTGAATTATGCGAATTGAGTTGCTAACATATGAAAG
>RHGE01000294.1 GCA_004296775.1 Marinilabiliaceae bacterium JC017
CTCTTTTTTTTTGAGGATCCGCTGTGATAATGAGRAATATTTCTGCATAYGCGCACAAATCTGTCGATAATATCMGAATCTGATGAATCGGCCCAGGCCGGCTTACTAATGGGATCCCCTACTACGTTACAGAATTTAGCTTTAGCCAATGRTCTAATTAAAGGAATAATTGGAACTACGATATCCAACTTCTTAATAGCATTATCCAKTATAAATGAATTTTCTAGCATTTGACTCCGCACTACTGAAGGATTTAGTTGCACACTCGAAAGATAGCCCAGAAAGTCGAGGGAATGATTGGATAATTGGTTTATATGGATCCTTCCTGGTTGAGACCATACGTAAAAATTACATTGCCATAAATTGACAAGGTAATATTTCCATTTATTCAGCAGAAGGGGGGTACCTTTTGATGCCAGAATTGATTTTCCTTGATACCTAACATAATGCATGAACGGATCTTTGAACAACCATAGGACGGTCGGAAAATCATTAGAAAAGACTTCTACAACATGTTTTATTTTTCCATAGAAATGTATTCGCTCAAAAAGAGTTCCAGAAGATGTTGATCGTAAACGAGAAGATTGGTTACAAAGAAAAATGAAGATAGATTCGTATTCACATACATAAGAATTATATAAAAATAAGAATAATCTTTGATTCCTTTTTGAAACAATAGAAATGGATTTCTTTGGAGTTGGAGTAATAAGACTATTCCAATTCTGATACTCATAGAGAAAGAATCGTAATAAATGCAATGAAGAGGCATCTTTCACCCAGTAGCGAAGAGTTTGAACCA
>RHGE01000295.1 GCA_004296775.1 Marinilabiliaceae bacterium JC017
ATTCCGGCATGTGGGACGGCAAAAATACATCAAGGAAGTGGGCAGATCCTTTTATTTGGCTAGACCTTTTGGCTTCGTTTTTGGGACAATGCCAAAAATGAAGTAGGTTCCGGGACAACGTCCCGATTATAAACATTACTCGTAACACAAAGATTCTCAGAAAAAATACAAAGATCTGCAGAGAAGCCATTAATCCAGAAACGCCTTTGCAAATCAACAGAATAACAMAAATCTCCAAGTTGCGAGCCAGACCATGATGATGRRAAGCGGGTGAGCCCGCCAAATAAGCGGGCCAGCGCAGRCRCGACGAAGTTGAATGCGGGAATTCYGGCATGTGGGTCGGCAAAAATTCATCAAGGAGGTGGGCTGAAGCTTTTATTTGGCTAGCGTTTTTTRCTTACTTTTTTTGGCAATGCAAAAAAGYAAGTAGGGTCCGGGACAACGTCCCGATTATAAACATTACTCGTAACACAAAGATTATCAGAGAAAACACGAAGATCTGCAGAGAAGCCATTAATCCAGAAATACCTTTGCAAATCAACAGAATAACAAAAATCTCCAAGTTGCGAGCCAGACCATGATGATGAAAAGCGAGTGAGCTCGCCAAATAAGAAGGCAAGCGCAGACACGACGAAGATGAATGCGGGAATTCTGGCATGTGGAACGGCAAAAATTCATCAAGGAGGTGGGCTGAAGCTTTTATTTGGCTAGCGTTTTTTGCTTACTTTTTTTGGCAATGCAAAAAAGTAAGTAGGGTCCGGGACAACGTCCCGATTATAAACATTACTCGTAACACAAA
>RHGE01000297.1 GCA_004296775.1 Marinilabiliaceae bacterium JC017
CCCTTCTTTTCCTTTCACCTCAAACTAGGAATTAATTACTAGTTAACAGAGTCAAACTCATTTTTTTTTGACAAAGAAATGTTGCGGAGACGGGATTTGAACCCGTGACCTCAAGGTTATGAGCCTTGCGAGCTACCAAGCTGCTCTACCCCGCGCTGAAGAGAAGAACTGGGAACTAATGGACAAACAAGGATTGAATGCGCCCCTCTACCATATCTGTACAAATAGAATAGCCCATTTATACAGAATGGTAAAGGGGGTCCCTCTATGATCGATGATCATAAAAATGAATATGAATAATGAAGGGATAYTTWAATCCTTACCARCTTGATCTTGTTGCCCCTGGCAACAAACATGCMTGAACCATTTCMCGAAGKATGTGTCCRGATAGYCCAAAGTCTCGATAGTTAGCTCTCGGYCTTCCGGTCGAAAARCAACGTCGATGAAGACGTGTAGGYGCRCTATTACGYGGTGGGGATTGTAAYTTTCCATGAATTTYCCATTTSTCACTYARCGACGKAAYYTTRCTTATTTCYTTTTTTGAGGATCGACGAATCAAATGATATTTYTKTTCCAATTTTTGCCTCTTCTTTTCCCTCTGAATCAARCTTTTYYKTGCCATAMTSGTTMAGTYCCTATTAGTATCMATGATACAAGTCGGATCCTAGATGTAGAAATATAAGAAGGCGGGCCCCTTCTCCATCGAAAGAAATGAGATTATCGCGTATACAACATATAAAAAAAAGAATTAACCAAATTTGCCCGATGTAGACGCAATCAAGAAAGCC
>RHGE01000298.1 GCA_004296775.1 Marinilabiliaceae bacterium JC017
CTTGTTAAATAGGATTTCCCCCGCTTAATGGATAATCATTTCTTACCAMTGGGGAATTKCTTCTCATCTTAAATWCAGSTGATTGGATTTGCACCAATGGAAACCATAAATTGCATACACAGGAATATAAGGGATCTTTTTGATTTTTAGATCGTGAGTGGAATTCTTCCATTCTATCCTATTCATATTCTATCCTATTCACTGGTACTGATCATTGATACTGGAAAAATTCTTTCCTTTCTTGTGTACCAGCTTATGATCTGAACGCGTCGCACATACACCCTAGTACATGTTCCTCGTCGCTGAGGRCATCCCCGAAGMGCGGGGGATTTYGTGACATTTCTWATTGGCTGTCTTGTRTTTCTAATAAGTTGTTTAATRGTTGGCATGYTGAATCATATACATAATRGGCTGGTTTAGATCGATCCTAACCGGATKATTATGAATTGCTTCTATTTATACTATTTATATTTAATAGAATATTAAAAGAATATTAAACGCGGTAAGAATATAAATAAAATCTCAATAAAATCAAATCACAGATTTGTGCGAAATCCCTGCTATTTTCATTCAACCGCTACAAGATCAACAATTCCATGAGCTTGGGCTTCTGTTGCTGACATAAAAACATCCCTTTCCATATCTTCGGATACAACCCATAAGGGTTTGCCCGTTCTTTGTACATAAACCCTTGTGATGGTTTCGCGTAGTTTCAGTAGTTCTTCCGCTTCCAGGATAAATTCTCCCGTTTGTGCCTCATAAAAAGAGCTAGCGGGTTGATGG
>RHGE01000299.1 GCA_004296775.1 Marinilabiliaceae bacterium JC017
CTTCATTTTTGGCATTGCCCCAAAAACGAAGCAAAAAAGTCTAGGCAAATAAATGCTTCCTCCCACCTCCTTGATGAATTTTTTCCAACCCACTAGCCGGAATTCCCGCATTCATCTTCGTCGCGCCAGCACCGGCACGCTTATTTTACACCAAACCTATTTAAGAATGACCTTGGTGTAATGCCGATAGATAATTAAAGGCCAATTAAAAGCGAAGCGCATTAAGTGGGTATTTTAATTACTAATCGGTATGCCGGGCTCACGCGCTTCCCAACATCATGGCCTGGCTCATAATCTGGTGATTTGCGTTATACATACCTTGCCAAAAAACACAAACATTACTCATAAGCACCTAGATTTTTCTCTATAGAAAAAAGCCCTTCGGGTAATAACCTGGACAAGCCAGAAAAGTAAAAGGTATCAAGTACAAAGTATCAAGATGATTTACTTCTTGCCAAAATATTTTGCCAATAAATACACCAATATCACCCGTAAGACATTAGATTTTTCTCTATAGAATCCTTAGAATTTAAGAAATACATCACCAATACGACATTAAAATCGTTGCCTAATTATCGTTAACTTGTTTGTATTAGTTACTTCTTAAGAGCCTAACGACTTCGTTTTTACTATTGGGACGTTGTCCCAAACCCTACTTCATTTTTGGCATTGCCCCAAAAACGAAGCAAAAAAGTCTAGGCAAATAAATGCTTCCACCCACCTCCTTGATGAATTTTTTCCAACCCACTAGCCGGAATTCCCGCATTCATCT
>RHGE01000004.1 GCA_004296775.1 Marinilabiliaceae bacterium JC017
CTAGGTTAAAATCTACTGAGGTCACATACCATGGTGACTGTATTCCCAATGCTTGTTCAAAGAGCTCCTTAGTAAACATACGTAATCTTTATAAATTTGGATCAAAGATAATAATAACGCATCTACCCACTTTTTCTTAGAAAGAACCTTTTTTCCCGATAAACATATACATGATCAACAATTGCTATTCTTCATCCTTATCCAGGAACGGATATTCTATACGTCTTTGTTTTGAGTCCTTATTAAAGCTTTCGCATTGTTATTCCCCAATAATTAAGGATAGAAAAGCAGGAGGGTAGGGCTATTTTCAAACGAACAATACATACCGGTAAAAACATTTTTAATTCTATTTATGGAGCGAACATAAGGAGGAGTAGACCCACAAATAATTTTCAAAAAGGATCAAAAACAGTTCTGTATCTTTTTTCCAAATCAAATAGAACTTACTCAAGTCCTACAAGCAAATACGCTTATGGCCCCAGTTTATTTTCAAATGAATACCAACTCCTTTCACATGCCAGAAGATCCTCATCCAATGCGATTGGTTTTGCTTCTTATTTATATTGATTCTAGTCTAATGTCTCCTAGCAGGCACCATTTGGCTATCTACTCCTTTCTTTCGCCTGGTGTCATTCGTCTTATTTATAATGTTTCTAAACTTATATCCCCTGTCTCTCACCTAATGCTCATTTCCTCTTATCTTATGTCTGGTGGCGCTTACCTTTTGTCTGTTGCCTCTCGTCTTTTTCATACGGCTTCTTATCTTTTGCCCTTTGCCAGTCGTCGTATAGCGATCTACTCTTACCTTTTGCCTGGTATCACCCGTCTTTTTTATAATGTTTCTAATCTTATGCCCGCTGATGATCTTCCGATGGACATCGTTACTTAACTTTTCTATCCCAGGATTCTACTTATATCGATTAGTGATTAAAATGACCACTTAATGCGCTATATTTTTAACTGGTCTTTAATCATCTATCGACATTATACCTGAATTATTATGAAATGTATTTGATATTACATCCATTGCTTCAACAAAAAGATAATCATTCCCTTCTAAACACTATTAATGGTTTCCAGGCGATGACCAAACGGCTATAAAGGGAAAAGATTTATCTGACTTTTGATTTTTTATGATATAAATCACATTTCAACACTTGAACCATTTAAATAATAGTCGGAACTTATTTATCGATTTTATTACGAAAAAGATTAGACATAGAAACCAGAGTTAAATCAATTAAAAAACTTTGCCTATGAACAAAAAACAGAGTAATAAACTAGACGCTTACATGAACGTGAAAGGCGTATTGAATGCCAACCGAAGCATTACTGAGCCTTACCCGATACTCATAAGAGTAATCGATGATTTTTTTGCCTTGGTGGCAAATATCAAAGCCATCAGTACCGACACAACAGTAGACACTTCCGGTGTTACCGAACAAAAATCGGCAATAAAGGAGAGACTGGCTGTTCACACCTCCGAACTGGCCGCTTCGGCATCGGCATTTGCCACCGATCAGGGTGATATAGCTATGGAAGCAATGCTTGATTTCACCTACAGCGATATTCGATATGCCCGGGACAACGAAGCCATCAATATCGCATCTGTCGTCGCCAAAGAACTGGAAAAATATGACGGAGAACTGGTAGACTATCTGATTTCCGACGAGGACCAATCACTCCTGACAACGCTGATTGACCAGTTTCAAGATGTTACCATGACCAAAGGGAACCAACGCAGTCAAGGAGTATCGGACACTAAAAAACTGGCCTTACTCTTCAGGGAAACCGATGAGCTACTCACAAAAAAACTGGACCGACTGCTCATGCGTATGCGCAGCAAAGCACCTGCTTTTTATGATTCATATCTAAATGCGCGAAGCATCATCGATTTATAAAGGAGAAATTAAAATGCATAAAAAAGGGCGGTCTATCAAAAGACCGCCCTTTTCTATGCATTCTATGTATAGCTCTGTTATTCTCCGGTATTTATTTTGAAAATCGTGTGATACACAACGTTCATGTCCTTATTAGTTGCTGATTCCGACTGAGCATCTCTCAGGATGCACTTTGAACAACATCATGATTACACCATAAAACCGTTAATCAGTCATGAGCTTATCAATTACTATTAGCTGCTTCTTTGCTTACTTATTTTCTTTAAGCCAATCTAAACGTCGCATATCAGGAAGATGCCTGATCTTAAAATTTTCAAACACCGCTTTAAATCCATCCCCATCAGGGCTGGCAGCCATCATTCCAACCTTTGCGGGTTTTTGCTGCGGGAAATAAGCTAAACTACTCATTTGATATTTCTTTCCATCCAACGAATAATAGATCTCAGCAGCATCTATTCGACGAATGGCTTTAATCCAAATAGAAGCCGGTTTTTCCGATAATTCAATAACACTCCAGCTATTATGCTCGTTTGTGACTACCGTACTAAAGTTATAAACACCATCAACGTATTCAATTCCGGTCTTTATCCAATGCTTTTCATCAATACGCAACATCAACCCCATTTGGTCAAAACGCGTCTTATATTCCCCGGTAATTTTTACTGAAACTTCAAATTCACCTCCTCTGGTGGTATAATAAAACGGTCCATCGTCTACGGTAAAGCCATAATGGGTTATTCGCCAATAGTCAGTCTTAGGAGTAACATCCATGATCAGTTTTTCCTTTTCAATATTCCAGGTAGCCGGCTCATTGAACCAGGCCATCTTTTCAAGTTGCTGACCAAAACTATGGCTTGCGATTAACAAGCCAATGGTTACCATTAAAATCTGTTTCATTTAGTAGAGTATTTATAACCTTGCAATACTGCTCTAACTCCATAACCGCTAATAAACAGCCATCGCAGCACCAAGAAATCGAATCATCCCTTTACGGCATTTTATACATGAAAGCATTGATGTTCATACCGGCACCCACGGAGGTCATCATCACATTATCTCCGCTCTCCAGCGTATGACCTTCCAGTTTTTGCCTCATAATCAAATCAAAAAGCGTAGGAACAGTCGCCACACTGCTGTTTCCCAACGTACGGATCGTCATGGGCATCACATCCAGGTTCACATTACGTACACCATATAACCGGAATAGTCGCTTTAAAATAGCTTCGTCCATTTTTGCATTCGCCTGATGAATCAATACCTTTTTAACATCAGCTAACTCCATGCCATTCAAATCAAGACACTCCTTAGCCAGAAGGGGTACATTAGTGAGGGCATAATTATATAACCGGCGCCCATACATCTTCAGGTAAAGATTTTCTCCTTTCAACTCCGGGTTATATGAATCATCCATGTGCAACAGGTCAATGTGCTCAAAGGAATCTGTGCGCACCGCATGCTTCAAAATACCTACCGGTTCCTCGCTCTCCCTGGCTTCCAATACAACAGCACCGGCGCCATCAGCAAAAATCATCGCATCCCGATCATGCGGATCCATGACACGACTCAGCGTATCGGCCCCGATGACCAGCGCACTTTTTGCATCGCCCGATTTTATGTAGTAATTGGCCTGAATCATGGCTTGTGTCCATCCCGGACACCCGAAAGTAATGTCGTAAGCAACAGTCTTGGGATTGCGTATTTTTAACTTATACTTAACCCTGGAGGCCATGGTGGGAAGAACATCCGGATAGATCGTCCCATAGCGCACATCGCCCACATTATGGGCGACAATGATATAATCCAGATTCTCCGGATCAAAATTAGCTGCTTGCAGAGCTTCTAAAGCTGCAAATGTGGCCAGGTCAGAGGTAACATGCTTCTTATCAGCACACCGCCGTTCCTTAATGTCCGTAATCTGCTCAAACTTCTCTACAATTTCTTCACCTGGCGATTCAATCTTTGAACCGTCTTCATTTAAGAACAGGTTATTTGCAAAAGCTGCGTTTTCAACAACAACAGGCGGTATGTAACTGCCGGTTCCCGTTGCAACGGCATAAATCTCAGCCTTGGAATTCATTCTGCGTACTTTTAGCTTATATGTAAATACCTAACTATTATTTTCAAAAAATTTCAATTGCATGGAAGTTCCGTCGAACTCCGCATAGGAAAAACTGTTAACCCAGTCGCCTAGGTAAATTAGTTTACTCACTCCGGTTAAAGGCACTTCTCTTACCACATGCCGGTGCCCAAAAACGAAATAATCAATATCATTTTGCTCTAACACCGTCTTGGCATACTGCACCAACCACTCCTTATCATCCCCTAAATAAACTGAACCATGTGATTTGAGATTTTTCTCCCGACTTTTCCTGGACCAAAAGGTGGCCATGCCAATACCAAAATTGGGATGTAACCGGGCAAAGAGCCATTGGGCAAATGGATTAGTAAAGGCAGCCTTGAGGAAATTGTATTGGGGATCGTAATCGCCCAGACCATCACCGTGCCCCAGGTAAAAGGTTTTTCCCTCAATCTCTTGTATCACCGGTTCCCGGTAAATAGTAACCCCGCACTCCCGGGGTAAATAATCAAAGATCCAGATGTCATGATTACCAGTAAAGAAATGAACCGGAATACCACGATCAGTAAGTTCTGCCAACTTGCCTAAAAAGCGAACAAACCCCCGGGGAACCACTTTCTGATACTCAAACCAAAAATCGAATATATCTCCTAACAGATAAATCTCTTCTGCACTCTCTTTTATTTCATCGAGCCAGGCTACAAACCTTTTTTCATGTGCCTGCGGATCTTTCACCGATGGTGCTCCCAAATGAACATCAGAAGCAAAATATATTTTTCTACCTTCTTTCAAAACTCAACACACTGTTTTGTTAAGTACCCCTTTGGTCTTAGCGGACAAAGATATCAGAAAATTTGACGATAATCCAAATGAGTACCACATGATTAAAGACTTTCAATTAACAAAATTTGCTGTTCAAATATTCGGTTGTAGTCCTCTTTAAAATGACAACTCATAACCGTTTTACACTTAAAAAAAACCCGCAATCTTGACAGATTGCGGGTTCAATATCTGATGTAACAGACTAATATAATTCTTTGATTTTCTCATCAAGACGACTTCCAAACAGATCTTTTCCAACTATATCACCTTTCCGGCTAATAATAAAGTTGGCAGGTAACTGCTTCACGTTAAATACGCGGGCAGGGTAGGAGTCGGTATACCTCAAATCACTCACGTTAATCCATGGAAGATTATCTTTTTCAATAGCACTTTCCCAAAGCACCTTACTTCTGTCCAAGGAGACCTGGTAGATTTCAAAATCTTTTCCTTTATACTTCTTGTACAACTTTTTTAGTTGCGCATTGTGTTTTCTGGAATTATCATCCCAGGAAGCCCAAAAAGAAAGAATCACTACTTTTCCTTTAAGTGAAGAAAGTTTAACTTTTTTACCATCAACCGTTTCTTCTTCAATATCAGGAAAGCCACTCTCTTCTGCCTGAGACATCAACATCTCATTAAACTTATCCCGCTGCTGACGCACCTTGGCTTCTAGTACGTAATTATAAAGATGCTTCACTCTTTCCGATTCAGGATAAAGAACGTTTAAACTGGTAGCAATGGTAGAAAAGAAAACCTGGTCATTTTTATCCATTACATTCATGATTAGCGTATTATCACTAAAGCGTTGAAAAAGGGCATAGTAACTGGCAAAAGAACGCGGATTATCCATCACAAATTCACCCACTAACTTTTTATGCTCGTTAATGGTAGTTGTTAATTCATCAGCGATTTGCTGTTTCCTTACGGCATCTTTCTTCCCCAGTTTAGTATACTCTCCAACCAATGCATCTACCGTATCACGAAGTACGATATGCCTTTTGTTCAAGATCTGGATGAAAGCTGAACCAATGGAATTTTGAATGCGACAACTGGAAGTAAAATTAACAGCATCGGCAGCCACTTCAACTTTCTCAACAGTGTCCGCCAAGAGGGTAATAAAGTTGTTATCCGATAGTTTTAATAAAAAGAAAGTAGGTTCATCAAGCCGGTCGCCTGAAAACGTAAACTTTCCATCCTTTTTTAATTTCAATGAATCCAGGGCAACGGTGTTGCTCATATCCAAACGCTCGAAATAAAGCATTTTCCCTTCTCCATTTTCAATTTTACCGTATACCTTATACTCTTCTTTTGTTGAGCAAGAAGCAGCAAAAAGCACAACTGTTAAAGCGAAAAGAAAATTTCTCATCATTAATAAGTTTGTTTTAGGATCAGATGGGATTATACCTGCTATGTAATAAGCACTAATGCAATACTAAAATCCACATCTCATTAATCAATATATGATTCTGTCACCTCCGTATCTTATGGATCAATTCGTTATCACAACTCGCTCCCATGAATCTCAGATGGCCAACAGATTTCACTTTGCTCAAATATAGAACTAATTTTTAATTAAATTGTCCAGCTCCATTCTAAGTTCAGCCCCCCATAAATCACGTCCTGCAATCACACCTTTTTTGTCTACCAGGTAGGTCATCGGAACTTTATCAATCCCTAACTGTTTTACCGCCTGCGAAGAGTCACCTTTCAGATCACTGACATGCCAGAATGCCAACCGGTCGTCTTTAATTGCCGCCTTCCAATCTGCCACATCCTTGTCTAAAGAAATCATATACACTTCCATACCTCTTGATTTATAAGGCCTGACAAGATTCACCAGTTCTTTATTAAAAATCCTTGAATCTTCTGAATCGGATGCCCACACAATCACCAGCAGTGGCTTTCCCCTGAATTGAGAGATAGGCAGTGGCTCATTCCAGGCATTTGGTACTTGTGGTTCCGGCATCATCTTTCCCGGGGCCGACAAACTTGTAAAAGTCACCCATTGCTCCAATTCCTGCACGTCCTTATGAAACTTAACCACCGGCGGATAACCAGAAAATTGTTTAAACAATTTGCTATCGACGTCTTTATACAGTTCAAAATCCAGTTCAGGTGAAAAGATGGCATGATTTCCCGCCACCTGCAATAAAATAGTCATTCCCAAAAGGATATCATCCGCTTCCTTTTCAACGATAGCCATTAACTGTTTCCGCGTTTCCAATTTTCGGGATTCCACAAACCGAATGGTACTGTCTCGTCGGGTTATAAAATCAGCAGCCGAAAGAGAATCTGACAAAAAGCTCGTAGTAGCCTGCCGGATATCATCTTGCAGATTTCCAACGATCCTTTCTGTCTCCAACAACCCTTGAGAAGCATTACTCCCATGTATTATTGCAGTTTCCTTAATACGGTGTGCATCACCTTCGATGGTGACAGGCATTCCTTTCCTTAAAATCAGATTAAGATAGGAACAATCCGCAAACTCAAGCCGATAAAACCCTTCAGCAATTGAGTCATTATAAAACATCCATGTCCCATCCTCATTTCTATTAACGGAATCAATACGGGTAAAGGCCGTATCCAAATAGCTCAGGAACAAGGGCTGTTCATAATCCCCATCAAGATCTATAACCAGGAAGGGGGATCGCTTAGGCGATTGACACGATGCAAGGACAAACACCAGTAGTATAACGAAGGGATATATTCGAACCATTTTTTATCTATTATCAATACAAAAATATCAAAAACAGCAGAAATTAAATATCTGAAACGGCTTAAGCCGCAGAAATGCAGTTAATAAAACAAAAGCGGCCTTTAAGGGGCCGCTTCAGCTTTTATATTTTAATGATTATCAACTCGCTTTCAACTTGGCAACATTAGCCTTTTCTATTTTTTCAATAGCATAATCGAGTTTGATCGTTAATTCCTTTTCCTCGCTCGTAGGCGTTTCAAACATTGGATCGATCATGATGGTTTCACAGATTGATCGCAGCCCGCGAGCCCCTAACTTAAATTCCACTGCTTTATCAACAATGTAATCTAGTACCTCAGGTTCAAATACCAATTTGATTCCATCAATACTAAATAGTTTTTCGTATTGCTTGATGATCGAATTTTTAGGTTCGGTCAAAATCTTACGTAAGATATCTCTATCTAACGGCTGTAAGTAGGTAAGCACTGGTAAACGACCAATAATCTCAGGAATCAAACCAAACGTTTTCAAATCCTGAGGGGCAATATACTGAAGCAAATTTTCAGCATCTACCTGATCTTTGGCTTTACTGGCCATATAACCTACTACTTTTGTATTCAGTCGCTGTCCAATCCGCCGTTGAATACCATCAAAAGCACCCCCACATATAAAGAGGATATTCTTGGTATTAACAGGAATCATTTTCTGATCGGGGTGTTTACGCCCACCTTGAGGCGGAACATTGACAATGGATCCCTCAAGTAATTTTAAAAGGCCTTGCTGCACCCCTTCACCTGAAACATCACGTGTAATAGAAGGATTATCGCTTTTCCTGGCAATCTTATCAATTTCATCAATAAACACAATTCCTTTCTCAGCAGCTTCCACATTGTAATCTGCAGACTGTAACAAGCGGGTTAGAATACTTTCAATATCTTCACCCACATAACCGGCTTCGGTTAATACGGTTGCATCAACAATAGTAAAAGGCACGTGTAACATACGGGCAATGGTACGTGCCAAGAGAGTTTTGCCGGTACCTGTCTCTCCAACAAGAATAATGTTTGATTTCTCAATCTCCACATCATCCCCCGTAGACGTTTGCATCAAACGTTTATAGTGATTGTACACGGCAACGGATAAGTATTTCTTCGCTTCATCCTGTCCAATAACATATTGGTCGAGGAATGACTTTATTTCTGCCGGTTTTAAAAGAGTAATTTGCCCCATGTCAAACGAACTCTTCTTCTTAAATTCTTCCTCAAGAATAGAGTTAGCTTGCTCGATACAACTATCACAAATATGCCCGGAAACACCAGCTATCAGTAGATTTGTATCCTTTCTGTCGCGACCGCAAAACGAACATTTATCCATAACCTTCTATTAAAAAACAATGCAGAATTCAGCCATAACACAGCTGAGTTCTGCATTTAATATCTTACAAATAATGATTACTTAACTTTATTACGCTCCAATACTTCATCGATCATTCCGTATTCTTTGGCTTCCCCTGCCGTCATCCAGTAATCCCTATCAGAATCTTTTTCTACCTTCTTATAGGTATTTCCAGAATGATCAGCAATAATATTATAAAGCTCTTTACGCAGTTTCAGAATCTCCCTGGCAGTAATCTCGATATCCGATGCCTGCCCTTGTGCACCTCCCATAGGCTGATGGATCATGATTCGCGAATGCTTTAAAGCCGTCCTCTTTCCTTTTGTTCCGGCTGTTAGCAATACAGCTCCCATCGAAGCAGCCATACCTGTACAAATAGTGGCTACATCTGATGAAATATATTGCATCGTATCATATATTCCTAAGCCTGCATGTACTGATCCTCCAGGTGTATTAAAGTATATTGAAATATCCTTTGAAGGATCAGCCGACTCCAGGTACAACAATTGCGCCTGAATAATATTAGCTACATAATCATCAATTGGTAACCCCAAAAAGATAATGCGATCCATCATCAATCTGGAGAACACATCCATACTGGCAACATTTAATTGTCGCTCCTCAATAATGGTGGGCGAAATATAATTGTTGGAAATGGATGAATATTGATCAAGAACCAGGCTATTAATACCTAAATGTCTGGTTGCGTATTTTTTAAAATCTTTTGGATCGATCATATTATTTCGATTTTTGGATTGCAATCCTCTAATTTAGTAATTATAACAGCCTGCCTAATATGTTCAGCTTATTTTTTTTCAAACAATTTGTTGAACTCCTCGCGAGACACTTCTTTCTCATCAAGTTTTACCGCTTCTTTAATGAAGGCCATTACTTTCTCGTTGATGGCTCCCTCAGCAAAATTCCTGCGCTGCTCTTCGTTCTTCAACATTTCAACAGCGTAGTTATTCACATGCTCATCAGGAACATTTGACAGACCGTATTGCATGAACTGAAGACGGGCAGATTTCTTGGCATACTCAAGCATATCATTATCTTCAATCTTCAAATCATGAGCTTTGATCAAATTATTTTTAATGAGCTGCCATTTTAAATCTTCAAGGAAATGAGGCATGTCCTTTTCTAACTGCTCAGCAGTCATTTTCTCATTGTCCTTATTAGTGGCAAGCAACCATCTTTTCAGGAATGCTTCAGGAAACTCAACATCTACCTTTTTCATCAATTTTGCTCTGGCATCAAGATTGAATCTATACTCTGATTCCTGATTTAGGGTATCCTGAATATTTTCGCGTACCTTATTTTTGAACTCTTCTTCAGAAGAAACAACTCCTTCGCCAAACGCCTGATCAAACAATTCCTGATTTAATTCCGGATGATTAAATTCAATTATTTCTTTAATAGTAAATTGGAAATTACCACATAACTCTGCAGCTTGCTCTTTAGTTATCTTAAGCAGATAAGAAACTTCTGTTTCGCTAGGGAAGGCAACCTTAGGATCAAATACGATAACATCGCCATTTTTAGCATCTAAAAGCTTTTTCCTATCATCTTCCGTCTTAACTACTGTCATTGATAAGACTGCATCTTCAGCGGCAATCCCTTCTTCCAATACACTACCAGCCTCATCTAACTGAACAAAGTCACCTTTTACTAGTGAAGTCTCAGTAACTGCATCAACAGTTTCTGATTTTCCGAAACGACTTGTGATGGATTTTGTTTGCTGATCCATCATCTCGTCAGTGATTTCAATATTGTAGAAAGGAATTTTCTCCCTCTTTGTCAGTTTAATCTCTACTTCAGGAGCAACAGCTACATCAAAAGAAAATTCAAAAGAATCCTGAGTGTCAAAATCAATCACTTCCTGATTCTCACTTGGCATTGGTTCACCTAATAAATCCAGCTCATTATCCGTAATAAACTTAGAGATATTCTCAGAAATAAGTTTGTTGACTTCTTCCACCAACACACCTTTACCATACATCTTTTTCACCAATCCGGCAGGAACTTTACCAGGACGAAAACCAGGCATATTAACCTTCTTGCGATAGTCCTTAAGGATATCACTAACCCGCTGTTCGTAATCCTCTTTGTTAACTGTCAGTTTAATTACTGCATTTAATGCATCGATATTTTCCTTTGAAATATTCATCTGCTTCAATTTAAAACGTGAACTTCCTTACTCTAGTTTATAAGTCTTATGAACAGGCTTTAGTTTTCCTGCTATTGGTTTCCCAGCAATATAATCTAAAAAAACCGCCTTACTACCGATAAATATCGTAAGTCAAGGCGGTTATTTTCTCGCTGTGCGGATGAAGGGACTCGAACCCCCACGCCTCTCGGCACTAGATCCTAAGTCTAGCGCGGCTACCAATTACGCCACATCCGCTGGATTAATTTTGCGCTGCAAAGATAACGGCTTTTTTTCTTTGTATCCAAATTTTTATTTAAAAATTTATCAAGGATTGAAAGTTCTTCTCTTCAACTCGAAATCGTCCCCAAGATAAAGTCGCTTTACATCAGGGTCTTCCGCCAACTCCTCTGCACTCCCTGCTTTCAAAATTTTTCCTTCAAATAACAAATAAGCCCGATCGGTGATTGCCAGCGTTTCATGTACATTATGGTCCGTGATCAATATTCCGATATTTTTATACTTCAACTTAGCTACAATCTCTTGAATATCCCGAACGGCAATTGGATCTACACCAGCAAATGGCTCATCCAGAAGAATAAACTTAGGATTTATGGCTAATGCTCGTGCTATCTCAGTACGCCTTCGCTCTCCTCCTGATAGTTGAATTCCTAGACTCTTCCTGATATGATTAAGCCCGAACTCATCCAATAATTCTTCCAACCGTTGCTTTTGATATTCCTTTGAAAATTTCGTCATCTGCAACACGGACCTAATATTATCTTCCACACTTAATTGCCTAAATACACTTGCCTCCTGTGCCAAATAGCCAATCCCATTTTGAGCTCTTTTATATACCGGATAATCAGTAATTACATCGTCATTCAGATAAATATTCCCATTATTAGGAGTAATTAATCCTACAATCATGTAGAAAGTAGTTGTTTTACCTGCACCATTGGGCCCTAACAATCCAACAATCTCTCCCTGCTTAAGCTCTACTGAAACACCTTTTACAACAGTTCGATTACGATATCTCTTCACCAGTTGATCGGTATGTAGTCTTAATCCTTTTTCATTCATATACTTCCTTTTTCGAAAAACAACATTTTACTTTCTGGAGGATTCAATTCTTCGTGCAATAATTATTCCCGCTTCATAAAGTATAATCAGAGGAACACAAACCAATACTTGACTTACAATATCCGGCGGTGTGATTACCGCTGCTAATAATAGTGCAATTACAATGGAATGTCTCCTGTACTTCATTAAAAACCTGGAAGACACCAAACCTATTTTTGCTAAAAAATAAATCAAAATAGGAAGTTCAAAGATAACACCTCCAGCCAATACAATTGATGTAATTGTGCTAATATAAGAACCTAAATTGACAATATTCTCTACTTTATCACTTACCTGGTAGTTTCCTAAAAAATGCACCGATAACGGGCAGATAATATAATAAGCAAATAAGACACCTGTAGTAAAAAGTGTTGAAGCAAAGAAAATGGCACCTCTCGAATGCTTCACTTCTTCAGGATAAAGCGCAGGACGTATAAACTGCCAGAACTCCCAAAATATATAAGGAAATGCAGCAATAATCCCAATCACAAAAGACACCCAAATGTGCGTAGTGAACTGCCCTGACATATTAATATTCTGAAAACTTATACTATTCTGATTAATACACAAAACAGGCATATCCAGCAATCCAGCCAGATTACACAGTTGATAATTCGTAAAAAATGTTGGATCACTAGGAGCTAGAATAATTGTATCAAACACAAATGATTTAAATACAAATGCTAATACAGCGAACACAAACACCGAAGCAAATGCCCTTACGAGATGCCACCTCAACTCTTCAAGGTGCGCCAAAAATGACATTTCGGAATTTGCAGTATCTTTCATATATCTATCCTATTTTAGGTTATTCTTCCTTATTTTTGACCAAAATGCACTTTTCAGTCCTCTTATTCCATCTCGATCAAACAAAAATTAAAAACTTGAGTGTCGAAAATACCAACACTACATTTGATTGATACTTAATTTACCTGACGATATTCAAGCATGTAAAATATCACTATTTCGAGGCAGTTGCGAAGATACTACAGGAAATTCATATTACAAATTCTTGTTTTCCCCTTAAAAAATATCTAATTTCATATGGAACAAACACCTTTCATCACAAGATTTGTTAATCTTTTAGTATTTTATTACGAACAGCATATTTTTTTCCACGAAACTGGAAAAATATATCAAGTTTTTGCTTAGAACAGTTATTTTTGTCTTTCCCTCGTGGAGAATTATAACTTTCCGTAACGCCTAATATTTATTTGTTAGAGGAGACATGTTGAACTTGTGAGTTTTATTATGGCAAAGCACATTGATCTTAATAACCAATTAAAACATTACTTTGGTTTCGATACTTTTAAAGGAAATCAAAAGGAAATCATTGAGAATGTTCTCAAGGGAAACGACACCTTTGTTTTGATGCCCACTGGCGGGGGTAAATCGTTGTGTTATCAGCTTCCGGCACTAATTTCACCTGGAACAGCAATAGTGATATCTCCACTTATTGCGCTAATGAAAAATCAGGTTGACGCCATGCGCAATTTCAGTGAAGACGATGGGATAGCACACTTTTTAAACTCCTCCCTAACTAAAGCGGCAATTGCTAAGGTAAAAGAAGACATCCTTGACGGAAAGACCAAGCTACTTTATGTAGCTCCTGAATCGTTAACGAAAGAAGAGAACATCGCCTTTCTTAAACAGGTTCAGATATCCTTCTACGCAGTGGATGAAGCACACTGTATTTCAGAATGGGGGCATGATTTTCGGCCAGAATATCGTCGCATCCGACCAATTATTAATGAAATAGGCAGTGCTCCAGTCATTGCTTTGACTGCTACAGCTACACCCAAAGTACAGCACGATATTCAAAAAAGTCTGGGCATGTTAAATGCTATGGTTTTTAAATCTTCTTTTAACAGGCCTAACCTCTACTACGAGGTGCGACCGAAGATGCACGCTTCCAAAGAGATTATCAAAATACTAAAGAATAATCCTGGAAAATCTGCCATTATTTACTGTCTCAGCCGAAAGAAAGTCGAAGAACTTGCTGAAACTTTACAGGTTAATGGCATCAAAGCATTGCCATATCATGCAGGCATGGATGCTTCAACCAGAGCTGGCAATCAGGATAAATTCTTAATGGAATCAGCTGACGTAATTGTAGCCACCATTGCCTTTGGAATGGGTATTGACAAACCAGATGTCCGAATGGTAATTCACTATGATATTCCTAAAAGTCTGGAAGGATATTATCAGGAAACAGGCAGAGCAGGAAGGGATGGAGGAGAAGGTCGATGTATCACTTTTTACAGTTACAAAGACATACAAAAGCTGGAGAAATTTATGCAAGGAAAACCACTTGCTGAACAAGAAATTGGTAAACAACTGCTTCTTGAAACGGTTGCTTTTGCTGAATCTTCAGTTTGTCGGCGAAAAGTCCTTCTCCACTATTTTGGAGAAAAATATAATGAAGAAAATTGTGACACCTGTGATAACTGTGTCAATCCAAAGCCCCAGTTCGATGGTCAAGAAAGCATCGTGAAGCTATTAAAAATCATACTGGAGCTCAAGGAAAAATTTAAAGCAGACCATGTAATTAACGTGCTTATTGGCAATACCACCTCGGCAGTAAAATCATATAAGCACAATGAATTGAACATTTTTGGCTCTGGCGATGAGGAAGATGATAAATACTGGAATGCTGTTGTTCGTCAATCACTCGTACAGGGTTTCCTTTATAAGGAGATAGAAAACTACGGTCTTTTAAAAGTAACTGAAAAGGGACAGGATTATCTAAAAAATCCAAAAACCATAATGTTGACAAAAGATCATGATTACGATTCAATAGAGGAAGAATCTGCCACTGTAGGAACAGCTGCCATAGACAACCAGTTATTCAGCATCCTGAAAGATTTACGCAAAAAATTATCTAAAAAACTTAATCTTCCTCCTTTTGTTATCTTCCAGGATCCATCACTCGAAGCGATGGCGACCTATTATCCAATAAGTATTGAAGAGCTACAAAACATTCCAGGAGTTGGAACCGGAAAAGCAAACCGCTTCGGAAAAGAGTTTGTAAAACTCATTAATCAACATGTCGAAGAGAATGAAATTGATCGACCAATGGATATGGTTGTTAAATCAGTTGCCAATAAATCCAAACTGAAAATTAGCATCATACAAAGTATCGATCGAAAAATGCCCCTTGAAGACATAGCCAATTCTAAGGGGATTGAAATGAACGAGCTACTTAAAGAGATTGAATCCATTGTTTATTCAGGCACACGAGTTAACATTGACTATCACATTGATCAGGTCATTGATAATGAACATCGAGATGATATCTTTTTGTATTTCAAGGAAGATGCTGAAACAGATGATATCTCTGCAGCACTCGAAGAGCTTGGTGAAGATGAATATTCAGAAGAAGACGTGCGAATGGTTCGTATTAAATTCCTTTCTGAAGTTGGTAATTAATGCATATTAAACTATAAAAATACAAAAGTCACTCATTTGAGTGGCTTTTTACATTTTATATTGTAACTGCACTTTAATTTCTGTTTTCTTATTCCCTTCTATAGTATTTAATCCAGATCCAATACTCTCTTTACCCGAATAGTAAGTATGACCAACACGTCCCCAAATCTGAAGATTTTTGATTGGTTTTATAGAAACATTGACCAACCACCTTGTTCCTCTCCCGCTGTAAGAAGGAACCGTAAAAGCATATAGCATATCAGGTTCATAGATATATATTCGACTATAATAATCATCAGTATCAAAATGAGCTAATCTAATACCTGTGGTGATTTTATTATTCCAAAATCGATGTTTGACATCCTGACTAATTAAAAATCCATTGGAAGCATGACCATTTTCTTCATGAAAAAAAGATTTCTCCAAACGCATTTGCAACCACCAACTTTTCTTTATTTCATAACGCCCTTGCCATCTTAATGAGGTTTTATTCTGCCATGTCAAACGAAGATCGCTTTTTTCAGTATTTAATTTATTTAACTCTTTCTGTGTCTGTTTAAATCGAACACTCATGTCAAATAAATCAGAAAAATCATAATCGATTTGAGCAAAAGACTCAAATCCTTCTGAAGGAGCATCGGTTTGATGTTTTAACCATTTATACCTAAACAGATCTATGTAAGCATTTAACTTAACACGTTTGAAGGGCATACACTGCATGCCGGCATAAACCCCGGACTCTCCATTTAACCCAGATGATTCAGAAAATGGATTATTATATAAGTTTATAAATGAAGAGCTATAGTTTCGATAACTGAAGGATAAATTAATATCTGCCCCTGGGTTAATTGTAATTCCATTGAATAAGGCAGGTGCCTTACCATTCTGTAGGGCTAATTCTCCAAATAGAATGAATCGGCGAAAGAAATACTGATAAGTCGCAAAACTCACAATCATTTGCTTTCCGGAAAATTTGAAGCGATCCATAATTGCATTTCCAGCCACCATTGGCTTATCTATATGCCAATTTATAACCCCTCCCTGTGCGTGAATTTTATTATCGTCGTAGGCTACAACTCCTCCAATAATACTTTCAGTAATATTATTGCGGTAGCTTATTTCTGTTTCTGTTCGGTGATAACCTCCATCACGAATATTTGAAATAGCAGAATCACCACTTAAGGTACCATCCCTTTTTTTATAAGATCCCAGAATTGAAAACGACAATTTTTTCCACCCTAGCTCCACACCTGCTCCACGGAAATAAGAATCTTCATTAACTGAAGTGTAACCACCAAGACCTTTTGCCCGTCGTCTTATTAAATGCGCTTCACCCCCTTTCGAAAATGCCATTCCTGTCCAAATACCCAATCCTTGCCCAAAAGAAGCCTGGTAATCCCCGATAATTAATTTACGAATCGCCCCTTCATTCCGGATCATTATATAACCAGATGAAAAATCAGTAAACGGTATTTGAGAATTAAATGCCGGTTCTCCATAGTCTTTTTCCAGAGTCATTCCTACCAATACCTGATCATTGAAATTCAATCTTACCTTACTTAAATAGTTCACATTGCTCCCTTGGAAAACGGGGCCGGTGAATTCATCTTTTCCCTGATACCCTTCAGGTGTTTGTAGCAGCATTTTCGATCTAATTAAAACATTCCCTTTTAAGCCAGAAGATCGCTTTTTTTGTAGAGTTGCAGATACTGTAACAAATGGAATAATTCGGTGAATCGTTTCCATTGACAATCCTTCCACAGCTGACAACTCATAAATTGTTAGCATGGGACCATTATTATAAACGTAAAAAAGGATGTTCTCTATTTGAAAATCGGTCAAAAAAGGAATCCTTTCCAAGTCAGGTTGGGATACTGTATTAAGATTGAGGGGATGCTCATAAAGAAAGAATAAATCTTCAACAAGCTCGCTAAGATCTACACGCTCAAGCTCCTTTTCTGCTATAGGCTCAAGCATATCAATGATTAACTGCCTTGTTTTATTGACCTCCTGACTTATTATAGGTAAAACCGAAAGGAGGAAAATAACTAAAAGTATATATTTACTTCTCATTGATTTAAAGTCAAGATTACTTTTCCCATTTTAAAATAATTGAACCCGAAGTTGTAAGTCCCAATTGAGAATGTTGAGCAAAACCGACATCAAATTCAAGGAAGCGCCACTTATATCCTGCTCCAACAGCCATCTCTAATGGTTTTCCGGATATACCTCCCCGAAAATATAATTGAGTAATAACCAACAATTCTATTCCAACCTTATAAACAGGATCATATTCCATTTCTTTCTCTACTTCTGCCATAAGCTGAAAGGTTTCTGCAGGATACCAGGAGAAACCTCCTGAATACACAACAGGTAATAGCACAGAAAACTCCGGATAACTAATAGACTGCTGTTCCGGATTTTGAACAAAGAAAGCAACTATAAACTGCTCTGAAGGAAAAATCTGTACGCCGGCTTTGGCATAAAATCCATTAAAAACCCCTCCCTTGTTGAGATTATGACTCAAATAATTCACCTGCAAGGCAGCAGCTACTCCTTCACCAAACATCCTGGCATAACTGAATCCATAAATATTAACACGACTATGCTCATAGCCGGATTGATTTATTAACAACCCAAGATTGCCGTACCTGGTGACTATAACAGCTACACCAGTGTTTGAACCAAGTTCCTCCAGCATATAAGGCTGTTGGTAAGTAAATCCGGCTTGTGATTCTTTTAACCCAGCCATCCCGGCAGAATTCCCCATTAAAGAGAAAACTGAATTATCTGTACTTTGAATATTTCCTAATGCGAGTTGCCTGCCACTTGAAGAGAAAAGACTTTGAGAGTATGATAAACCGAGATTAGTCCAGACAATCATACATAGAAAATAGACAATGCGTAAATTAGTTTTGTATCTCATATACTGAATATCTTTTACAATAGAAGATATTCAACCAAATAATAAAAGTCAACAACAGAAAACGACAAGAAATAAAAAAACCGACCTAGATTTAAGCCGGTTCATGAAGGAAATAATACAATAATTAATTCGTTTTAAACCTAAATTTAACTTCAGCTAATTCTTCATTTGCCTTTGTAATCTTATTCTCCAATGAAGCTTTGTATGATTTCACTTTCTCAAACACCTCAGAATCACCTGTGCCAAGTATTTGAGCAGCCAAAATTCCTGCATTTTGAGCACCATCCAAACCAACAGTTGCCACAGGAATTCCTGGAGGCATTTGAAGAATAGACAAAATTGAATCCCATCCATCAATGGAAATACTAGCCTTAATTGGCACTCCAATAACTGGAAGTGGTGTTAACGCAGCAATTACACCGGGTAAGTGAGCGGCACCACCGGCACCTGCGATAATAACCCTCACCCCACGATCATAAGCGCTACGGGCAAAATCAACCACCTGGTCAGGCGTCCGGTGAGCTGAAAGTGCATTGATTTCAAATGGAATTTGAAATTCATCAAATATTTTAGCAGCCTTCTCCATTACCTTAAGGTCTGAAGTACTGCCCATGATAATACTTACTTTAGGTTGCATATTAATTTTAGTTTTAATTTTTTCTCTTGATCAAGTAATGCAAATCTAATAAGTTGCCCTCAAAAACACCTTGCCTTAAATCATTTTTTCATGTTTTAAAACATATTTCAGTGTCTTAATGAGGAATGTTTATCTGTTTTTGATTTATTGCGTTACTGCTTCTAATTTATATCCTTGTTGCTTCAACAAGCTAATAACTCCTTTTTCACCGGCCAAATGTCCTGCACCCACAGCAATAAAGCAACTTCCTTCTCCGATGGCTTTTTCAATCACAGGAATCCATCTTTTATTCCGATTATCAAGTAACTCTTCAGAAAACTTTTTCATCTCCTCTTCCTGAAGAATCAAATGATAAAGGGCCTCAATATCCTGCTTTTTATAAGTTTCAATTAACCTGGCGAAAAGAGCTTTCCCTTCCTCTGCTTCCTTAACACCATCCACCACCCAATCAAGTTGTTCCTCGTATGAAATATTATTAAACAAGGAGAGCTGATCCTCAACCTGCTCCAATCCTTTCACTGTTTTTTGTTTTGCTTTAGCCAAATTAGTAAAAATCATTTCATACTGCTGAGGCACTGGACAGTCTACTCCCAACTTAATTGCCAACATGGCTGAAATTGCCCATGGTTTAAGAATACCCAACTGATCCAGTCCTGCTCCCATATTAGCTTTCAAAAAATCATCAACCAATAGCTGATCCTTTTCCATCAAATCAACTTTAATGTTTTTCATTCCTTCATTGATCATTCCTTTTTGTATAACTTGCATCACCTGAGGATCAGTCATGTCAATCTCCAGATAAAGCGTATTACTTCCCTCAAAGGCCTCTTCAATTGATTTATTCATCACCATGTCATCCTCGCAAATAGCATGGATTGTACCAAACAGATAGGATGACGACTCAAGTCCGTTCCCGGAAATTTTCCAAAGAAGAGAATTCTGTGCAATCACATTAAATCCAAAAGCACATAAAAACAATAATAATATTTGCTTTCTCATAAATTTTAAACTTACTGGTTAAATAACAGGTAAAAGTAACAATAATGGTTAACTTGCATTATCATTATTTACCTCATTATATAACATGGAAGTAATTACTCTCATTGACAACAACTGTAATGATAAATCTTTCCAATGCGAACACGGACTTTCCTTCCTCCTTCGCACAGAAAATTACAATATTCTATTTGACACCGGCCAATCAGATAAATTAATTGAAAACGCCAGAACTTTAGGCATCGACTTATCAACCATTGACTATATCGTGATTAGCCATGGCCACTATGATCATTCAGGCGGCTTACCTAAATTATTGCAGATAAACAAAAAAGCACATGTACTTATTCATCCCCGGGTATTCACAAACCGTTATTCCAAGTCAGAAAAGATGCTCAAAGAGAATGGAATTAAATGGAGGGATCAATGGCGCCAATACCAGAATCGCTTTATATGGGTAGATCAAGACATAGAGATAATAAAAGATGTATGGATTGTTCAAGGCCTGGAAACACAACCGGGCTATGCAGTATCAAATCACCGGTTAATAACGGAAGCCTGTGGTAAAATGGTCCCTGATATATTTCCTGATGAAATCGTTCTATTCATCAAACAACCTGATGGTGTGGTTCTCTTTTCCGGCTGTGCTCATCATGGCATTGTAAACATTCTATATACCATCAGACATCGTTACCATATCAATAATTTCAATTGGATATTTGGCGGATTACATCTGAAAGGTAAAGACCGCGAAGAGATAATACTCACACTCACCGGCACCCTTTCCTATAATGTCAATCAATGGGCGCTTAATCATTGCACCGGGGATGAGGCATTTGATATTTTCCATAGTGCCTATGCTGGTAGCATCCATTATGCAGCTTCAGGCTCTACTTTTATGATTTCCTGACATATCCACACTATTAGGTTACCCCCTAATCACCGTGTCAGCTCATGAAAGACATCTTCCAGAGCTTTTTCTTCCCGGATCATGGTCAATAAAATCAATCCTTTTTCTACGGCTTTTGTGAAAATAGCAGGTCGCACATCTACAGTTCGATCAGCAGTTATCAACAAACTCGTTTCAGACAATGAGACAACCTTTTTTACATTAACCAAATCAAGCAATAGTTTCGGCTGGACCGGCTTATTAAATTCAACAGTAACCAGGACTTCATCCCCTTGCTGTAGGCTACTCAACGCCGAAGCTTTCTGGTCAGCTACGATGTGTCCTTTATTAATAATAATCACCCGCTCACAAATAGCTTCCACTTCCTGCATGATATGAGTGGATAGCATCACTGTTTTCTCTCTGCCAATCTCCTTAATCAGGTTTCTCACATCCACTATTTGATTGGGATCCAAACCAGTTGTGGGTTCATCAAGAATCAATACTTCAGGATCGGGAATTAATGCCTGCGCCAGTCCTACCCGCTGACGATATCCTTTTGAGAGAGAACCAATTTTTTTATGCTGTTCAGGCGTAAGTCCGGTCAGTTCAATCATCTCCTCCACACATTTTGACGGCTGAGAAATATTATACATTCCAGCCACCATACGTAGATACTCCTTCACATACATATCCAAGTAGAGGGGATTATGCTCGGGCAGGTAGCCAACTTTACGTCTTAACTCCAGGGAATTCTCATCAACACTAATGCCACATACTTCCACCTGACCTGAGGATGGTGGAAGATAGCCGGTAATAATCTTCATCATCGTTGATTTACCAGCCCCATTCGGCCCCAAAAAACCAATAATCTCTCCATTATGAATATCAAAAGACACATCATCAAGCGCCTTTTGTTTTCCATACATCTTAGTGACACCATTAACCGATACTGACATAAACCGCTATTTTATGAGGCAATAAAGTTATCACTTTTCAGTAATTTCAGCGACGTATCCTTTCGGTACAAAATTTCATTCCTTTTCCCTTCCTCAGATCGAATCATTTCGAAAATATTCACAGCCAGATACAACAAGGGAATCTTCAATCATTCACTAATGAATTTTTCCTTCATGAAATAAATCCTAGTCAAGGATATTACAACCATCAGGATGAATCTTTCCCCGCTGATATTTTTTACATTTGCACCTTAAAACTAAAAAAAAGGAAATGGAAAGGGCATCGAATACCAGCTATTGCGAAAATCTGTTTCAATACAAAAAAAATCCCACATGTTCGGTGCATGTCGGGCAAATTGAAATAGGAGGAGACAACCCCATTCGAATCCAGTCAATGACCACCACCAACACTTTAGATACTGAAGGAACGGCTCAACAGGCCATTCGGATCATCGAAGCAGGTGGCGAACTGGTACGGGTAACGACGCAAGGGCGCCGGGAAGCCCGGAACATGGAAGCCATCAAAGCCCATATTCTGGAAAAAGGTTATGATACACCATTAGTTGCTGACATTCATTTTAATCCCAATGCCGCTACTATTGCGGCACAACTAATAGAAAAGGTTCGCATCAACCCCGGTAATTTTACAGGAGGGGCTAAAAAATTCGAACAGATTGATTATACTGATGCATGCTACCAGGAAGAACTAAAGGAAGTAGAATCCAAACTAGTTCCTTTCCTAAATATTTGTAAAGAACATCATACAGCTGTTCGTATTGGCACTAACCACGGCTCCCTTTCGGACCGGATCATGAGCCGCTTTGGAGATACGCCTGAGGGAATGGTCGAATCATGCCTGGAATACCTGCGCCTGTGTAAAGCTCACGATTTTAATGACATTGTACTCAGTATCAAGTCTAGCAATACCCGGATTATGGTACACACAGTGCGTTTATTGGTGGCCCGGATGAAAGAAGAAAAAATGAATTTCCCGTTACACCTGGGTGTTACCGAGGCAGGCAGTGAAGACGAAGGCCGCATTAAATCAGCTGTTGGCTCAGGAGCTTTATTGGTGGATGGTCTTGGTGACACAATCCGCGTTTCACTAACTGAAGAACCAGAAAATGAAATACCGGTTGCAAAAAAACTAGTAGCCCACATTGTGCAAAGAGAAGGCCATGCAGCGATTGAACCAGTAACCATTTCCGAATTCTCACCCTATAGTTATCAACGCCGTGAATCGCACGAGGTATTAAATACCGGAAAAAACAACGTGCCGGTTGTAATTGCCGATATACGAAATATATCAACTATTTCTTTCGAAGGCGGACAGCTCCCTGAGTATGCCTTGTGTTCCTCTTTCAGTGAAGCCAGCAAGCTGCCTGAAGAAGTTAAAGCAATACTGCCTTATGAAGAATGGAAAACAACAACCAATCATTCTGCCATATCTCCGTTAGTCACTTTAACTAATTATAAGGATTTCACAGCCTCTGAAACAGCCTTTTTCATGCTCTCTTACCCGGAGCTTTCGGAGAAAGTAATTAACTTTCTGAAACAGCATCCTGAAATAATAGTCGTTTTAACCACCAATCATATCAATGGTCCCGTTGAACAACGAACTGCTATCTTTAAAATGAACCAGTATGGATTAACCCATCCGGTAATTCTTCATCAACAGTATGAAGAAAATGAAAAAGATGATTTTCAAATTAAAGCAGCAGCCGACACGGGCATATTATTCCTGGATGGTTTGGCTGATGGTCTAATGCTGTCAAATCAAGGCACCCTTCCGCTTTCAACCATTATAGAGACCCAATTTGGTATTCTTCAGGCATCAAGAGTACGATTCTCAAAGACAGAATTTATCTCCTGCCCGGGATGCGGACGTACCCTATTTGACCTACAGGAGACAGCCCGCCAGATTAAGGCCCGCACCTCTCACCTGAAAGGATTAAAAATAGGTATTATGGGATGCATTGTGAATGGGGTAGGAGAAATGGCTGATGCTGATTACGGTTACATTGGATCGGGTCCCGACAAAGTAAGCCTTTTTAAGAACAGAGAATTAATTCAAAAAAATATTCCTCGTCATGAAGCAGTAGACGCCCTCATTAACTTGATTAAAGAAAATGGAGATTGGGTCGATTCATAAGCAAATCAATAGAGTTAATCAAAAACCTCTGTGCAATGATGGAATGTTTTAAGCGGTGAAAATGAATTTTTTGCAATGGTGATGATGTTTTTATAAATTGCAACGGCCAAAAAATGACATATATAATCTAACCTGCATGAAAACTATTTTATTTGTGTTCCTTCTTTTACTGATTCCTCTGGCCTCACCGGCTGAAGAACTGGTTTTAAAAGGAACTTTTCAGGGGGAAAACCTATATGTAAAAAATCCATTTGCTTCGTCAGGTGTAGGTTTCTGCATATATGAAGTAACGGTAAATGGATTAACCACAACCGATGAGATCAATTCCAGCGCTTTTGAGATTGACCTTTCAGTTTATGGCTTCAATAAAGGCGATGGACTTACTGTCACCATAAAATATAAGGAGGATTGTCAACCGAAAGTATTAAACCCGGAAGTTTTGAACTCACGTACCACGTTCGTTATATCATCGATCGAACTATCGGATACACAAATAACCTGGCAAACCACCCTGGAATCCGGTGCATTACCTTATGTGATAGAACAATTCCGATGGAATAAATGGGTAAAAGTGGGGCAGGTTAACGGAACAGGCAAGCAAAGCATCTCCAACTACAGTGCCCCGGTTCGATTACATTCCGGAGAAAACAAATTCCGTCTGAAACAAATTGATTACCTGAAAAAGCCACGCTATTCCAAGGAAATCAGTACCGTTTCGAAAAAGGCTCCTGTCACCTTTTCTCCTACCAGGCCAAACGATAAAATTACTTTTACCGCTCCCACCTTGTATGAGATATATGATGCTTACGGAGGCATCGTTTTTAAGGGATATGGCCGTGAAGTAAAGGTAGCCGGTTTAACAAACGGAAGATATTACATCAATTATGACAACAAGATGGGACGATTTACAAAAAAATAGTCTCTGAAAAAATAAGATTCTACATTAGGGCAGTTATTCACTGCCCTTTTTTATATGTTTCTTTTAATGGGTAAGAATCAATCCCTTCATTTATTAAGCAAAAACACCCAGATTAAAAACAAATCACTAATTTTGTACTCCTAATAAAAAATAATTAAAACATGGGACAGATGCGCCGAACCAAAATCGTCGATTTGCTTCAATCTAAAGAATTTGGCAAACAAATAATTGTTAAGGGTTGGGTAAGAACCAAACGTGGAAATAAGCAAGTTAATTTTATCGCATTAAATGACGGATCATGTATTCACAATATACAAATTGTAGTGGATGTTCCGGATTTTGACGAAAATCTACTCAAGCGTATCACTACCGGGGCATCTGTGTCGATCAATGGTGAATTGATCGAATCGCAAGGTAGCGGACAATCTGTAGAGATTAAAGCCAAAACCATTGAGGTGCTGGGAGAATGTGATCCGGAAAAATATCCGTTACAGCCTAAGAAACACTCCTTGGAATTTTTAAGAGAGATTGCTCACTTGCGTTTCCGTACCAATACCTTTAGCTCCATTACAAGGATCAGACATGCCATGATCTTTGCCGTTCATAAATTCTTCACCGAAAAAGGATTCTACAACATCCACACGCCTATTATTACAGCGTCGGATGCCGAGGGAGCCGGAGAAATGTTTCAGGTGACGACATTAAACATGGACAGTGTGCCACGAACAGAAGAAGGAAAAATTGATTTCTCGGAAGATTTCTTTGGCCGCTCTACCAACCTTACCGTATCCGGTCAGCTGGAAGGCGAATTAGCCGCCATGGCCATGGCCGAGATATATACCTTCGGGCCTACTTTCAGGGCTGAAAATTCAAATACATCCCGTCACTTGTCA
Organism: Marinilabiliaceae bacterium JC017; assembly: GCA_004296775.1. Classification (GTDB taxonomy): domain Bacteria; phylum Bacteroidota; class Bacteroidia; order Bacteroidales; family Marinilabiliaceae; genus JC017. The sequence continues at coordinate 25,959 of RHGE01000004.1, forward strand.
GAATTCTGGATGATTGAACCGGAAATGGCTTTCTACGACCTGGATGATAACATGGACCTGGCAGAAGAATTCCTGAAATTCCTTATCCAGTATGCTTTGGATAATTGCATGGATGACTTACTATTCCTGAGCAAACGTCTTCAGGAAGAAGAGAAAAATAAGAAAGCCGACGAACGCTCCATGGAGTTGATCGAGAAGCTTCGGTTCGTGATGGAAAACGACTTTGTACGCCTCACCTACTCTGAAGCCATTGATATATTGAAGAACTCAAAACCTAACAAGAAAGGTAAATTTAACTATCCTATCACCGGTTTTGGTTCCGACCTTCAATCAGAACACGAACGTTACCTGGTTGAGAAGCACTTCAAAAAACCAGTTATCCTTACCGACTATCCAAAAGAGATCAAAGCTTTTTATATGAAGCTAAATGAGGATGGCAACACGGTAAGAGCCATGGACGTACTATTCCCGCAGATTGGTGAGATTATTGGTGGTTCACAACGTGAAGAGAGTTATGAAAAACTAACCGGCCGCATGCAGGAAATGGATATTCCGGAAAAGGATATGTGGTGGTACCTGGATACCCGTCGTTACGGCTCCGTACCTCACAGTGGCTTTGGTTTAGGATTTGAACGCCTAATGTTATTTGTTACAGGAATGAGTAACATACGTGACGTTATTCCTTTCCCACGAGCACCTAAAACAGCCGAATTTTAAGAAATTCAATTAAGCCTATAAAAAGCCGGGTTATCCTTTAACCCGGCTTTTCTTTTATTAAACCCTAACGCCCCGTAAAAAGAGGAGGGAGGCTTCCGCATTTAGCGAATAAATCTTAATTTTGTTTGGACACAGAAAGGACGGGAACATTGGTGAAGGCATAACGGATCGATCCCCAATTCCCGGGAAGTAATAATGAGCTAAGATTTTGGGGATGTTAAAACAAAGTTTACAACAAAAGCTGTTACAAAAGTTATCACCTCTTCAGATTCAGGTGATAAAACTGCTGGAGATTCCAACGGCCCAACTGGAACAGCGAATAAAAAAAGAACTGGAAGAAAATCCTGTTTTAGAACTTGATAAAGAAACATCTGATATGGATTCGGATGAGCCCGAAATCAGGGAAACAGATAAAAATAAGGATGAGTTATCCATCGACGATTACATCCAGGATGAAGATATCCCCGCTTACAAGCTTCAATCCCGTAACTTCTCAAAAGACGATAAACACGAAGACATCCCCTTTTCTACCGGCACCACCTTTCATGAAAACCTGGTAAGTCAGCTGGGACTCCGCATCCTGAACGAACGCCAATTGGTTATTGCAGAATACATCATTGGCAACATCGATGAAGATGGATACCTCCGTCGCGAAGTCGATGAAATTATTGACGACCTGGCCTTTACTCAAAACCTGGAAGTGGATGAACGCGAAGCCCTGGATATCCTGGAAATTGTACAGGATTTTGATCCGTCGGGCGTCGGCGCACGTGATCTTCAGGAGTGTCTGTTACTCCAGATCAAACGTAAAGACCGGTCGCATCCGCCCATGGAGAACGCCTTTAATATCATTCGCTACCACTTCGACGAATTCACTAAAAAGCATTACGATAAAATCATAAAACGGCTGCATCTGGAAGAAGATGACCTCAAAGATGCCATGGAAGAGATCTTAAAACTCAATCCCAAGCCCGGCAGCTCCTATAGCAACACCCTCAGTAAAACGGTACAACACATCATCCCTGATTTTATCCTTGAAATAGAAGACGAAAACTATCAATTGAGCCTTAACTCCAAAAACGTGCCTGAACTGCGCATTAGTCAAACGTATTCCAACATGCTGGTAGACTATAACGCCAGCAAAAAGAATCAATCACGGGAAAAGAAAGAGGCTGTTATTTTTGTGAAGCAGAAACTGGACGCTGCCAAATGGTTCATTGATGCCATCCGGCAACGTCAGAATACCCTGCTAACCGTTATGAATGCCATCTTAACCTATCAGAAAGACTACTTCAAAGAAGGCGATGAAAAAGAGCTGCGCCCCATGATCCTGAAAGATATTGCCGAACTTACGCAATTAGATATTTCTACCATTTCAAGGGTTTCGAACAGTAAATACATACAAACCCATTTTGGCATATTTCCCCTTAAGTACTTCTTTTCAGAGGGCATGCAAACCGATACAGGGGAAGAGGTGAGTACCCGGGAAATTAAAAAGATCCTGGAAGAATGCATCGCCAATGAAGACAAGCGAAAACCCTTGACTGATGAAAAACTGGCGGTCATCCTCAAAGAAAAATCCTACAACATTGCCCGCCGTACCGTGGCCAAATACCGGGAACAACTAAACATACCGGTGGCACGACTACGAAAAGAGCTTTAAGCAACTGGATAATGATACCCCCACGAAACAATTGATGCCAGCCATCGTTCTTTCATGATGTTATCAAACACTTATCCCTGCAGGCATAATCCCAATACTAATAATTGAACCAATGAAACTATTTTCAAGAATAATTTCCACTCTCTTCCACCCATTACTGATGCCCACTATCGGTCTTTTTCTCATCTTCAACGCCGGAAGCCACATCTCATTTATGCCCATAGAACTGAGACGCATCATCTACCTGGTGGTTTTCATCAGTTCCTGCCTGCTGCCCATCACCCTGATACCACTTTTCTTAATGCTGAAGGTCATCAAAAATGTTTACATGGAGAACCGGCGCGAGCGCATCATGCCCATCTTTACCGCCGGCTTTTTCTATTTTCTGGGCTATTTTCTTCTAAAACGCATTCCGTCCATTCCCCCCTTCCTGGAAAGTTATGTCCTGGCCACCCTCATCGCCGTCTATTCAGCGCTCATCATCACTTTTTTCTGGAAAATTAGTATTCACATGATAGGGATCGGCGGCCTGACCGGAGGTATTTTAGCCTTATCCCTGCGCTTCGGCCTCGACCTGTGGGTGTGGTTCTCCATAGCCCTGGTGATTGCCGGCCTGATTGGCACCGCGCGCTTATACCTGAAAGCACACTCCCCGGCACAAATTTATGCCGGCTTTGCAACCGGCTTCTTCCTTGTTTTACTCAGTATCCTGATGTAGCAGTCATCTATTAGATGATAGATATAAATCCTTTAACGAAAAAGAAGAAAAAAGAGACCTATAGAACAACTGCATCCTACAGCCAAAAAAATGGCGAATTACTTACAATCATTCCCTTCCAACATTCAACTTAAAATGTCAACATTAAAAGTCAGAGTACCTATGTTTTTTCAGGAGTAGCCTAAAAAAAGCCTATTCGAGATATATTGCCTTTAACTGATTGTTTTGAATAGACCTACTTATATCAAGTTCATTGGTAATCTCATAAAACCTTGCTTCGACTGCCATGTTTTTATCTCATACTCCCATGACTGCATCTCAGGGTACCATAATTGAATGTCAAGATGCCTAAACCCTTTCTTCGACTGCCATAATTGCATCTTCACCTGCCATGTTTTCATCTCAGACTCCCATGATCGCATCTCAGGGTACCATAATTGAATATCAAGGTGCCTAAACCCTTTCTTCGACTGCCATAATTGCATCTTTGACTGCCATGTTTTCATCTCAGACTCCCATGATCACATCTCAGGGTACCATAATTGAATGTCAAGGTGCCTAAACCCTTGCTTTACCTGTCATGATTGCATCTTCGCCTTCCATGTTTTCATCTAAGACTCCCATGATCGCATCTCAGGTTGCCATAATTGAATATCAGGGTGCCTAAATCCTTGCTTCAACAACCACAACCGCGGTTCACATTTCCATAGTCACACCTTAAGTTCACTGATTCACCGCTCACTATTTCATCTTAAATGATCAGGCTAACAGAAAAGCAGCTTCAAATACCATAATTAAAGATCAAATGGGCGATAACCACTCCCAGATCACCTACTACCAAACAAGTACAATTAACGAAACAATCAGAAACCCTTCCTCACCAATTATTGTTTTCGGTTTCTCTTATCCCATTTCACTCATATGATCCTATTAAGTAATAACATCGAAAAACAACCGGAAAACCCTGTTATTATTACGCTATACAATCATCAACACACCACCGGATCATTAATACAATAATATAACCACAAACACCCTCAAAACCCCACCCTGACTACACTCCAAGGTGTTTATTACCAGCCTTGCCCGTTAGTTTATAACTAATCTAAACTATTATCATATAATGGTAATATCATCAGCTTTATTACCTTTGATATAGTTAACTTAAATATTTACGATTATGAACCAGACCCAAAGAAATCACGTCGCCATGTTTACGGCAACACAAACCACTTTTAACACACACCAGGCAGCCATCCAAGCCATTCCGGCCCTTGCTGCCACAACCAACCAATTCTCCCTGCTATTTGGCGAACTCACCCAGGTTCAGATGATACAAGCAGGTCAAACCACCGGCACCAGCGCCTTAAAAATCAAAGAAGAAGCCGAAATGATACAGGATACCGTTCAAATGGCCGCAGCCATCTACGTGTATGCCATCGACAACAACCTGCCCGACCTTCAGGCACGCGTATCCATATCACCCTCGGAGCTGCGACAAATGAACGATGAAGGCCGCAAAACAACCTGCCTGAACATCCATGCAGAGGCAGCTAAACTTGATGGCAGCCTGACCGAATATGGCACCACCCCGGAAATGATTGTGAAGCTGAAAAAAGAGATTGATGATTTCGCAGCCCTCATTGCATCCCCACGTTCGGCCATCGTAACCCGTTCACAGGCCACAGCCCGGCTCGCTGAAATAATTGACCAGATGAATCACCTGTTGCGCGACAAAGCCGACAAACTCATGCTACTGCTGAAACAAAACAACCCTGAAGCCTATAACGCCTACAAGGCCAGCCGCATCATTGTGGATTTACGAGGCCCAAAAAAAGATAATGGCGACGAAGAATAATCTTTGAACAGATAGACAGATCGGAGACCTTACCCGGACAAGCCAGAAAAGTCACCAGATTTGAGTATCAAGTATCAAGACAAAAAGATTAGATAAGACACTAATTACAGGATAGCAGAAAAAATAGCTGTCACATTATCACAAACCGTATTTCAGACAGGCACCGTACAAGCGGTGCCTGTTTCTTATCAGCCACAAAACAACCAATAAAAAATAACCACAACCTTCGTAGCTTGTTAAGCAATAGCATTTGCCCGGCAAGTATTCCCGGAGCATACAGCATCCAGCTGGCTTTTAGAATAGAAACAACCGCATCAAATGACCCAACAAGCTACGCCAGGTGAATTAAAAAAACTTAATCATAAAAATGAGTGTACAAGCAAAAATGTATGTTGACGACTGCGAATACAACATACTAAAACTAGACTTTGGGTACAGCCAAGCTACTAATCCCAATGGTTACCCGTGTTGCAAACCCCTGGGCGGCATATTTAACATCACCTATGAAACCACCAAAGACCCGCATCTCTTTAGATGGGCCGTGCATAACAATGCCTGGAAACACAACATGCAATTAAAGAAGGTAACCCTTGTCTTTTATCCCATCCCATACAACAGCAAAAGCCGCACCATTGAGCTCTACGACACCCTGTGCGTGAAACACCACACCTATTTCGATGCGGTAAACAACCAACCCATAAAAACAGACATCCAACTGTCGCCAGCCATCATCGTTCAAAATGGCGTCCCTGTGGTAGAAAAACACTGGAAAGTCACTGATTTGAGTGTGTTAAAGAGCAATCCCGGAACAGCAAACCAGTCACCTGTTGAAAAGACAGAGGAACCCCGGGAATTAACCGTTAAAAAAGTAGAAGGCCCCTTTAATGACCAAAATAAGCTGGTGGACGAGCTCATCCCCGGAGTTACCTACTCCTATAAAGCTACACAGTACTCAAGGAAACCAACAGAAGAGGAGCTGGCCGGCATTCATTGGTCACAGCAAACAGACGAAGGTGCCATAGAGAGTGCCCAAACCATCGAGAAATATATAGATGCCAGAAAAGCCTGCATGAAAATATCCTTCAGGCAAGGTGAAAAAGTCAAAATATATGCCTACAGCGATGCGCTGGTGAATGAGGTTAATGTGGAAACAGCTTTGGTTAAAATACCATTTTGCGTGGATAGATATAAAATACCCGGGCTCAACAAACAGGGAGATGATATAGCCGAAGACTTAACCTATGGCTACGGTAAACATATCAACAAAGGTAGCGTGTATACCAAAGAAGAAATTGAGTTTTTCAAAACAAATTACATAAATAACAGCCAGAATTTTGGTTTACCTGTACTGAGCAACCGTCAGGAACTGTCAGGACATGATAACCCCCATTTTGAGTTAACTAACAAGATGGAGCCAACGTCAGATAATAGCTATCGGACCAAAGCCATCTATAGTAAAGAGAAAATATACAATATCGATTATAATATTGATCCGGTAACTTACACCTTTTTGGAAGTGATAAACACCATTAGAACAGCATCTCATTGGTTGGGATTAAATGTTCCTGAAGATATTACATCAGGTGCCCTGGTTAAATATCTGGATGAAAATTGCCCCGATGATAACCAACTCTTTAACGGATTCGAAGAAACAGCTTGCAGGTGGTTTGCCACAGGAGAATTGGAAGGAAATCTTCGCCGGATGATTGCAAAGTTTAAACGTAATGAAGGAGGTGTTTATGAAGATGAAGTGCTAACGCAACACATCGAAAACCATCCTGAAACACTTGATTATTGCCAAAACTTGGAGGACTTTATGGCTGAAAAGATAAAAGGTAGCAATGGCAAATTAAGTTCTTTAATCAATAACAAGCCTGATTTTACTTATGACGATAGGAAAAATGGCCAAAAAGGAAAACATCTAAAAGATGGATTTCAAGCTTTTATGAGACCGATGTATAGTGCATTTAATAAAAAATGGAATGTCCTTTCGGGCGAAACCATTGCCACCAATGATATTTGGGCAACAGAGGTACACTTAAAAGACTTTAAATTGAAAGGGGAAGATTATACCATTTCCTATGAGGTTACCCTCTGGGATCATTTTGGATTGGATAAAAGTGATCTGGAAAAATATTTTAACATCATTGGTCAGGCTCGGTTAACATTTTCCCTTTGGTTTACGCTACAGCACCTGCGTGGCTACAAACCTTTCATTACCAAAATCACCTTCCAAAAACAGTTCTCCGGCAATTTAAATGAAGGACGGGAGGAACTGAAAAAAAGGAGAGAAACAAACGATGTTTTAAACAATCCTGATCGGTTCAAAGCATTATAAATCTCAGAACAAAACAATTATCTCATGAAACGCGCTAATAAATAGGATACTCCTATGGGAGGATAATAAATTTGGTGAGTTTCATGAGATAAATGAAAAGTATTTATAGACTAATGAAGAAAAAGAATCTATTTCTAATAGGCATTCTATTGCTTGTGTTATTCTCTATTTTTCAACTTACAAAAAGGCGAGAACCGGAGTTTATTCCATTACCACTATTAAGTGGTAAAATTAATTCAAGAAGTAGCTTCTTTCGAGAAGTAGTTTTAATAAAAAATCCACCAAAAGATAAAGTGATATTGGACAGTCTTAAGCTTATCTACCTAAGGAAACATGGAATAGACTTGTGCTCATTGGGTGTAAAAAAGACAATATATTCTCTTGCATTTTATAAAAAAACATGTTGTACTTCTTATTTTATTACTCATCCCGAAGATCATACTGGTTTTTCTTCCGACATATTGGCTGAAGATTGTGAAGATGATGATTTAGATATGTTTTACTACCAACGTTCGGAGAAAAATCCCAATATATGGTACTCGAGTTACCCAAAAGATTTTAAAGATACCGTCTTTTGTAATTGCAATACGGTGTCGGACACCCTGTCTTTATGGTAAAAAACACTTCCCCTAATGAAAAAAAAGCATTTAATACTAATTGGCATTCTATCGCTTGTGTTATTCTCTATTTTTCATCTTACAATAAGGCGAGAACCGGAGTTTATTCCATTACCCCTTTTGAGTGGTGAAGAAGTGGCAAAATATGGGATAAATGGTCCAATCTACGCCTACACCGAAGCTGTATTGATTAAGAATCCTCCAAAAAACCGAGCATTATTACAACAGCTTAAGTATGATTACCTGAAAAATCAAGCAATTGATTTGTGTTCTTTAGATTTAAATACAACCAGGTACTTTCTTTCGTTTTATAGAAAAACATGCTGTACCTCCTACTTTATCACACATCCTGAAGATCCGGGTGGTTTTTCATCCTATATGATAGATGAAGATTGTCAAGATGATGATCTGGGAATGTTTGGCTACCATCGTTCAAAAGAAAACCCCAATATGTGGTATTCGAGTTTTCCAAATGATTTTAAAGATACCGTCTTCTGTAATTGCAATACTATGCCAGACACTTTGTTGTTAAAATAAATAAATGTGAAAAAGAAAATTAAAAAAGCAATCCTAATAAGTGTTACCATTTTTGCCTGCATATATTGCGGGCAAATGGTTTTTAAAGGAGTTCTCGTTTAGCTTCATTGTGTTTAAAGCAGATAATAAATGAAAAAGTATATAATAGTTTGCCTCTTGATCGCACTTTCCGCTTGCAATAATAAGAAACCAGCTAAGAACCCGGGATTTAAAGAGATCCTCTATTACGGAACAAAAGAGTTTGAGGCACATGAAAAGAATGCTAAAATAAGTAAAGAACAAGCCTGGAAATTGCAAATTGAATATTTCAAACCTGATAGCCTGTATTATATATCCAGACTTCATTTTATTGTTGATAGTAATTATGTCTTTCCTCAACACACTATGCTTAAGCTAAATGAAGCCTATCTAACAGGAGTATGGGTACATACTGAAACGGGAAAGGTGCGTTTTGTAGTAAATAACACTTTCGTTAATGCAAATTCCATGGGTTGGGTTGGTGCCACACCGAATATAGATGAAGAGTAAAAATCTTTGAAATTTGTTGAGTTTGAGTAATCAACCTTCTTAATCGTTATAATTTTTGCTCGTATTTATTGCGGGCAAATGGTTTTAAAGGAGTTCATTGTATTTAAAGCAGATAATGAATGAAAAAGTATATAATAGTTTGCCTCATGGTTGCACTTTCTGCTTGCAATAACAAGAAACCAGCTAAGTCCCCGGGATTCAAAGAGATCCTCTATTACGGAACAAAAGAGTTTGAGGCACATGAAAAGAATACTAAAATAAACAAAGAACAAGCATGGGAATTACAAATTGAATATTTCAAACCAGATAGCCTGTCTTATTTATGTAGACTTTATTTCATTGTTGATGGAAACTATGTTTTTCCCCAATATGTCAGGCGCAAATTAAATGAAGCCCGTTTGACTGGTGTCTGGGTAAATACAAAAACTGGAGTAGTCCGGTACGTGAAAAACAACTCTATAGTTAATCTAAATTCTGATGGTTGGTATGGAAAATTCCCAAATATAGATGAAGAGTAAAAATCTTTGAAATTTGTTGAGTTTGAGTAATCAACCTTCTTAATTGTTACCATTTTTGCTCGTATTTATTGCGGGCAAATGGTTTTAAAGGAGTTCATTGTATTTAAAGCAGATAATAAATGAAAAAGTATATAATAGTTTGCCTCTTGGTCGCACTTTCCGCTTGTAATAACAAGAAACCAGCTAAGACCCCGGGATTTAAAAAGATCCTCTATTACGGCACAAAAGAATTTGAGGCACATGAAAAGAATGCTAAAATAAGCAAAGAACAAGCCTGGGAATTACAAATTGAATATTACAAAGCGAATAATTCCCAAAGGTCGTTTAGTCTTTTTTTCATCGTAGATAGTAATTACATTTTTCCTCAACACGTTAAACTTAAGTTAAATGAAGCGTACCTAACAGGAGTATGGATCCATACTGAAACGGGAGAGGTTCGCTTTGTGGAAAATAACACTTTAGTTAATGCAAATTCTTTTGGTTGGTTTGGTAATACACCAAATATAGAGGAAGAGTAAAAATCTTTGAAATTTGTTGAGATTAACCTTTCATTACCAAAATCACCTTCCAAAAACAGTTCTCCGGCAATTTAAATGAAGGGCGGGAGGAACTGAAAAAAAGGAGAGAAACAAACGATGTTTTAAACAACCCTGATCGGTTCAAAGCATTATAAATCTTACAACAAACCAATTATCTCATGAAACCTGCTAACAAATAGGATACGCCTATGGGAGAATAATAAAACTGGTAAGGTTCATGAGATAAATAAAACGTATTTATAGACTAATGAAGAAAAAGCATTTAATTCTAATAGGCATTCTATTGCTGGTGTTCTTCTCTATTTTTAATCTTACAATAAGGCGAGAACCGGAGTTTATTCCATTACCCCTTTTGAGTGGTGAAGAAGCCTCAAGAATTGGAGCTTATAAAGAAGTTGTACTTATAAAATATCCTCCTCAAGACAGAAAAATTATAAATAATTGCAAACTAAATTATTTGAGGAAATACGGTAAAAACTTGTGTTCTCTAAATCATGAAATAACAACGTACTATCTATGTTTTTACAAAAAAACATGTTGCACTTCTTATTTTATTTCTCATCCCGAAGATCATACTGGTTTTTCTTCCGACATATTGGCTGAAGATTGTGAAGATGATGATTTAGACATGTTTTCTTATCAGCGTTCAGAAGAAAATCCCAATATATGGTACTCGAGTTACCCAAAAGATTTTAAAGATACCGTCTTCTGTAATTGCAATACGGTGTCTGATACCTTGTTGTTAAAATAAAAAATTAGATTTGTGTGTCACTAAATATCTAATAACTGAACTAAAGAAGACAAAAAATGACCGGAGAAAATAACCTTGTGAACATCTATAGCGGAAGTGAAATTTCCGTAGTTCTTTTAAAAGGAGTATTAGAAGAAAACGACATTGCTGCCATCATCCAAAATGATTATCAATCAGGAATAACAGCTGGATTTTTTGGCGGCACGCCTACTGCTATTGATCTATTTATTCAAGAATCAGATCTAAAACAGGCGGAACCAATCATTAACAAATTCCTTGAAACCAATCATAAGTAGATTTTATACCGATCAGTGATTAAAATGACCACTTAGTGCACTATGCTTTTAATTGGTCTTTAATCATCTATTGGCATCATACAATAGCCATTTTGAAACATGTTTGATATTACATGCCTTTGATATTGTGGGGGAGGGAAGAAGCCCTAAAAAACAAAAGCAGCCTTAATCTTAAAGGCTGCTTTATTACATATGCTGATATTAATTTTATCCTTTTATTTCACTCAGCGCTTCGGAAACATTGATGGCATAATCCGCCAATTTTTCGCATTCCGAGAACAGATCATTGAAGATGATACCCGCTTCATAAGTATAAACCCCATTTTTAAGGTTATCCAGGTGCTCAATCTTTAATTGATTCCGGTAATTGTTGATTTCAGATTCAACCTGTCGGGCTTTAGTCATATTCACCATATCATCCTCATTATTGAGGTTTTCCTGCATCACAATTAAAGACTCATCTACCAGGTTAAACATGAGATCCAGCTTTTCCATAATCATCGGCTCAAACTTCACCTTCATGTCACGCATGCGATTCATGGTTCTGGCCAGATTATAGTTACTGTCACCAATACTCTCCAAATCACTAACCAGTTTTAACATGGCCCGGGCACGCTTACGTCCTAAATCACTTAATTTACCATGATTAACAGAAGAGAGGTAATTGGCAATTTCAACCTCCACATTATCACTGATTCCTTCATACTTCTCGACACGGGAAAAGATTTTATTGAATTTTGAGTCCTTCTTTTCTTTAATGAGTTTGCGTGTAAACCCAAACATCTTATTGGTGTGCTTGGCAAAAAACTGTAACTCTTTCCTGGCCTGAAACAACGATAGTTCAGCCGTTGACAACATACCCGTGGTAATAAATTTCAACCTGAACTCCTCCTCTTCGGTTTCCTGGGTAGGTACCATTTTTACCACCGCTTTCTCAAATAACGGCACGAACCAAACAAAAATAAGCGAGTTCATGACATTAAAAGTAGTATGGAAGATAGACAAAGCAGTAGGAATAGCAGCAGCCGACTCGGTTGGCGAAACACCATTGGTCTTGGTCACCCAAGTAACAATCATGTCGACAAAAGGCGTAAACACAGCCAACATCCAGATCACCCCTAACAGGTTAAATAACAGATGGACGCGCGCAGCTCGTTTAGCTGATATATTTCCAACAGAAGCGGCAATATTAGCCGTCACCGTAGTCCCGATGTTTTCCCCCATTACCATAGCAGCCGCCAGATGAAAAGGAATCCACCCCTGGTTACACATCACAAAAGTCAAAGCCATGGTGGCACTTGATGACTGTATAACAATGGTCAGTATTGTTCCAATAGCTAGGAAAATAAGTGTTGAACCAAAACCCAGGTTAGTATATTCCTGAAGGAAACTTAAAACTTCCGGGGTTTGTTTGATATCAGGCACAGCACCCTTAAGATATTCCAACCCTAAAAACAGCAAAGCAAAACCAACCAGGAACTCCCCCCATGACCGGCGTTGTGTTGATTTAGAGAAGATCAAAGGCAGACCAATACCGATTAATGGTAACGCGTAAGCACTAATGTTCACCTTAAACCCAAACAGAGTAATAATCCAACCGGTAACAGTAGTACCGATATTGGCTCCCATAATAACGCCGATAGATTCTACCAGGGACATCAGTCCGGCGTTAACAAAACTCACCACCATCACGGTTGTGGCAGATGATGATTGAATGATGGTAGTTACCAGAAACCCGGTGATCAAACCAAAAAACCGGTTTGATGTCATCGCTGATAAGATCTTACGCATACGTGCACCAGCCACCCTCTGAAGGGCCTCACTCATCGTCTTCATCCCAAACAGGAAAAGGCCCAACGACCCCACTAGCGTTAAAAAATCAAACAAAGAATAACTCATAACGTGTAATAATTTTCAATGGCTTGAGTGTGACATTTATCACATCTAACTACCATCCTTTCCTACAGTTGCTTTTTCACCGGCAAAGATGCTAATTTTTCAATTTTTTAACCTACAGGAAACAAATATTCTATGAATTTTTTAAATCCGGTTCACTGGAATATTCATAGATTAAAAGTTAAATTTAGATTTGTTTTCACGTGAAACATCGATTATCTGCACCTATTCGCATGATTTCCCTTTAAAAAACACCCTTTCTTTATCGGTAAAAGGTGGGGAATTTGGCATTAAAAGTGTACTAACAGTAGATCTAGATATTAGATCATGAACTCAAACCTGATTGACATCTGATTCACTTATAAGGCAACAATTTTTTAACCAATACTTAAAAACATGAATTGCTTATCAGAGAATTCCGAAACAACAACAAACTATTGCACTAAAAATAAACTCCAAAAATAACATGATGACTCGACCCCTATTACTTACGGTTATTTACTGCATACTTCTCTCTTCTTGTTCTTTAAAGGAGGAAAACCAGTTGATGAAATATGCAGACCCTTTCATTGGTACAGACACACATGGACACACCTTTCCGGGAGCAGCCTCTCCTTTTGGCATGGTGCAACTCGGTCCTGACACCGGAACCGAAGGGTGGGACTGGTGTAGTGGCTATCACTATTCAGATAGCTCCATCATAGGTTTTTCCCATACTCACTTGTCAGGTACCGGCGGTGCCGATTTAGGTGATATATTAATTATGCCATTTACCGGTTCCAGGAAATGGGAGCCCGGTACCAAGGCAAATCCCGATGCCGGTTATCGTTCCCGCTTCTCCCATGACCAGGAACAAGCATCACCCGGCTATTATGCCGTACACCTGGATGATTATGACATTAAGGCTGAAATGACCGTGACACCACGAGTGGGGATTCACCGGTATGAATTTCCCAAATCTAAAAAATCCCGGTTCATTATAGATCTGAAGCATGGCATATCTGATTCCCCCAAAAACTGCTGGATTAAAGTAAACGGGAATAGCGAAGTGATAGGGATGCGCCATTCACAAGGGTGGGCAGCCGATCAATACGTTTATTTTGTGGCCCGCTTTTCAAAAGAGTTCAGGAGTTATGTGATCAATGCTGACGGAGAAGAAATCAAGGATAAGAGCGAAGCAAAAGGCCAATACACCAAAACAATTTTAGATTTCACCACTACCAACGACGAAGAGATAATGGTGAAAGTAGCTATCTCGGCAGTAGATATTGATGGCGCCTATAAGAATTTGAAAGAAGAAGCCCCCCATTGGAGCTTCAAACGTTATAAAAATAAAATACAGAAAACCTGGGAGAAGTCGCTTGAGAAAATAAAAGTTGAAGGGGGAACAGAAGAGAAGAAAACAGTTTTTTACACCGCTTTATATCATAGTCTGCTGACACCCAATCTTTTTTCTGATGTAGATGGGCGCTATCGCGGAATGGATCAAAAGATCCATCAAACCGATAAGCATGCCATGTACCACATTTTCTCTCTTTGGGATACTTTTCGTGCTGCCCACCCGCTGTTTACGTTAGTGGCACCCAATAAAAACGCTGACTTTATCAACACCATGCTGGTTCAATTCCAGCAAAATGGCTTGCTCCCCGTTTGGGAGCTGGCAGCAAATGAAACCGGCACCATGATCGGTTATCATTCAATTCCGGTTATCTGGGATGCTTATCAAAAAGGCTTTCGAAACTTCGATGCCGAGTTGGCTTTTGAAGCTATGAAAAAATCAGCCATGCAGAATAACTTAGGCTTAAAGGACTATAAAAACCTGGGCTTTATCCCCATGGAGAGGGAAGGAAACAGCGTTTCCAAAACAATCGAATATGCCTATGACGACTGGTGCATTGCACAAATGGCAAAAGCATTAAATAAAGAAGAAGATTACCTCTATTTTAGCAAACGCTGCCAGAATTATAAGAACCTGTTTGAATCCAAAACAGGTTTCCTGCGCGGACGAAAAGCCAACGGCAACTGGAAAACACCGTTTAACCCCATTGAAAGCAGCATCCTGGGTTCCGGTGAATACACCGAAGGAAATGCATGGCAATACACCTTTTTTGCCCCCCATGACATCAATCGCTTAATGGCACTATATGGGGGTGATGAAGCATTTGTTGAAAAAATAGATGAATTATTCAGTCTCGAACCTGTCAGAACCAATGAACATGCCCTTGACATCACCGGCCTGATTGGCCAATATGCCCAGGGAAATGAGCCAAGCCACCATGTGGCTTATCTATACAATTATGTCGGTGCCCCCTGGAAAACTCAGAAAAAAGTAACACTCATCAGGGATTCCCTGTATAAATCAGGCCCGGATGGATTGTGCGGAAATGAAGACTGCGGTCAAATGTCATCCTGGTATATCTTTTCAGCAATGGGTTTTTATCCTGTCAACCCGGGAGACGGACAATACATTATTGGTTCCCCCGCCTTTGACAAAGTCATCATTCAACTTCAGAATGGTAACACCTTCACTATTGAAGCTCCCGGAGCTGCCAGTAAAAATAACTACATCACGGCTGCTACCTTAAATGGAGAAGTATATTCTAACAGTTATCTGACTCATGAAGATATATTAAAGGGAGGCACCCTGCAGTTTAATATGAGCAACACCCCAAATAAATCGTGGGGACAAGCTCAGGCAAACCGCCCCATAAGTCAGGCGACACCGGATGAATTAGCAACCAAACCACTGGAAGAATCATTGGTTTTTGTGCCTTACACCCAAGACAACCTGGTGCTGTTTCGAAGAAATAAAAAAGTAAAGCTATTGTGCAACACCGATGGTGCTGCCATTCACTATACGCTCGATGGTACAGAGCCCTCTGCAGAAAGCAAAACCTACCGGCATCCGATCAAACTGACCAAAACCACGGATCTGAAGGCCAAAGCTTTTAAAGACGGCATGCAACCCAGTGAAGTTTTCAACAGGCATTACATCAAAGCACTATTCAAGGAAACCTCATCAGCATGTCCGAGACTATACCTGACCTGGCCGGCCTCAGAAAACTACCCCGCTAAAGGAATTAACACGTTATTGGATGGGGCAATCGGATCTGACAATTACCAGGATGGCGAATGGTTAGGGTTCAATACCGATGTAGAGGCCATTATTGACCTTTGTGCCACAAAAAAAATAGCACGACTACACATCGGATTTCTTCAGAATACCAGTTCCTGGATCTTCCCGCCAGAAAAGGTGGAAATAGCCATCTCTTCTGATGGACGTAATTATAACGTTATTGATATTTTAAAGAATCCAACCTTATCGGAGCATGGTAACATCACCCGGATAGAAAATATTTCAAAAAAAATCAATCAACGAACCAGATACATCAAAGTCACCGCTAAAGGTGTTGAGACCTTACCGGAATGGCATGCCGGTGCAGGAAATCGTCCCTGGATTTTTGTAGATGAAATAATCGTAGAACAATAATATATCGTTTATAAGATGAAGCAACTATTTATTTTCTTTTTCGCCACAATGCTTATGGCAGCTGGTTGTCAAACTGGCTCCAGAAAAGTGCATTCAAAGGACAGATTGACTAAATATGTGAATCCATTTATGGGCACCGATGGTCCAGGAAATACCTACCCGGGTGCCTCCGTCCCCTTTGGAATGGTTCAACTAAGCCCTGATATCGGAATACCTGGATGGGATCGTATTGCCGGCTACTATTATCCGGATACCATCATTACAGGATTCAGCCACATGCACCTCACCGGAACCGGTGCAGGAGATCTGTATGATATTCTTTTATCGCCAGTCAATTCTAAATCCATTAAAACAATAGAAGAGAATGGCAATCGTCCCTATAGCCGTTTCTCCCATGATAAAGAACAAACCGAACCGGGCTATTACCAGGTTTATTTAGAAGATTATGGCATTAATGCTGAACTAACCTCCACACGTCGATGCGGTATACACCAATATACCTTTCCAAAGGATGAACAAAGTGGTTTCATCCTTGATCTTGGGTATGCACTCAACTGGGATGCACCCACCGATACCTATTTGAGAATTGAAGACGAGCAAACCATTGTGGGATATCGTTTCTCTTCCGGATGGGCCCCCGATCAACGTGTCTTCTTTGTAGCGAAGTTTTCAAAACCATTCTCCCGTTATGAGCTCTTCCTAAACAATGAAAAGGTAGATACTGACCATGTGAGATCAAAAAACACTAAGGTACGTACCTATTTTGCCACCGGTAAGAAGGAACAAGTAGTCGTGAAAGTAGGACTGTCCACCGCTAGTATTGATGGTGCCAGAAAAAGCATTGAATCAGAAATGGCCCATTGGGATTTCAACAAAGCAAGAAAACAGGCCTCTGATAAATGGGAAGATCAATTTCAAAAGATCAATGTTAAATCCTACGACAAAACATTAAAAGAAACCTTCTATACCGCTCTTTATCAATCCATGCTGGCACCTACCTTATTAAGCGATAAGGATGGCATGTACAAAGGCGCTGATGGTAAATTTCACAAAGCCGAAGGATACGATAAATACGACACCTTCTCTTTATGGGATACCTTTAGGGCTGCTCATCCGCTTTACACTATTATGCATCCCAATAGGGTAGAGGATATGATTCAATCGATGATTAGTCACTATCGCGAAACAGGTTTATCCCCTGTTTGGTCCATGCAGGGCAATGAAACAAACATGATGATTGGTTACCATGCGGTGCCCGTTATTGTGGATGCTTACTTTAAAGGTATCGGTGGTTTTGATCCCGAGGAGGCGTATGCAGCCTGTAAATCAAATGCGATGGATGATGACCATGGTATTAAAGAATACCGCGAACTGGGTTATGTCCCCATCTCTTTTGACCATGAGAACTGGTCGGTTTCTAAAACGGTGGAGTATGCCTACGATGACTGGTGTATTGCTCAATTTGCAAAAGCTCTTGGCAAAACCGATGACTACAATTATTTCATGAAACGATCAGAATACTGGCGCAACCACTATGATAAAGCCTCCTCTTTTCTGCGTCCCCGTTACAAGGATGGCCGTTTCCTGGAAGACTTCACTGCCAAAGATTACACCGATCATTTCTGCGAGAGTAATGCCTGGCACTATTTCTGGTTTGTCCCTCAAAACATTCACGGCTTAATTGACATCACCGGTGGCCCCACACCTTTCGAGGCCAAGCTGGATAGTATGTTTACCTACCATCCGAAGGAAGATGACGAATTGCCCATATTCTCTACCGGCATGATCGGACAATATGCCCACGGAAATGAGCCAAGCCACCATGTTGCTTATCTCTACAATTACCTGGGCAAACCTTGGAAAGCACAGGAGCGGATTCATGAAATACTGACAACCCAATATCATCCCGTACCAAACGGTCATTGTGGCAATGAGGATTGCGGACAAATGTCCTCCTGGTTTGTATTTAGCTCATTGGGTTTTTATCCGGTTAATCCGGCTGATGGTAACTACATCATAGGAACACCCCTGTGGAAGAAAGCCACCATCAATCTTCCCAATGACAAGACTTTTACCATATCTGCCAAAAATATTACCAAAAAAAACATCTATATTCAATCTGCCAAGTTGAATGACAAACCACTTTCGAAAGGCTTAATTACCCATAAACAAATAATGGAAGGTGGTACCCTGGAATTTGAAATGGGTCCTCGCCCTAATAAAGATCTATGGAGTTCTGCAGCATCATTACCCGGTAAATAAGCAGGCAAAAACGCCCCGAGGAGAGAGTAAACATTTGAACGAACAAATAAACATACAGGGAGCAATGCCCATTTTAGAGGCAGCTCCCTTTTTTATTTTACACCTATTTTTAACCCGTAAAAAACCGATAACGATACAGATATGCGACGACTGGATTTTTTAATACTCGCGTTTATTTCTTTAGTGGGATTTGGATGCCAACCAGGAAGTGAGGCACCACTGGTAACACAACGTTTTCTTCATCAAAACTGGCAATTTTCACAAGCCGATAAAACAGAATGGTTGCCGGCAACAGTACCGGGTGTTGTTCACCTCGACTTATTCGACAACAAAGTTATTGATGACCCATTCTACCGAAGCAATGAAGATTCACTAAAGTGGATAGGCGAAAAAGATTGGATCTATAAAACATCATTTTCCATTGATAAAGAATTATCCGCTGATAAAGTGGATCTGGTATTTGAAGGTTTGGATACCCATGCAACGGTAGAGTTAAACGGACAAGAGATTATTGCTGCTTCCAACATGTTTCGTTCTTATCGCTCGAATATTAAAAAACTACTTCAAAAAGGAACAAATGAACTCATCATTCGATTTCAATCACCTCTCAAATATAACAAACAGCAAGCCGGCAAACTGGCGTATAGCCTGCCCGAGGACGAACGCGTGCATTCACGTAAAGCCCCTTACCAGTTTGGCTGGGACTGGGGACCTGTTTTCATTACAGCTGGTATCTGGCGCCCGGTATACATTGAAACTTACAACAGCGCCCGCATATCAGATGTCCAACTCATTCAAAAAGAATTATCCGACGACAATGCTTCGCTGACAGCAGCTGTTACTGTTGAAGCCTCAAAAAAGGGAAAGGCAAAACTTACTATTTCCAGCCCCGATAATAAGTTTGAAAGCATAACCCAAACAGTCGTTCTGGACAAAGGAACAAATAAGACCAACCTCAACTTTGTTATCAACAAACCCCAAAGGTGGTGGTGTAATGGAATGGGTAAGGCCACGCTTTACAAGGTTGAAACAAAAATAACAACTGATGCCGGCATCCAAAAAACTATAGATAAAATAGGTTTAAGAACCATTGAACTAGTGCAGGAAAAAGATAAAACAGGAAAGAGTTTCTATTTTAAGCTCAATGGTATTCCTGTTTTTGCCAAAGGAGCCAACTACATCCCGCAGGAAAGTTTCCTGCCACGCTTAACCAAAGCTCAGTATGAGGCACGGATTGATGATGCCGTTAAAGCTAACTACAACATGCTTCGCGTTTGGGGCGGCGGTATCTATGAAGACGATCTGTTCTATGAATTGTGTGATGAAAAAGGAATTATGGTATGGCAGGATTTCATGTTTGCCTGTGCCATGTACCCGGGAGATGACACCTTTATGGAGAATGTAAGGGTAGAGGTAGAGCAAAACGTACGACGCCTCAGAAATCATGCATCCTTAGTTCTTTGGTGTGGTAATAATGAAATCGCCAATGGCTGGCACGACTGGGGGTGGCAGAAATCCCGCGGTTATTCGGCAGCTGATTCCCTGACAGTATGGACCCATTACCAAAATCTGTTCCATCAGTTAATCCCTGAAATATTAGAAGAAGAAGATCCGGGGAAAGCTTACTGGTCCTCTTCACCCTCCTTTGGCTGGGGCCACGAGGAAGCACTCACCGAAGGGGATAACCACTATTGGGGCGTCTGGTGGGGAAAAGAACCGTTTGACATGTATAAGCAAAAGGTAAGTCGTTTCATGAGTGAATTCGGTTTCCAGGCCTTCCCGGACATAAACACAATCAAATCCTTTACGAAACCAAAGGATCGTGATATCTGGTCTAAGGTAATGCGTACCCACCAGAAACATCCCATCGGCAATGAAACCATCATGGAATACCTGAAACGGGATTACAAAACACCTAAAGATTTTGAGTCATTTGTGTATTTAAGTCAGGTATTACAAGCAGAAGGTATGATGACAGGGATTGCTGCACACCGCAGAAACATGCCGGTGAGCATGGGCACCCTTTATTGGCAGTTTAATGACTGCTGGCCGGTTGTTTCATGGTCAAGTGTAGATTATTATGGCCATTGGAAAGCACTGCACTACTATGCACGTAAAGCCTTTGCCAATATATTCGTATCCCCGGACATCGAGGGTGACCAGCTAAAAGTTTTCATCGTTTCAGACAATCTCGAACCAACCAGCGGTGAGTTGGAGATGACATTAATGGACTTTGGGGGTAAGGTTAAGTGGTCAAAATCTATGGCAATTGATGCCAAGCCCATAAACAGCACCCTGGCCTTCGAACAAAACGTAACATCATTTTTACAGAATCTGGATAAACGAAAAGCTGTACTAAAAACCGTTTTCAAGAAGGATGGGAAAGAGATTGCAGAAAACTTTCAATTCTTCGTATCCCCCAAAAAGATGTTGCTCCAAAAACCCGACATAAAATTAACAACCAAACGTTTGGACAATAGCATTGAAGTCATCCTTAGCTCTAAAACTTTATGTAAAAACGTATTTCTATCCCTGGGAACGGTCAAGGGCTGGTGGAGTAACAACTATTTTGACCTTCTTCCCGGTGAAGAGAAACGAGTTGTTTTTTACGGCGATGATTTACCCAATAATATAACTGATTTACTAACTGTCTTTTCCCTTTACAATTCATTCAAATGATAAAAATCCGGCATTCTGCCGGATTTTTTTACTCTTAATCTTCCAACTATGACATTAAAATTTGTAGATATCGCCATCATATTCGGCTACCTGGTACTAACCGTCTTTATAGGATTCATTATTTCCAAACGGGCTTCAAAAAATCTGGATTCTTATTTCCTGGGAGGAAAATCCATTCCCTGGTACATGCTGGGCCTTTCCAATGCATCCGGCATGTTTGACATTACCGGCACCATGTGGATGGTTGCCATCATGTTTATTTATGGTATCAAGAGTGTATTTATCCCCTGGCTCTGGCCGGTGTGGAACCAGGTTATTCTCATGATTTTTCTGGCCGTATGGATGCGTCGTTCTAACGTCCTTACGGGGGCTGAATGGTTAAAAACACGCTTTGGGGATTCAAAAGGCACCACCCTTTCCCACATCAGTGTGGTTGTCTTTGCCCTGGTAGCAGTTATTGGCTTTATCGCCTATTCATTTGAAGGCATTGGAAAATTCGCCGGGATGTTTCTACCGTGGGATTTATCCACCTCTATAATCGGTATTACGATCTCTTCGGAAAGAATGTATGCCCTGTTAATAATGGGCATCACCACCTTATATGTCGTTAAAGGAGGGATGTATAGTGTCGTTATGACCGAGGTGCTGCAATTTGTGGTAATGACCATTTCTTGCATCATTATTGGTTTTATCGCCATTAACATGGTTACCCCCGAGCAACTTCAGCAGGTTATTCCTGCCGGATGGGATAATCTTTGGTTTGGTTGGAAATTAGATATCGAATGGACAACATTGCCGCAACAGGTTAATCAGGCCCTGAACAGCAAAATAGGAAGTGACGGCTATGAGTTGTTCTCCATTTTTATGATGATTGTTATTTTCAGAGGCATCCTGGTAAGTATCGCCGGCCCCGTTCCCGGTTATGACATGCAACGGGTACTGGCCACACGAACGGCCAAAGAATCAGCTATCATGAGCGGATTTGTGTCCCTTGTTCTATTTATTCCCCGCTACCTGATGATTGCCGGATTGGCCGTTATTGCACTTGTGTATTTCGAACCCGAACAACTATTATCTGGAAGCACTCTTGATTTCGAAAAGATATTACCCTTTGCATTAAAGAATTTTATGCCTGCCGGGGTGCTCGGTATAATACTTGCCGGATTAATTGCAGCTTTCATGTCCACTTTTGCTGCAAATGTAAATGCCGGACCTGCTTATATTGTGAACGACATCTATAAAAAATTTATAAATCCCAATGCTTCAAATCGCACCTATGTGCGCATGAGCTATTTGGCATCCATTTTAGTTGTTATCCTGGGCATTGTGGTTGGTTTTTTCGTGTCTTCCATTAATGGCATCTTACAATGGATTACGGCGGCCCTCTTTGGAGGATATGCGGCAGCCAACTTCCTGAAATGGATCTGGTGGCGTTTTAACGGGTATGGTTATTTCTGGGGAATGATTGCCGGCCTGGCAGCCTCATTACTGGTTCCAAAAGTATTCCCTGACTTATCGGTAATACTCGCTTTCCCATTGGTTATCCTGCCTCTTTCCACAGCAGGTTCCCTGCTGGGTTGTTTATTAACACCTCCCGACAATGAAGAGGTACTAAAGTCCTTTTACAAAAATGTGCGTCCATGGGGCTTCTGGGATCCTATTTACCAACTGGTAAAACAAGAAGATCCTTCGTTTAAGAAAAATCATTCATTCAAACGGGATATGCTAAATACCGCAATTGGCGTGGTTTGGCAAATGGCACTCATTATTTTTCCAATTTACCTGGTGCTTCGTAATTACACAAATGCATCAATTACATTGGCCATCATCCTGATAACCTCTTTGATTTTAAAGAAAAACTGGCTTGACAAGCTGGAAGAAAACTAATAGATCGTTAGATTTTAGATAATAGAGGTTAGACTGTCTTACATTAACTAAGATCCTAAAAGTTTTAACCATCAAACAAGCACAAACTGTCTTTCAATTCATTGCAAAAGTTTAATGAACAATTGTTATAAAAAATTAAAACATAAATCCCTGTAAAAAACACTGATTATGGAAAAGGAACTATTTGACAGAAAGGTTAATCAATTGTTTGCAGATCATAGAAAGTTAATCACCAAACCCAATAAGATAAAAAAGAAAGGAAATGGTATCTATAATCGCTATAAAAACCCGGTAGTAACCAGAGATCATGCCCCGGTTTTCTGGCGATATGACCTGGATTATAATACCAATCCCCACCTGATGACACGATTGGGCATTAATACCACTTTTAATGCCGGTGCAATAAAACTCAATGGAAAATACCTGTTGGTATTAAGAACAGAAGGGTTTGATGTAAAATCAATTTTTGCCGTAGCCGAAAGTCCCAACGGAGTGGATAATTTTAAATTCTGGGATCATCCGATTATAATGCCGGTGACCGATGATCCGGAAACCAATGTATACGACATGCGTGTGACCCAACATGAAGATGGATGGATCTATGGTTTGTTTTGTGCCGAGCGAAAAGATAAAAGCCAACCGGATGATAGCTCTGCAGCCCTTGCCAGTTGTGGCATTGCCCGCACCAAAGATCTAATCAACTGGGAACGGTTACCAGATCTTAAATCCAATGCCTCCCAACAACGCAATTGTGTTCTGCACCCGGAGTTTGTGAACGGTAAATACATGATTTACACACGCCCTCAAATGGCTTTCATTGATACCGGGGACAGCGGAATTTGTGCCGGCTTTACGGAGTCAATGGAAAATGCAGTGATCGATGAGGAGGTAATGATAGATCCTCGCACCTACCACACGGTTAAGGAAGTCAAAAACGGACAAGGTCCCGCCCCGTTAAAAACTGAAAAAGGCTGGCTCCACATGGCACATGGCGTCCGTCGCACGGCAGCAGGCCTGCGATACACGCTATACTGCTTCCTGACTGATTTAAATGATCCCACTAAGGTGATTAAACGTCCGTCAGGGCATTTTATCGAACCTCTAAATAAAGAACGAGTAGGGGATGTTTCTAACGTGGTATTCTCAAACGGATGGATAAAAGACGAGGACGGAACAGTTTACATCTATTATGCCTCTTCCGATACCCGCATGCATGTGGCTACCACAACCATCGACAAATTACTGGACTATGTTTTAAATACACCTGAAGATCCGGGAAGGACAGAGCTGTGTGCCAAACAACGTGATGAAATGATAACGAAGAACCTGAATATCCTAAAATCACAATACCCTGAAATAGACCTTTAAAATTAAATGCCCTGGTAATGCATTTAATCATTACCAGGGCATTTAACTTTTGATTCTCGCGACCTCTGATCTACAATGTTTCGACGATGGTTATTCCAGCATATCAGATCACCACTAAAATTGTAAGTAAGGTCAGAAGGGCAACCTGAAATAAAAGAAATCTAACCGGGATGTCAACATTCTTTATTCCTTTCGATACATTATTGGCCGCCAATTTTCCTTTCATGATTATTTGATTTGATTGTGCAAAAATAATGACATTAAGTCTTCGTTCCTATTATTGACGAATCATTTGATAAAAGGTTGCTTTTCGGTGACTATTTTTCCATTCATGGCCCGAAACCCTTCTGTTATTCCGCTTGATTAAATCTGCCAATCACCTTTACAGGGATTAGTGGATAGTAATCAGGGAAGGGTAGATTGCGGATTAACCTGTTAAG
Source organism: Marinilabiliaceae bacterium JC017 (assembly GCA_004296775.1). Classification (GTDB taxonomy): domain Bacteria; phylum Bacteroidota; class Bacteroidia; order Bacteroidales; family Marinilabiliaceae; genus JC017. The sequence goes on from RHGE01000004.1 coordinate 51,061, forward strand.
CATTCAGATAATGGATTCAAGTATTGAAATTTAAACAACCAGAAAGGAATAATTCGGCCAAATGATTGCGGAATATCTTTGAAGGGGTTGCAACCTGATGTTTTTTACCCGAGAGGGTTCATGGCTTACTTTTATTTAACCATAATGCACTTTTACCTGACAGTGTGGCACTCTTTTGTCATTGTGCAGTGCTCGGGAGCCATTGTGCAGTGCTCTTGAGCCTCTGTGCAGTGCTTTTGTCTGACTTTGTGGCACTTTTTTGTCTTTGTGCAGTGGTCTTGAGCCATTGTGTAGCGGTCGGGAAGGGTTGTGCAATGCTTTTAGGTGATTGTGTAGCGCTCGGGAACGGTTGTGCAGTGCTTTTGGGTGTTTGTGCAGCGATTGTGGAGGGGGGGCGGTGCATGGTGTTTCGGTGTGCGGTGCTATGGTTTGTGGTTTTTCGGTGTGCGGTTTTTCGGATTCTCACCTTTTAATTTTGGGAGGAGTATTGAGGGTATGAGGGCGTTTTAGGATGTTGGGGCTGCGACAGGGGGCGCAGCGGCAGCCGGCAGTTACCGGGGCTGATGTGGCGTGGCGGGCGGAGGCGACGAAGGAGCCCCACGCACCGGCGTACGCCACACAGCCCGGGTGACTGGCGCTATAGCGGAGCACCCGGCCGTTCGCCCAAAAAATAATATTTATCGCTTAGGAATAGGTGTTTCCCCTTGGTGATTGGCTGCTTGTGTCCAGCACATAATTCACATGAAACATCAATTTTGTGTTTTTTCGTCTTCGCTATTTGAATTGAAGGGGGAATTATCTTTATTTGTGTCCTATTAAATATGAAAAGAACAGCAAAACATATAAGTTCATTCTTCCCTGAAACATCTGGTGTTTCACCTTTTCATATATCCTTTTCAATGGGTATGATGTGGAATATGATGATGGCACAATAAGTGTCCCGACGCATCGTATCTGAATCCCATTTTCAAACAAACCCCCACAGAGCCGATGCGTCGGACAGATGATGGGAAGTTATAGTTTGAAAACATTTACCATAAAACTAAATAATATGTCTGATTTTCATTTTGAAACCCTGCAGCTACATGCAGGTCAGGAAGTAGATAAAACTACCCTATCAAGGGCTGTACCCATTTATCAAACAAGCTCTTTCTTGTTTAAAGATCCTGAACATGCGGCCAATCTTTTCGGCCTGAAGGAATTTGGAAATATCTATACCCGGATGATGAATCCTACCACCGATGTGTTCGAAAAGCGGATAGCTGCCTTAGAAGGCGGAGTAGGGGCTTTGGCGGTAGCCTCCGGCCAGGCAGCCCAATTCATTGCCTTAACCAATTTTCTTCAAGCCGGCGACAACATTGTTTCAACCTCTTTTTTATATGGGGGAACCTACAACCAGTTTAAAGTACAATTTAAACGTTTAGGGATTGATGTGAAATTTATTGAAGGCGATGAGCCTGCGTTATTTGAACAGGCCATTGATGCCAAAACCAAGGCCATCTACCTTGAAACCATCGGAAATCCACGTTTCAATATTCCGGATTTCGAGGCCATTGCTCAAATCGCCCAAAAGCATAAGATTCCATTAGTGGTTGATAACACCTTTGGAGCAGCCGGGTACCTGTTTCGTCCTTTGGAACATGGGGCTAACATTGTTGTTGAATCAGCCACCAAGTGGATCGGTGGCCATGGTACATCCATCGGAGGAGTCATCGTTGACGGGGGAAATTTCAACTGGGGAAACGGGAAATTTCCACTATTTACAGAGCCTTCAGAAGGATACCACGGCATGAAATTCTGGGAAGTTTTTGGTGAGGGGAGTGCCTTTGGCAATATCGCTTTCATCACACGGGCGAGGGTAGAAGGACTTCGTGATTTTGGTCCTGCCATCAGTCCTTTTAACTCTTTCTTACTGATCCAGGGATTAGAAACATTATCACTTCGGGTGGATCGTCATGTGTCTAATACCCTTGAACTGGCTACCTGGTTAGAGGAACATCCACAGGTTGAATATGTCAATTACCCGGGATTAAAATCCAGTCCATATCACACATTAGCTAAGAAATACCTGAAGAGAGGTTTTGGCGGAGTATTTTGTTTCAAAATAAAAGGCGGCACCAAAGAGGCTGATGCCTTTATCAATAGCCTCAGTCTTGTCAGTCACCTAGCCAATATCGGGGATGCCAAAACACTGATTATCCATCCTGCTTCTACAACCCACGAACAATTATCCTTGCAAGAACAAAAAGCATCAGGGGCAGAACCTGGATTATTGAGAGTTTCGGTAGGCATTGAACACATCGAAGACATCAAAGCTGATTTTATTCAGGCTTTTACAAAATTGTAAGCTAAAGTCCTATTTTTGCATTGCAAACATTAAAACCATAAAAACACACATGAACTGCTAATTTTCCAGCTAATTCAATAATATCCTGGGAAAAGCGGCTCATGTGCGTTTTACTTCCTCGACATTCGAGGCAAAAACCAAGTAAAAACAGATGAAACAAAAACTTACAATTGGCCTGTTTGGCTTTGGAGTTGTTGGACAAGGATTACACGATGTGCTGAAAACTAGTCCGGCCTTCGATGCCGAAATCGCCCGGATTTGTGTTAAATCGAAGAAGAAACGCACACTCCCGGAAGAGATGTTTTGTTATAATCCTGATGAAATCATCAACGATCCGCAAATCAATACTATTGTAGAGTTAATTGACAATGCCAATGATGCCTATCACATTGTTAAGAAAGCCTTACAAAAAGGAAAAAATGTGGTTTCAGCCAATAAAAAAATGCTGGCCGAAAACATGGCTGAGATGATCCAGCTCCAGAAAGAAAACAATGTTTCGTTACTGTACGAAGCTTCAGCCTGTGGCAGCATACCGGTAATTCGGAACCTGGAGGAGTATTATGACAATGACTTGCTACTTTCGGTTACCGGCATCCTGAACGGATCATCCAATTACATTCTTTCTAAAATATTCGATCAAAACCAATCTTATACTGATGCTTTAAAAAAAGCTCAGGAACTGGGGTTTGCTGAAAGCGATCCATCGTTTGATGTAGAAGGCTTTGACTCGCTTTTTAAGCTGATTATTCTAACCACCCACAGCTTCGGTACAATTGTTAATCCCAACAATGTATTAACCTATGGCATATCAAATATTTCTGACTTTGATATTCAATATGCCCGTGAAAAGGGATTCAAAATAAAATTAGTTGGTCAGGTTGAACGGTTAAAAGATAATAAAATCACCCTCTTCGTATTACCGCGTTTTGTTGGGAAAGACAAATATATCTATAGTGTAGAAGATGAATTTAATGGGGTAGTAGTTAAAGGAAGAGCCTACGACAAACAATTTATGTTTGGCAAGGGAGCCGGCGGACACCCAACAGGATCAGCGGTACTCTCTGATATCACAGCATTGGCTCACAACTATAAATACGAGTATAAAAAAATGAACTTCTTTGATGAGTTCAAGTATTATAAAGATGATGCCATTGAGATTTATCTCCGCTATAGCGATGAGGCCGTATTGGATCACTTCAACTTTAATTCTGTTTCTGAAGAGTACAAAGGACCTAAATACAATTACAAAATTGGCTGCATCAAACTTTCACATTTAATTGAAATCAAAGAAAAACTCCGCCAACTGGATATTTTTATCGCGGCTACCGGACGCTCCCTGAACTATTAATGCCGCACAAATAAAATAACAAAATACCACTCACTGGTTGAAAAAAATTTCAACCAGTGAGACATTATTTTTCAACAATAGTTACGTAACTACTTCTTGAGCGCTTCAGCACCTCCCACAATTTCAAGGATTTCTTTGGTAATGGCTCCCTGTCGAACCTTATTGTAAGCAAGCTGCAATTCGCTCAAAAGATGGGTGGCATTATCGGTTGCCTTGTGCATGGAGGTCATTCGTGCACCATGCTCCGATGCCAGGGATTCTAAAAGTATCCGATAAAAAATAGTTTTAAGAGCCTTGGGAATTACTTTGTTTATAATGGTCAATTTATCCGGTTCAAAAATATAATTCACCGGATGTAAAAAGTGTTCATCGAAAGGAATTTCAAGGGGCAAAAACTGAAAAGTTTTCACTTCATGAACAGCCGCATTAATAAATTCATTGTAAACCATCAACACCCGATCATATTCCTTCCTTAAAAAAGAATCCATGACCATTTCGGCCATATTAGATGCTTCCTCAAACGATGGGTGTGAATAGAAATCATTGAAATCTCCCACAACAGTGTAATCGTGCATTTTAAGAACTTTTTGTCCCTGTTTCCCCACTGCCACAATGTGCAAGGAGTCATTTTTAAGTTGTGCAAAAAATTTAGTACGGATTAGCTTTTCGGTTTCCTTTATTACATTACTATTGAAAGCCCCGCATAGTCCCCGGTTCGATGTTACAACAAATATGAGAACCCGATTGGGATCTCTTTTTTCTGAAAACGCAAAATCAACCTCTTCATCAAGTGAATTGGTTAAGTCATAAATGATGCCTGTAAGTTTATCCACATATGGCCGGATATGAAAAATATCGTCTTGAGCTTTCTTGAATTTTGCTGCTGAAACCATCTTCATCGCACTAGTCACCTGTCTTGTGGTTTTCACAGAATTAATTCGCGTTCTTATATCCTTTAAACTTGGCATAGAAGAAAACTTATTCCTTTACAATAAAATGTTGAGCAACCTCTTTAGCCATCACTGTCAAAACTCTGGTTATCTCATCATCAATTATTCCTTCTCTTAATGATTTCATTACTTCAGGATGATGAATTTCCAGATTCTCGATATATTCTTTCTCAAATTTTTTCACTGATTCAACGGGCACATCTCTCAATAAACCTTGTGTTCCACAATAAATTAATACCACCTGATCTTCTACTTTTACCGGACGATACTGGTGCTGTTTTAACAATTCAACATTTTTTCTGCCCTTATCAAGAATAGCAAGAGAAGCCGGATCCATATCTGATCCGAATTTCGCAAATGCCTCCAATTCTCTGTATTGGGCCTGATCGAGCTTTAAAGTCCCTGCCACCTTCTTCATCGACTTAATTTGTGCCTTCCCCCCAACCCGTGATACGGATATCCCTACATTTATGGCCGGCCGGATTCCCGCATTAAAAAGATTACTTTCTAGGAATATTTGTCCATCGGTAATAGAAATCACATTAGTTGGAATGTAAGCACTCACATCACCGGCCTGAGTTTCTATAATTGGCAATGCAGTTAAAGAGCCTCCTCCTTTAACAATCGTTTTTAAATCTTCAGGTAAGTCATTCATTTTAGAAGCAATCTCATCGGATTCAATAATCTTAGCCGCACGCTCTAATAATCGGGAATGCAAGTAAAAGATATCTCCGGGATAGGCTTCTCTTCCCGGTGGTCTTCTCAACAATAAACTGACTTCCCTATAGGACACAGCCTGCTTTGATAAATCATCATAAATAATTAATGCCGACCTCCCTGTATCACGGAAAAACTCACCAATTGCAGCGCCTGTAAATGGCGCATAAAACTGCATTGCAGCAGGATCTGCGGCATTAGCAGCTACTATTATCGTATAATGTAAAGCATGGTGCTTCTCCAGAGTATTAACAATTTGTGCAACCGTACTTCCTTTTTGTCCAATTGCTACATAAATGCAATAAACCGGTTCCCCTTTCTCAAAAAATGAACGCTGATTAATAATCGTATCAAGAGCTATAGCCGTTTTGCCGGTCTGTCGGTCTCCAATAATCAATTGGCGTTGACCTCTGCCTATTGGCGTCATAGCATCAATAGCCTTAAGTCCTGTCTGCAATGGCTCATTCACCGGTTGCCGGAAAATCACCTGGGGAGCTTTGCGCTCCAATGGCATCTTAAATAATTCACCTTTTATGGTCCCTTTTCCATCAATTGGTTCTCCAATTGAATTAACGACTCGCCCCAATAAGCCATCTCCCACATTGATCAAAGTCACTCGTCCTGTACGCTTAACAAGATCACCTTCTTTTACATTCGCAGATGGTCCAAACAGTACAACACCTACATTATCCTGCTCCAGATTAAGTACAACACCCATACAGCTCTCAAATTCCACAAGTTCATTTGACTTCACATTAAGCAATCCATGAATCCGAGCAATTCCATCCCCAACCTGCAATACGGTTCCAACCTCCTCCAATTCAGAACTGGTTTTAAACCCCTCAATCTGCTTCTTTAGTAAATCAGATACCTCACTTGGCTTAATATTTTCCATTAATTGCGTTTATTAGTCAAAGTATTATTTCAAAAGTTGCATTCTCACTTGCTTCAGACGATTACTAATACTGGCATCTACCATCTTTCCTTCAACCGTCAATATGAATCCACCCAATAAATCTGATTTTACTTTCACTTCCATTTCCACTGGAGATTTAAATTCTTTTTCAAGAAATTCTTCTATCTGCAAGAGATATCTTTCATCCAGGCCGACAGCAGTATAAAGCAAAACACTTTTTATCCCTTTGGATTTTTTGTAGTGATAAATAAAGTCATTCAGAATAAAAGTTAAAATATCCTCTCTTTTGTGATCCAAAACTACCTCAAGAAACTTTAAAGTCATTGGGTGAATCTTATCCTTAAATACGGTCTGAAAAAGATTCTTTTTATGACTGGGTTTTATAATCGGATTATCTAAAAAGGAACAGAAATCATCAACCTGCAAACATTGGCGCATCAATATATTAAAGTCTTCATAAACCTCTTCGCCGATCTTATTTTCTATTGCAAGCTTGAACATTGCATCGGCATACCTTACTGCTATCAGGCCCTGATTCATTGAGTAATCTTCTAACTGAAATTAACTTCATCCAAGTATCTATCGATAAGTTGCATTTGCCTACTAGTTGGTTTCAACTCTTCTTCCAACAACTTACCAGCGATGTCTACAGACATAAGAGCCAGCTGTTTTCTTAATTCGTGAACAGCTTCCTCTTTCTCTTTCTCTATTTCTTTACGTGCGCTTTCCATTATTTTCTCAGATTCAAGCTGAGCTGCATTATGGGCATCACTAATTATCTCTTTTTTAATCCTCCGAGCTTCTTTCAATAGCTTATTGCGCTCCCGCTTAGCCTCAATCATCATTTGTTCCCGGTTTTTTTCAAGTAAGGCTGTTTGCTTTTGAGCATTTTCAGCAGCCTCTAACGCAAATTCAATGGTTTCTTCGCGCACTTTTATTGCATGCAAAATAGGCTTCCATGCGTACCTGCGTAAGATGAAAACAAGTATTAAAAAAGTAAGACCTGACCAAAAAACCAATCCCGGATCTGGTGTTAGTAATTCCATACTCCCAAAATTTTAACCGACTAACCAAGTAACGACAATAGCAAACAATGCTGCCCCTTCAATTAAAGCAGCAGCAATAATCATTGCTGTTTGAATTTTAGAGCTTATTTCAGGTTGCCGCCCCATAGCTTCCATGGCACTCTGAGCAATCCTTGCGATGCCATAACCGGCACCTATTATAATCATTCCTAATCCGATAGTAGTTAAAGATAGTTCCATACTTTTTTATTTTATTAGACATACTTTAATGTTCTTCTTGTATTGCCAATCCTATAAACAAAGCTGATAATAAAGTAAAAATATAAGCCTGTAATACAGCCACTAATAGCTCCAGCATAAACATCACTAATGACAATAAAATGGAAACGGGAGCGATATAAATGGTTTTCATAACAAAAATGAGCGAAACCAAACTTAGAATAATAATGTGTCCTGCTGTGATATTGGCAAATAACCTTATCATTAAAGCAAAAGGTTTCGTGAACAACCCGATAAATTCAACAGGTATTAGAAAAAATCTAACCCAAACAGGTATGCCTGGCGTCCAAAATAAATGTCTCCAATAATTTCGAGATCCATTAATGTTGGTGATTAAAAAAGTAATCAATGCCAACATCATTGTAAATGAGATATTACCACTAAGATTACTTCCTCCTGGAAATATTGGAATCAAACCAATGAGATTATTAATCCAAATGAAAAAAAACAGTGTTAATAAATAAGGCATAAATTTTCTTGCTTTATTTTCACCTATCTGTGCAACAGCAATGTCATCCCGGACAAAAAGAATAATGGGCTCTAATAACGATTGTACCCCTTTGGGTGTTGAAGGATGATTTTCATACCTTCTAGCTACATAAATAAAGATCCATAAAAGAAAAAACGCACTAAGCCACATTGATCCTACATTCTTGGTAATAGAAAAGTCAAGAGGTCGTTCATTATTAGGATTTCCATCCTCATTAAGATCAAGATTTCCATTAATACCTGTGACATACACCTTGTCATGATAAAGCACAAAATAATTTCCACCTTTTTCAACAACTCGCGTTCCATGGTTAAATTCTCCAGAGAGAAAAATGGATAATCTGCCACGAAAATAAATAATAACGGGTAGAGGTATCGCAATCTCCGCAAGTTGACCATCCTTATTTGTATATGATAAAATGTGCCAATAGTGGGAATCAGAGATATGATCTATGATCGCATCCATGGGATTAAATTCTTCAGTTTCATTCCTGCCATAGACATCCTTATCCGAAGCTTTAACCGAGAAGTTTGTAAAGCCCCAAAAACTGACAAAAATTACAAGTATAAATACCCTCATGAAGAATCACTGAAATATATGCCTATTAAATATAGGCAATTATCAACAAACACCCACAATCCGAAATGATTAATATTCTTTCACTTTGCTGATAATATTATAACCCGAAAACATGATGCTTCTTCTGCAATTAATAAGGATAATCAGTTTTTATGCATAAAAAAAGAAGATAAATCCATAACAGAGTACCTCTGTATTGGATTTATCTTCTTTCAATCTTAAATTATTTTGAACTGCTCTTAAAAAAAGTATTAAAAGCAAAAAATTAGGCCTTTCCCATTAAAAAAGATTTACTTCTTTTTTTCTGGAGATACACCCACTTGTGATCCTCCCATATTACAAGTCCCTGTAAATATTGCTCCCGGTTCAATAGTTAGCTTACCCGTCTTGATATCTCCATTAATCTTTGAGGTCGCTTTTAAGGAAAGAAGTTCAGTAACAACAATTTTTCCATTAATATTTCCTGAAACCTCCGCATTACTACATTGAATTTCCCCTTTGGCAATTCCATTAGGTCCAATAACCACTTTGCCCTTCGATAAAATATTTCCATCAATAGACCCATCAATTCGTATATCTCCATTTGTTTCAATATTACCAACAATCTTGGTTCCCGGGCCAATCATATTTGGCAACTTGTTTTCAGGTTCATAGTTTTTTGCCATACCGCTTTATTTTCCAGTAATCAATTAATTTTAATCGTCAGATTTACTCATCATGGCATAAAAACCTCTTTTTAGAAACTAAGCATTTATTGGTTTACCTTTTTCTCATTGAAAACCTTCTCATGCACACATTCACTCGTTATCTAAGGTCTTACTAACTACACCAATTATTTCCCTGACCAAACAAATATAGTATTTTTTCCTCTTTCCTCATGAAATGACTATACAACCAATAATTCCTTAAGTTTTTGTAATTGCCTCTCCTTATTTACTTGCCGAAGTTCCCGTGCAGTTTGGGTATAATAGTCATGATTTGAAATAAACTGTATTTGCTTCTCATTCCAATCTTTTAAAGAAAGCCTATATCCTAAGGCATTAATCTCCCTATAACGATTATTTGAAACTGGAACAAAATCGGTTCTTCCAATATAATCCAAGTCGGCATCTTTCATAATACGTTCCAAAAAATTCCTTGGATGCGCTCCGAATTTTGTCACATTAATAATCTCAACCACCTGATCAATTTGAAACAATGAATAATGATATCGGGGTAATATTTCTTTAGCTAATCGAATGCCGTTATCTTCATGGTTTTCATATGCAATAATAAAACCAGCATCATGAAACAATGCCGCTGTTTTAATAATTAATAAATCTTCTGATGAAATATTCTCAGCTCGCCCCAATAATTCAACTCTTGTGACAACATCTACCGTGTGATTTACATCATGATAACATAGATTTTCGGAAAGTTCCTTTTCCATTCTGGCTAGAATAAACTCTTCCAAATCGCTAAATCTTATATGTTGAAGTTTCAGAAAAAAGTCTCCATTGGGTTTCTGACCTTCTCCTTTTTCTGACAACTCAGGCAAAATTCCTTTGACAAAATACATATCAGTTTCGCCTTTATACTTTATTGGCATCTTTCCTCTATACTCACAATTAAACAGCTCCTTTATAAGATGATAGGTAATGCCTGTTATGTTTATTTCCCCTGCAATACCTGAAGATTCCATTCTGGATGCAATATTTACAGTATCTCCCCAGATATCAAAGGACAATTTCTTTTGACCAATAACTCCGGAAATAACAGGTCCGGTATGAACTCCTATTCTTAACTCCCAAAAACCAAATCCTTCATTTATCCTCTGCTTCTGCATTTTCTTCATATATGTTTGCATCTCTATTGCAGCCAATACTACTTCCACAGGGTTAGTTCGATTTTCTTCAGGTATTCCTCCTGCACACATATAGGCATCTCCAATGGTTTTAATCTTTTCAATTCCATACTTTTCAACAACTTCATCAAACTGAAAGAAAAACCTATCTAATTCATCTATTAAAGATTCCGGATTAAGATGTTCGACAATTCTTGTGAACCCCTGTATATCTGCAAACAACACAGTTACCTTTCGATATTTCCGCGAACGAATACGACCCTTTTCCTGAACGGAGAATCCAGGTAACTTATCAGACATTTCCCCTTTAGTCCTGATTTTTACTAAAGACTCATATTCCTTTTCAACCTTTTTTTTGAAGACTTTTATATTACGGATGAAATAAAATAATGCGCTTAAAACAATTATCACCCCAGTTAATAGAAAAAGAAACTGCTTAAATCGATCGTTGGCCCACCATTTTACAACTATTTCGATGGGTATCTCTATTAAAGAACCATTACTAATTTCAATTTCGTATACATAGCTGTTTCCTGATAAATCGTAGTAAATGCTGACATATTGATTTTCTAACTTTGACCATTCTTCAGACAACCCAATAAGACGACACCTTGCCTTTAAAGAATCATTATGTAATTTCCAAAAAACAACAACATCGGAACGGTTGAGAATTAATGCCGTATCAGGATTCGAACTTAAACTATAGTTATCAACCTCTGTACGCACACTAATTTCAATATTTTGATTCCTTCTTTCACCTAGAACATTATTTACAAAAAATGAAGATGTACAAAAGCCAAAAATGAATAATAATAATCGAAGGTTTAATGATTGAAGGAAAGAAGATATTTGAAACCACCATTGCCACATAAAACACAATCAAAACGCTTTACTGAGTCGCTTGCTATTAAATTCAAAAGTACTATATTTATTCCTGAAAAGACGAACATTTACTAATGGTTTTTATGGAGACTCCAAAAAATAAGATCCTTGTCCCATATGATTTCACTGACATTACTAACTGCGCAGTAGAACATGCGATTAAGTTTTCGAAAATATTAAATGCTGATATTATTTTACTACACATCGTAAAAAAAGAACAACAGATATCGGAATTTAAAACTCGCCTTTCTACTGTTGCAGAGCAATTCAAAAATAAAAATGGCATCCTTCCAATTTCCATAGTCCGGGATGGAACCATTTTTAAAACTATCAATCAGGTTGTTGAAGATGAGAATTGCATGTTAGTGGTTATGGGTACACATGGAATGAAGGGATTGCAGAAGCTAACGGGGAGCTGGGCATTAAAGGTTATTGTAGGTTCAACTATTCCTTATATCGTCATTCAGGCACCCCCCTCAAATGAAAAGTATGAAAAAATTATTTTCCCCGTTGATTATAAAACGGAGAATAAAGAACAATTAAAGTGGGTCGAATTTTTATCAAAATTCCTTAAAACAAAAACTTATCTTTTTGCGGCTGCCACTAAAGATGGAGTAATTGAAAATCGAACAAAAGCAAATTTGGTCTTCAATAAAAAATTCTTGGACGAAAAGAAACTCCCATATGAGTTAGCCTTGGCTGAAGGTAAAAATTCTTTTTCACAAGAAACCATTAATTTTGCCAAAAAGATAGATGCTGATCTCATTCTTGTCATGACAACAAGAGACATAGCTTTTCACGACTATGTATTAGGTGCATACGAGCAATACATTATCTCGAACAGTGCAAAAATTCCGGTTATGGTAATAAATCCGCGCACAGATCTCATGAAATATGGATATGGAAGTTTTGGATAATCATAGATTTATATAATATAAAGGCAACCATTGGTTGCCTTTTTTTATTCCTATACGTCAAGTGTTTCGTGCATTTAAATACTTTTGTGAAAATCCATACGTTTGTTAATTAACAGATATTCCAATGAAACTAGTTTTTGCCACCAATAATCCACATAAGTTAAAAGAATTAAAACACTTGTTAGGCGATTCATTTCACCTCCTGAGTTTATCAGAAATAGATTGTACGGACAATATTCCCGAAACAGGAAATAACCTTGAAGAAAATGCATTACAAAAATCAGAATATATTTTTAAAAAATATAACCTTAACTGCTTTGCCGATGACACAGGCCTGGAAATAGAAGCATTAAATAATGAGCCTGGAGTATACTCGGCCAGATATGCCGGGCTTGAAAATAATTCGGAAGCAAATATGCAAAAAGTGCTTTCGAAAATGAGGGATATTACCAACAGAAAAGCTCGTTTCAGAACTATTATATCATTGATATTGGATGGAAAAAAATTCCAGTTCGAAGGACTTGTAAACGGCTCCATACTAGAAGAACGAAAAGGTAGTGAGGGTTTCGGTTATGATCCGATTTTCGTTCCTGATGGCTATGAACAATCATTTGCGGAAATGGATATTACCTTAAAAAATAAGATCAGCCACCGGGGAAAAGCGGTTCAAAAATTAGTTAAGTTTTTAAAGAATATATAAGATGAGAAAATCTATTTCCCTTATTATTATTTTTTTCTTAGGAATACAATTACTTGCCAAAAGTCAGCTTCAGAACTCAAATTGGCATGACCATTTTTCCTACTCAAATTGCCAACTTATCGACGAAAGCAAATCGCAAGTCATTGTTTCTAATGGGCTAGGGTTATTCTTGTATCATAAAATAGATGGTTCTATAACTCGTGTAAATAAAACTAATGGATTAAGTGACATTGACATCACAGCACTACTTACATTAAGCGACAATTCATTTATAATTGGCTATAATAATGGAAATATAGATCTCATAGAAAACAATAAAATTTATAACATCCCAGATCTAAAGATGAAGGTAATGCAAGGGAGTAAACGTATCAATCACTTCCATGCATCAAACAACAAAATCTATTGTAGTCTAGACTTCGGTATCATGGTCATTAATCCTGCAAATCAAGAAATAGAAGACACCTATTACATAGGCCCAAACGGAAGTGAACTACCAGTCAATCAAATAACGACAAATTCCGAATTCATTTTTGCTGCAACAACAAAGGGCGTATACAGGGCACCTATCAACAGTAATTCTCTTGGTTTTTACGATACTTGGCAAGAAATATCAGGAAAAACAGTTAATTACAGTGCAATCAATAATTTTAACAACAAAATTTTCACTTCTCAGGGAGAAAAAAACAAATCAAATGTGATTAGTTATTTCGAAGAGGATATCTGGAAAATATTTATAACGATTAATTCTTTTATGAATCTTGATTCCAATGGAAAAAACTTGATAATAATTTCTAAGACGACTATTAACCAATATGATATTAAATTGGAATTACAAAAAACAATTTCAAATTATCATTTTAATGACATTTCAAATACCTCCCCATCAATTACTTCAGCTACACAGTCTGATAATTCAGATGATTTTTATATTACCGACACCAACCATGGGTTAGTCATCAATAATACAGAAGACTTTGACAGCTTTACTTATCCGGACGGTCCAATAACTAATGAAAACTTCAATATTGCAGCAAGTAGCACCAGCGTATATGTTACAGTTGGGGGACTTACAAGCGCCTGGAACAATTTAAACAGACCTGCCCAGTATTCCCATTATGATGGCCAGAGCTGGTATAATTTTAGACGGAATAGCACTAATCAAAAGGGATGGAGAGACATGCTAAATATTTCAATCGACCCTAACAATCCGGATCATGCGTTTATATGTTCTTGGGGAACCGGCGTATTTGAGATTTCAAATAAAAAAGTCACTAACCATTTCGATCAACATACCGATCCAAATGGTCTTCAAAATATTGAATGGGTTAGTTCTCCTTATTTTGTGCGGGTTGGAGGTGTCAACTTCGACAATAATGGCAATTTATGGATGACGAATTCTGGTGTTTCCGCTGGCTTAGTTGTTAAAGCAGCAACAGATTCTACATGGCAACAGTATACCTATGAGACATTAAAGGATTTACATTCCATGGGACAAATCATTCAATCGCGTGATAATATCTTTTGGTCATTTATTCCCCGCACCGAAAGAAAAGGAATTTTCGTATTCACGCCCCAAAACACAATCGACGATCAAACAGATGACCTCTATCGAGGCGCCATCTCTCCAGCTTCAGAAAGCGATCACCGAAACGCAGGTCAGCTCAGACTCTGGGATGAGAATGGTAGTCTGATTACCGACAATATATTTTGTCTCGCAGAAGATAAAAATGGCTATATATGGCTGGGAACGGATAAAGGAGTTGTTGTTTATTATCGCCCATGGGCGATATTTAATGATGAAATCCCCATTGCCAGTCGCATCAAAATACCTCGTAATGACGGCAGTAATTTAGCTGATTATTTGCTCGAAAAAGAAAAAGTGACAACTATTGCTGTTGATGGCGCCAACCGAAAATGGTTGGGAACAGAGAGATCCGGAGTATTCTTAGTTTCAGAAGACGGTACAAAAACCATTCATGAATTTAATATTGATAATAGTCCTTTAGTCTCAAATTCAATAACAAGCATTGCTGTCCATCCTAAAACCGGTGAAGTGTTTATTGGCACTGCAAAAGGAATTGTATCCTACAAGGGCAATGCAACAGAAGGCAATACTTCATTCCAAAAAGTATATGCCTATCCTAATCCGGTAAGAGAAAATTACAGCGGCCCTATTACCATAACCGGATTAGTTAGAAATTCAATTGTAAAAATCACAGACATCAGTGGCAAACTAGTATATGAAACAACCTCCCTTGGAGGCCAAGCTACCTGGAATCGTAATAACCTTTGGGGAGAAAAAGTTAAAACTGGGGTATACCTGGTATTTATAGCTACAGAAGATGGTTCTGAATCGGTCGCCACCAAAATTCTGGTTGTTAACTGATCTTAAATTCGTCAACTTTTTAGATTCATAAATAATAATTGTTTGCTCAATTAAAAGAGCCCTTGTAGTTTTGCGTCAACCGTCATAAGGCATTAATCCCTTCATTTCAATAATAATGAAAAAAGTTTGGCTTATTTTACTTGTACTTGTTTCCTTAATTACTCTTTTCCTTTCAATCCATTTAATAAAAAAGCACAAACATTACGATAACAATGACGCCATAAAAGGCATCCCCACCAGCACCTCGGCCATATTGAGAATCCCCAATTTAAATGCACTTAATAAAGAAATTCTGGATCAAATTCATTTTAAAAATGAGCTTAACGATTTCCATTTCAGCTCATATGCGATCAACTGGCTTTCCCGAATTGACACATTACCATTTTTTAACGATCCAACACTAGATATTTTAAAAGACAGAAATTTATTTTTATCCTTTCATCCGGCAGGGAAATCAAAAGTTGAAACACTGATATTAACTGAATTTACAAGTAAAGCTGAAGAAAATAATTTAATCAACTACATCAAGAGTAAATCCGGTACCTCTTTTAATATTTCTCAACGAAAATATAACGCAAGTACCATCTATATTATAAAAGCTAATAATCATTCTGCTCCATTTTACTTTAGTCTTAATCAAGGAATATTAACTGGAAGTTTCTCGAATATATTATTGGAAAGCTCTATCCGCCAATTCCAATCAGAAACAAATTTACTTTCATCGGGTGATTTTCAAAAAATATACAAAACAATTGGAAAGTCACCCTCTGCTAATCTCCTTCTCAATTTTTCGAATCTCCCGAAATTATTAAAACCAGCTCTTGAAAAGCATTATAAAGAACAGGCTGCCTTTCTGGATAAACAATCTAAATGGGCCGAATACGACATAGACATTAAGAATGATGCCATTTTATTAAATGGCATATTAACCCCGGCATCCGGGGGATTGCTAAGTGAATTATTTATTGGCATGAAACCACAAAAACCTCAATTAAATGAGGTTATCCCAACTTCTTCCCGCATGTTTTTAACCTATTGTGTTGAAAGTGCCAGTGCTTTACAGAAAAGATTTCATCAATTATTGGACAAAAATAATGCCCTAATAACCTACCAGTCCAAAATTACACAAATAGAAAAACAGGCACAGATTAACCCTGACAAGCTCCTCTTCTCAATGATGGATAATGAGATGGCACTTGTTTTCTTTGATCGAAATGAAACAAAAATAAAGGAAAATGCAGTGCTGGTTATTAAGACCAAAAGTAAATCCCAAACGAGTCAAAAGATGTTATCCGCATTAAAAAACATCTCCAATACCCAACAAATAAAACCCGTTGACGAATATCGCCTTGATGAACACACGGCATTTCCTATATACAAGAACCTTCCTGAAAATACACTTTCAACAACACTTGAATGGTTCTTTCCCGTTGTTCCGCAAAAATATTTTGCTGTTTATGATAACTACCTATTACTAGCCAATTCAACTCGTCCACTAAAATCATTCATTTACGCCAATATTCTTCACAAAACAATTAAGCACGAAAACAATTACAAGGATTTTCACAAACAATTTCCCATGCGGGAAAACTTATTCTTTTATAGTGAAAT
This sequence comes from Marinilabiliaceae bacterium JC017, assembly GCA_004296775.1. Taxonomy (GTDB): domain Bacteria; phylum Bacteroidota; class Bacteroidia; order Bacteroidales; family Marinilabiliaceae; genus JC017. Next base: position 68,054 of record RHGE01000004.1, read on the forward strand.
CCCTTATATACCAACATTTTTAAAGGGCATTACCCGGAATCATTTTTCTAATTTGTCTTCAAACCAAAACGAAGCCTTAAGCCATTTTTATGGCCTGGGAATTCAAATTGCAGGTACTGAGAATATGCTATATTCCACTATATATGCCAACTATTCTCCTAACAGGGAATCAGAACCCCGAACAACCTGGCAAAGCCTTTTAGACACCTTTGCCATTACCAAACCTGCATTAGTACGTAATCACTATACAAATGAAAAAGAAGTCCTGATTCAAGATGCCAACTTCAATCTATATCTAATAAACAATAAGGGCCGCATCCTCTGGAAAAAGCCACTCGATGGGCCGATATTAAGTGATTTCACTCAAATTGATTTTTATAAAAACAAAAAACTTCAATGTATCTTCAACACCAAATCAAAAATATATTTGCTCGATAGAAATGGTAATTCCGTTGATAATTATCCCATAAAATTACCGACTCAAGCTACTAATGCCCTATATGTAGCAGACTACGATAAAAACAGAAATTACCGGATATTCATCGCCTGTAACAACAACAAGGTCTATCTGTTTGATAAAAAAGGTAATCGTTTAACGGGGTGGACTTTTAATAAAACAGAAGGAAAAGTAACGCAGCCGATTAAACATTTTAGGAGTGCCGGAAAAGATTACATTGTTTTTTCCGATGACAAAAGAATATACATACAAAACCGTCGGGGCGAATCCCGAGTGATTCCTTCTGAATCTTTTATTCAAAATCCCAATAGTGTTTTTTATCTGGAAGAAAAAGGAACAAATGCCCGTTTCCTTATTACCTCTACGATTGATGGGAAATTAGCAAAAGTTAGCTTACCTGACGGAAAAACCACTTTCACCAATTTGGATATAGATGACTCTTCCCATGGCTTCTCTTATTTCTGTAGTAATAAGACTCCATATTACGTTGTGATATTGCCAAATGAATTAAAAATTCTATCAGTTAATGGAAAAAAATTGGTGCAGAAACAATTCAAAGATAAAATTCAGCTTCATGCCGATGTATACAAGTTTTCTTCAAACAACTATAAAATAGGCCTGCTTTCAAAAAAACAGGATCAGATTTTTCTTATCAACACCAATGGTAAAGATTATAAAGGATTTCCATTGAAGGGAGAGACCAGGTTTAGTATCGGACTACTAAAATCATCGGCAAACAAGTTCAACTTAATAGTAGGGGGAGGGGATAATTACCTTTACAACTATAAGGTTGACTAACCTTCCGTTAACAAGATATTCAATTTATAGCATCACCTAAGCAATCCTTCTGTGAAATTAGAGCTTATGGGCAAGGCTTAATTTCACAGAAGAGGACATATGCACTCTTTCCTCAAACCATTAATTCAGGAAAATATCCTGGCAAAAAATCCCGCGGATTGGGGATCTGTTCCCGCGGTAAAATATTCCATTCCCGCGGATATTTGTTTAATCCCGCGGAAAAGGAGTTAAACACCGCGGCTAGGGGAAACCGTCCCGCGGGCTGGAATCGGCTCCCGCGGCAATTTTTCCTGTCCCGCGGTAAAAAAACTGCTGGCGCCGATTTGCAATCGGTGCCTTGTGAATAAACAGATAATCGCTCAAATAACTCCCCCGCTAGTGCGCGATTGTATCGCGTTCCATTACTAATAGTTGGTTTGCAACTAACCTTACGGCTAATGAACCAGAAGAGGAATTGCATATAGGTGATCCCTTCCCTGTGAGAAATAAATAATTACCCATAAAAATATTGTCGCGTCATGTTTAAATGGGTGTAACCGATCCTACACCCACACACAACGCCACGCTCAAACTAGCTCATTATCTATAAATTACTAGCATACATGGAAAATATAGTGATTTTGTTCTGCTTAGATTTTAACTTTAATTTGGTATTAAAACCAAAGTATGCTACAATGAAAAACAAATCACTTCTTTCCATTTTTCTGGTAATGATTAGTGTGAAATGCTTCGCACAAGAACCATCTAATTACGTAGATCCATTTATTGGTACATCAAATTATGGCGCAACTTATCCGGGAGCAGTTGTTCCATGGGGAATGGCCTCAGTTGTTCCGTTTAATGTAACCCCACATGAAGGAAATGATTACTCCAATACCGATAGCTGGTGTTCCAATCCATATGTAAATAACAATAGGGTAATGACCGGCTTTACACATGTAAATCTTAGCGGGGTAGGCTGTCCGGACTTTGGTAGTATCATTGTGATGCCCCAAACAGGCAAATTAAACGTGAATGTAGAAGAATATGGAACACATTTTAAAGATGAAATAGCCCGACCTGGTTATTACTCAATGTTTCTTGAAAAGTATAAGATAAAGGCGGAGGTAACCGCCACTAAACGATCAGGTCGAAGTCGTTTTACCTTTCCTAAAGGAGAATCACATATACTTATTGATTTGGGACACGGCTTAACCAATGAAACAGGTGGAATGCTGAAAATGGTTTCGGATGCAGAGGTAGAAGGATACAAGTTATTGGGAACCTTTTGCTATAATCCCCAAGCTGTGATGCCGGTATATTTTGTAGCACGCTTTAGTAAACCAGCAAATAATAAAGGCTACTGGAAATATCACACCAAACTACCAGGCCACCGTCATAACTGGAGCAGCACAAGCGATACCTATAAACTCTATACCAAGTATGAAAAAGAACTGGCAGGAGAGAAGATTGGTTCTTACCTTTCATTCAACACGGAAGAAGGTGAGACAATCGAAATAAGCGTAGGTGTTTCTTTTGTGAGTATTGAAAATGCAAGACAAAATCTCGAAGCAGAACAAAACAATCTTTCCTTTGAGGATATATCTAAAAATTCCTGGGAGGCCTGGAACAATGAATTAAAAAAGATTGAAATAGAAGGCGGAACCCATGAGGACAAAGTGAAATTCTACACCGCATTGTATCATGTCCTTTTACACCCCAACACCCTGCAAGATGTTAATGGCATGTACCCCGCCATGGAATCCTCCCATATACTTACAACAGAAAATAACCGTTTCACTGTATTTTCACTATGGGATACCTATAGAACGGTTCATCCATTTTTATCCCTTGTATACCCCGATAAACAACTAGATATGGTGAGAACCATGGTTGACATGTATAAGGAAAGTGGCTGGCTACCCAAGTGGGAACTTTTTGGACGCGAAACGCAGGTTATGGAAGGAGATCCTGCTTTGGTGGTGATAGCCGATTCCTACCTCAGGGGACTCAGGGATTTTGATGTTGATGCCGCATATGAGGCAATGCTCAAACATGCGAATACGCCAGGTAAAAATAATTTCATCAGACCCGATAATGATTTCTACATGCAGCATAACTATGTTCCTTTAACTCATGAATATGACAATTCGGTTTCTCAGGCGTTGGAATATTACATTGCTGAATATAACCTTGCTCAATTTTCTTTGGCCTTGGGAAAGAAAGGCGATTACAAGACTTTTCACCAGCGATCATTAGGTTATAAAACCTATTTCGACAAAACATACAATCTCCTTCGTCCCGTACTGGAAGATGGCAAATTCATGCCTGGATTCGATCCATTACAAGGTGAAAACTTTGCTCCCGTACATGGCTTTCATGAAGGTACCTCCTGGCAGTACTCTTTTGCCGTTCCACATGATATAAATGGCCTGATGAAACTCATGAAGGGTAAAAATAACTTTGTGGCACAACTGAATAAATGTTTTAACGACAGTCTTTTTGACATGGGCAATGAACCTGACATTATATACCCTTACCTTTTTAACTATGCAAAAGGAGAAGAATGGCGCACTCAAAAACAAGTAAGCGACTGCATTGACCGTTATTTTCATACAGGTGCAGCCGGATTGCCTGGTAATGATGACACCGGTACGATGTCAGCCTGGCTAGTATATGGAATGATGGGCTTTTACCCCGTTTGTCCCGGTAATATGGACTACACCTTAACAAGCCCCGTATTCGATAAGGTTACCATTCACCTTGATACCAACTTTTATCCCAATGATAAACTTATTATTGAAGCTGAACGGGAAAATAAAAATGACATTTACATTCAATCTATTGAGTTAAATGGGCAGCCCTACAATAAGTACTTCATCTCTCATGAAGAAATACTTAAGCAAGGTTTATTAAAATATAAATTGGGAGCTGCACCAGTAAAATAATCTGCTATCTCTAAAGGATACCTGCTTAACAGGTATCCTCAACTAAATACTTTTAAAATGCGTAGTCTAGTTTTATTTACCGCCCTTTCTGTTCTGGTTGGGTTGTTTTCTTCTTGTGGAAGAACCAGCAAAAGCATGAAAATATCAAGCTTTAATGTTCGCTATGAAAATCCCGGTGACGGTGTAAATACCTGGGAAAATAGAAAGAGCTTAATTAACGAATTCTTTTCGAAAAAAGATGCTGACATTATTGGCTTTCAAGAGGTATTACACCATCAACTTCAAGATCTTTCCCAAATGCTTCCGGAATATGATTATGTGGGAGTTGGCCGGGAAGATGGCAAAGAAAAAGGCGAATTCGCCCCGATATTCTTTAAGAAAGAAAAGTTTGAATTACTCGCAAAATCCCATTTTTGGCTATCTGAAACCCCTGAGGTAGTTGGGAGTAAGAGTTGGGGAGCTCAACTGGCCAGGATTGCAACCTGGGTCAAACTGAAAAATAAAAAATCAGGTCACATCTTTTTTATTTTTAACACACACCTTAGCCACGTGAGTGAGTTTGCCAGGAGTGAAAGTGCCGTTTTGCTTCTAAAAAAAATAAAAAGCCTGGCAGCCAATGTCCCGGTACTTGTTACTGGTGATTTCAATTCGGTACCGGATGACTTATCCTACAAAACGATGACCGGTAACTGGCACGAGTTAGATCCATTTTCTGATTCCTATAAAATATCACGTAACCTACCTATAAATAGTGATGTAACTTTTACTGGTTTCGATAATTCCAAAAATAATCTGAGAATTGATTACATCTTTGTGAACGGTTATCTAAGAGTTTTAAACCACGAAACATTCCCGGTCATTAAGGACGATATATATATATCTGACCATTGGCCCGTAATATCTGAGGTGGAGTTTACATCTCAAAAAATTACCCGTCACGATCAGAAGGAAAATGTTCCAAGAATTGCACAGAAACCAATAGTAAATACAAACAGGATAACCTTTTCATCGGAATTGGCACTGGAACTAAAAAGCCCAACCCCAAAAGCTGATATCCATTATACGATTGATGGAACTAAGCCCGATAGTTTATCATTAAAATATGAAGCCCCCTTAAAACTCAGGAAAACAACTATTTTAAAAACATTTTCTACAGGCAAAAATCTGATTGAAAGCAATATCGTTGAACGCACATTTATAAAAAGAAAAAACGTTGCTAACAGAATAAAATCAATAACACCTGCGCCTCATAAAAAGTATTCTTCACCCTCTTATAAGTGTATCACGGATGGAATCATCGGCTCAACGAATATTTCTGATGGTAGTTGGCTGGGTTTTAACGGAGAAGATATACAGGTTATCATGGATCTAAAAAAAACGCGCTCAATAAGTGAGGTATATGCCTCTTTCTTAACCGATCAATCTATGTGGATATTCTCACCAGCAAAGATCAGTATTGATGTTTCCAATGATTTGAAAAAATGGACATCATTTGGTCATATGGAATTTCCGAATGCATTAAAGCCTCAAACCCATAGAAAAACTGATATTGCCCGGATTACAGGAAATTCAAAAGGCCGATATGTTAAGATATCCATTAAGAATGCAGGCCCACTCCCTAAGTGGCATTCTAGCGAAGGAGAGGCTTCCTGGGTATTTATTGATGAAGTGGTAGTACAATGAATAGATCGTTAGATTTTAGATCTTGGATTAATTTACATCTGGTTTATTTGCAAGGCTATAAAAGTTTTGACTATCAAATTATCACAAACTGTCTTTCAAATAACTACAAAAGCTTGACGAACTATTGACTATAAATCACCCTTTAAAGGAAACAAAATACCCCCGGTGCCGACGGATATTTAAAACCCGATCCTGATCCAGGAGTAAATATTGCCCTTTAATCCCTTTTAATATTCCCTCAATGGTTAACTGTTTATCAAACGTTAACGATTGAGGGGTAGAAGGGTACTCCAGCACCGGATAATTCAACTCTGTAATGTGATCCTGAGGATATAAATACTTTTTCAATTCTGAAGGTAAAAGACCAGCCGCTTTACCCTTTTCCTCTAAAAGATCAATCGTATCGCCCTTCACATCCTTCAACATGGCCCTCCAATTGGTTTTATCACTGTAGAAATTTTTCAGAAACACTTCTATAACTCCGGCAATGTGCCTGTTAGGGGTTTTTGCAAGTATAATACCTTTCCAGGCTCCCTGATCAATCCAACGAGTAGGAATTTGATGGTGCCGGGTGATACCAACTTTCACTCCGGATGCCACCGCCAGATAGACGTAATGATCAATTAAACAATGGTCAGTCGACCACTCCAGGTTCCTGGCAATCCCCAAATGCGCTTGACACTTCTCCGGATGCAAGATGCACGCCTCAGCTTCTGGCGCAGAACTAAAACAATTGAAACAGAATCCCTGGCCAAATGACTTGTTCGTCTTTTTGCCACATACCACACAATTAATTTGATTTTGGAAAGAAAGAGTAACCTGTTGACCAATTAATGGATTAAGCGGAACAGTTTTTTCATTTAAAACCAATTGATATTGAATGGTAGTATCAACCAGTTTGGTTTTCATTTTATCCAGGTTACCTTTTACTTCCATGATCATAACTAATTATTGATTTTTAACTTCGCTGGCATCTACAATCTTATATAACTTGTCAGAACGTCGGATCTTCGTTTCAATGGGCATTGAAAAACGATCGCCTTTAACAGTCTTATCAACCGATTTCAGATCTACCCTTATTTCCGGCACTTTCATTTGAACCACTCCTGTAGTTGGTCCGGTGATCAATATTTCATCCCCCACATTCAATTCCTGTGTCTCCATTAAGAACTCAGCCACCTTTATTTTGGGGAAATAATTGGTGCCTTTACCGATATATATTTTCTTCTTGGTAGCCCTGGATCCGTAATTTTTAGTCCATTCTCCCAACTTTTGCCCCAGGTAGTAACCATCCCAGAAACCACGATTAAATACTTCACCCAGACGCTGATCCCATTGTTTCACCTTATCCTGACTGAAATCTCCATCCACCGCAGCCTGCACAGCTTCACCATAACACTCGCAAACCGTTTTAACATACTCGGCCGAACGGGCACGCCCCTCAATTTTCAGAACCCGTACTCCTGCATCCAGCATGCGATCAATAAAACCAATGGTTTTTAAATCCTTAGGCGACATGATATATTCATTATCAATCTCCAATTCATTGCCCGAATCCTTATCGGTAACAATATACGCCCGCCGGCAGGATTGCAAACAGCCTCCTCTGTTGGCTGAGTAATTATATTGATGCAGGCTGAGATAACATTTACCGGACACGGCCATACAAAGAGCACCATGTGAAAACATTTCAATTTGGATTAATTCACCTTTGGGCCCGGTAATTTGTTCCTGCTCTATCTGTTGATGAATGGCTTTCACCTGATCCATATTCAATTCCCGCGCTAACACCACCACATCAGCAAATTTGCTATAGAATTTCAGTGTTTCAACATTGGAAATATTTACCTGAGTGGAAATATGAACCTCCACGCCAATACTATTTGCATAATTAATAGCCGCCTGATCAGCTGCAATAACAGCCGTCACTCCATTTTCCTTAGCAGCATCAATTATTTTGCGCATTAAAGGCAGTTCTTCATTATAAACCACCGTATTCACCGTGAGGTAAGTTTTAATGTTGTTTTCCTTTGCTATGCCCACAATCTTTTTCAAATCATCAACGGTGAAATTATTTGATGATCGTGAACGCATATTCAACTGTTCGATGCCAAAATAAACCGAATTGGCCCCACCCTGAATAGCTGCCATTAATGATTCATACGAACCTACAGGCGCCATTATTTCAATATCACTTCTCTTAAAATTCATTCTTATACAATTATTACTGCATTCTCTTCCGGGAAACTAAAGATTCTAGTTTGTCCGATTATGATCGGGTTGTTTCCCCTTTCTTCTCACTCTCAAATGACGCTAATATATCATCAATGGCAATATCGGCACAATGAAAATGCCCCAGGGGACATTCTCGCTTACCATGTAAACCACAAGGTCGACAATCCAGGTTCTTTTTTGTTTCCAGAACCAATGAATCATCGGAAAGAGGAGTATAACCAAACGCAGGTACAGTGGAACAAAACATGGCTCTCACCGGTGCATTAACGGCCGAAGCAATATGCAAAGGCGCCGAATCATTCACAAAATTCATCTCTGCCTTTTCAATCAAAGCAGCAGACTCAAGAAAAGACAATTCGCCTGCCATATTGCGCACATCAGGATGTAAAGCTTCCTTCTTCACCTGCTCACACAGTTGCCTGTCACCGGGGCCTCCCAACAGAAATACGGGTTTGGAATAAGCCAGCCGGTTGATCAGTTGAATCCAGCGTTCCAACGGAAACTGCTTGGTGAACCAAACGGAAGTAGGAGCGATGCAATAGTAAGCCCCATCAACTTTCATTTTTTCATAATCTCCGGAAAAAGGATACATGCGCGGCATCTCAAAAGAATCGTCGGTAAGATGCCTTATCAACTGCAAATTCCTATCTACTTCATGTATCTTTTCATTGCTTTCCTTCATGTGATGCGGAATCCGTATGGAAAAAAACCGGGATAACGGATTTTTATCAAATCCCACCTTATTCTTTGCTTTAGAAAAGGCGGTGAGCAATCCCGTGGTTGCATACCGTTGAATATTTACAACAACATCATATTTTTGTTGCCGCACCTCCCGTATCATCCGGATAAGATTCCGATACTTCGCTGCTTTCTTGTCGAAAACCAATACCCGGTTAATATGCGGATTATTACTCAACAATGATTCATTTCCCTTTCTGACCAGCACATCAATTGTTGCTCCGGGATAAAAGCGTGCCAGCTTTTCTATCACCGGTGTCGCTAGTATTACATCCCCTATAAAGGCTGTTTGGATTACTAAAAATTTCTTGCAGGTTATCATCCCCTTTTTCTCCTCTATCTTATCCTTTAAAAATCTCTCTACATTATTAACCATTTTATCAACAGTAAATCCTTCTAAAATCCGCTTTTTGGCATGTACAGCCAAAGCCTTTCCCTTATCAGGGTTAAGGCATTCAACAATCGCCTTACTCAAAGCTTTAACATCTGCCGGAGGAATCATCTTTCCATTTTCACTACTTCCAAGCAGCTCTTCAACACCATTTACAGTGGTAGAGACTACCGGTACATCATTGGCCATAGCTTCCATCACCACATTGGGCATTCCCTCATAAAGGGAAGGCAGCACAAACAAATCAGTAGCATTAAACAAGGGCTTCAAATCTTTATGGAATCCGATAAGAAATACATTTCTTTCCAGTCCTTTTTGTTGTATGCGTTTATTAAGTTTTCCTTCCAGTTTACCCTTACCGGCAATAAAGAAATAAACATCCGGTTGTTGCCTGCATACTTCTGAAGCTGCATCAATAAGGTATTCGAATCCTTTTTGGGAGGACAACCTGCCGGCAGATAACACAATCCTGGCATTTGTTGTTTGTCCGTTTAAATAAGGTGAGAAATCAAATGGTTTATCATTAAATTCTTCTACTTGCACACCGTTATGAATGACCTTTACAAAATCTTTGTTCCACCAGCCGTAGTTGTCGTATTCGCCCTTAATGGTTTTGGTATTGGTAATAATACCATCACAAAAACATTTAAAGGTCAGTTTGTGTTTCCAGGTTCGATTAATCAGCTTTACTCCCTGCCGACCCAGGATTACCGTTTCCTTTTTCAGTTGCTGTGAAACGATTCCTGCCATGCGTACATCCCTGTTCTGACAGCCAATAATCACATCCATGTGGTTTCGTTTTAAAAAACGATGCAATTCAATGCCGCCAAGCAGGCTCGCATCCGAGCTAATGCGAATGGGTACAAACGGAATTTGATTTTCATTGGCTTTTGACTCAATGATGGACCTTGGATAACTGGCGATACAAACTTTATGACCCTTTAACATCAAGCCTTTAGCTGCGAGAATCATCCATTTTTCACCACCACCCCATTTATGTCGTCCTATTGAGTTTGAGAGTAATATATTCATGGCTACATTTAGTTTGGACTACAACTGATGCGTTTAGTCCATTAAATAAGGTTGCAAAATTAACCTAAATCAACGGGCTTTAATAATTTTCAGCCCATTGAGGCATCGAAAAGTGATTCCCTGCCTTGGCCGACCTGCCAATAGGCTCTAGAATCTGTCTAATAATTCTATTGATAATGAATTATATTCCTAACTTTGTGTGACAAACCTATCAAACCTAACCTGAATGAACATACTAATCGCAAGCCGATCAGTACTCCCTGCCACATTTTATGGAGGAACCCAAAGGGTTATCTGGTCATTGGGCAAAGAATTAAACAAGCTTGGGCATAAGATTACTTTTCTAGCTCCCAAGGGATCACATAGTGACTTCGCCAGGATTATCACTTTCAATCCACATGCTCCATTATCAGTCCAAGTACCACCTGAGACAGATATCGTCCATTATAATCATCAACCAAGCGAGGCAATTCTCAAGCCCTATGTGGTGACGCAGCATGGGAATACCCGAAATACCAATTATAAGTTTGACAGAAATACCATCTTCGTTTCGTCGAATCACGCCGAACGTTACGGATCTCAATCCTTTGTATATAACGGCTTAGACTGGTCGGAATATAAAACACCAAACCTAACCAATGAAAGAAAATTCTTTCATTTCCTTGGCAACGCCGCCTGGCGCTCAAAAAATGTAAGAGGTGCCATTAAAGTTACGCGTTCGGCTCACGAGAAAATAAAAATAATGGGTGGGTACCGGCTGAACATCAAAATGGGTTTTCGGTTTACACCTTATCCTTCCGTTTCCTTTGCAGGGATGGTAAACGACCAACGAAAAAGCACCTATTTGAACCAATCAAAAGGTCTGGTCTTTCCAATTATGTGGTACGAACCATTTGGATTGGCTGTTACTGAGAGTCTTTACTTCGGTTGTCCTGTTTTTGGAACACCCTATGGTGCCCTTCCTGAATTAGTTAACAAAGAGGTAGGCTTTCTCTCTGCTAATGCAAGTGAATTAACCGATGCCTTAGGTAACGCCGACCAATACTCAAAACAAAAATGTCATGCGTATGCCCGGGATCTCTTCAATGCCAAAGTTATGGCCAGAGCCTACCTCACCAAATATGAAAAAGTGTTAAACGGTGAAACATTAAACGACCAACAGCCCCAGCTACTGCAAGAGCAGAAAGAAAGGTTTTTGCCTTTTAACTAGTTCACAATACAACCAGATATAGGCAAATTCGCATGGTACAGGGCTACGTCAGCTTCTTTAGTCCATTAAATTAATCCCCCTGTTTACTGGCTGAATCACTGAAACCATCCCTGATAGTTCTGGCGAAAAGGTTATAAATATATTTTTACCTTTGCGTGTTAACTTGAATTTAAGGGGTATGTATATTGTAACAGGAGGTGCCGGCTTTATTGGCAGCAACATTGTCAAGCATTTGAATGAAAAAGGAATTGACAACATCATCATCGTTGACAACCTGGCTCAGACATCAAAATATCTCAACCTAAACCGGCTCAGGTTCCACGACTACATGGATAAAACCGATTTTTTATCCCGCATTGATAGTCTGGGAAAAATTGATACTATTTTTCACCAGGGAGCTTGTTCGGCCACCACAGAGCCGGATGCCAATTATCTGATTCGAAATAACTACGAATATTCAAAACAACTGCTGCACTATTGTCTCGACAAAGGAAGCCGGTTGATTTATGCTTCCAGCGCTTCGGTATATGGCAATGGTGAAAATGGTTTTAAAGAAGATCCTTCCTGTGAATATCCATTAAACGGGTATGCTTTCTCTAAATTTATCTTCGACAACTATGTACGCCGTATCTTTTCATCTGAGAAATATGAAACCCAGGTAGTGGGCTTGCGTTATTTCAATGTTTTTGGTTACCAGGAAAACCACAAAGGCAGCATGGCCTCCGTCCCCTTTCACTTTTTCAACCAGGCCAATGAAAATGGTGAAATAAAAGTGTTTGAAGGCAGTGAAAACTTTTTGCGCGACTTCATCTTCATTGAAGACGTAGTAAAAGTGATTGATTTCTTCTTTGAATCGGGTAAAAGCGGTATTTATAATTGTGGTACAGGCACAGCACGGTCCTTCATGGAGATGGCCAAGATATTTAGCTCTGAATTTGGTAACTGCCAAATTAAAACCATTCCCTTCCCGGAACACCTGAAAGGCAAATACCAGGCCTACACAAAAGCCGATCGCACAGCCCTCAACAACGTTGGCTATGACAATTCCTTCTTAACCTTGGAAGAAGGCATAAAGCGATATTTGTCAAAACTTAAAAAATCAAATGGATTCTTCTAAAACCACCACCCAATCTATATGAAAATTTGCATACTAAACATTAAAAGAGCCTTATATAGGTTCTTTTTTTCGCTGATAACTCCCGCCTTATCTAATTCTTGTTACCCCTGTATTGTCTAAATCATAAAACAAGATTTTCAATAGTAGACAATACTAATATTAAAACAATTATATTCTTTCATTATTATATCTAAACACTTTTCAAATGGAGAACAAAACAAACATTGAACTAAACCAGTTAGAGAACAAACCCGTCAGTGACAAATACCTCGTTTTCGGTAGCCCCAATTTTAATGATGAAGAATATACTGAAATCGTTGAAGTTCTCAAGTCTAACTGGATTGGTACGGGTCCCCGTGCACATCGGTTTGAAGAAATGTTTTGTGCATATAAAGGTGCCGATTATGCTGTTTCAGTGAATTCTTGTACCGCTGGATTATTTTTATCCCTATTAGCTACCGGGCTTGAAATGGGCGATGAAGTGCTTGTCTGTAGCATGACTTTTTGTGCAACGGCTAATGTGGTAGAACATATTAAAGCAAAACCGGTATTGGTCGATTGCGAATTAAACACCATGAATGTTTCCATCGATGATTTGAAAAGAAAAATTACACCTAAAACAAAAGGGATCATTCTGGTTCATTTTGCTGGTCGTCCAATATCCAATATTCGTGAAATTGTTGAAATTGCCAAGGAAAAAAACATTGCTGTTATCGAAGATTGTGCCCATGCAATAGAGACAGAACTAGATGGCCAAAAGGCTGGTACATTTGGTGACATTGCGTCCTTCTCTTTTTACGTCACAAAAAATATTACTACAGGTGAAGGTGGAATGATTATCACGAACAACAAAGAATATGCTGATAAAGTAAAAGTTCTTGCCCTCCACGGAATGAGCAAAGATGCATGGAAGCGCTTCTCCGATGATGGTTACAATCACTATGAGGTAGTTTATCCCGGATACAAATATAATATGACGGATCTACAGGCTGCATTAGGAATTAAACAACTTGAAAAAATTGATCCCTTTTACCAGAAGAGAGAAAAAATATGGAATTTTTATAACGATGCTTTGAAGGATCTTCCTTTGATAACACCATATAAGGTTGAAGCCAATTCCATACACGCTTATCACTTATATACAATTTTACTTGAACTGGAAAAACTGAATATTACAAGAGATCAGTTCATTACTCTGATGCATAAAGAAAATATTGGAACAGGAGTGCATTATCGCGCCATTCACTTACAGAAATATTATCGGGAAACTTATAATTACCGTCCCGAAGACTTTCCCAATGCTACCCGGATATCTGAACGGACAGTATCACTTCCTTTGTCTTCCGGAATGTCTGATAGTGACATGAAAAATGTAGTAACAGCAATTAAGAAAATTGTGGCGCAACATGGAAAATAGAGTCGTAGTTCATTACATCCAGGACTATTTGGATCAGACCTTAACCTGGATATACGGTCAGATAAACCACAATAGCCAATACAAACATGTGGTAGTTGCAAAAAAAACTAAAAATGTTGATCAATTTCCTTTGGACGAAGTTTATTGCTTAAAGGATCAATTGTCTGGTTCAGCGCTTTTATATAATCGTATTATTTCAAGTATTTCAAAAAACTATCCCTTTTTTCACAAAGTGGTAAAAAACTCGAAAGCTAAAGTAATTCACGCACATTTTGGTCATGTTGGCTATAAAGCCATAGGGCTGAGCCAGCAACATAAAATTCCGTTGATTACCTCCTTTTATGGTTACGATGCTACCAAGTTGGCAAAAAAGGAAAAATATAAAAAACGGTATAAAATCCTTTTCCAAAAAGGTCATCGCTTTCTGGTCGAAGGCAACAATATGAAAAAGGTATTGATGCAATTGGGCTGTCCAGAGAATAAAGTGACCGTGTTTCACTTGGGGGTAAACGTGGAAGATTACCCTTTTAGAATTCGTACGGTCTCTCCTGATAAACCTATCAAATTCTTATTTGCCGCTACCTTTACAGAAAAGAAAGGTGCTCAATACGTCATCAAGGCCTTTGCCAAAGTCAGAGAAAAACACCCCAATGCCGTTCTGAAACTGATTGGAGATGGGCCAGAAAAGGAGCTGTTAACAGATTTGATATCTTCTATGGGCATTGGAAATGCTGTTGAACGGGAGGGGTATGTCCCTTATGAAACACTTGTGGATAGAATTTATGAAGCAGACGTTTTTATTCAGCCAAGTGTGACAGCCTCTGATGGCAATACCGAAGGCGGTGCACCGGTAGCCTTAATTGATGCTCAAGCGACCGGTATTCCCATATTAGCAACATTCCATGCAGACATCCCCGAGGTAGTGGTTCATGAAAAAACTGGACTTCTGGCTCCGGAAAGAGATGTGGATGCTTTGGCCGAGAATATGCTGAAACTCATTGAAACTCCCGGTTTATGTGAGACATTAGGCCAAAACGGACGGAAACATATAGAGGAGAACTACAACATAATAAAACAGGGAAAGGTGCTGGGACGCATTTATGACAACACTACCTTTTCTAATTAAGAAAGGATAACAAAAAAAGCAGCTATCCATGTAAATATGTGTGTAGCTGCTTTTTTTGCATCTGGTTAAATCCTTAATTTCTTATCTAAATTAATAGGGGTATTAAAATGGAATCTCGAAAAATAAAGGCTCCTTACCTTCATTTTAATTGGTTATTAACTTCAGAATTTTGTCTACGCTTTTATCAAACAGGTAATTTTCATATGCTTTTTTTTCCCCCTGCAGACCAAATTTGCGACAAAGATTCTTGTTATCCATCAATGTCATAAGATGATTTGCAAAATCATTTAAGTCGAATGGTTTTGCTAACAACCCCGTTTGGCCGTGTATTACAATTTCCTTGGCTGCACTTATTTCGAATGCCACAATCGGCTTTTTTGTAAACATTGCTTCAACCATAACATAACCAAAACCTTCGTACCGTGAGGGTAAAGCAAAAATATCGCAGTTGCCAAGGAAGTCATAAACGTTATTAATAAAGCCTACTAATTCAACTTTTCCATGTAAGCCATTTTCACTGATTTGTTTTTCTAATTCACTACGTTGTCCTCCTCTACCTGCAATTTTTATTTTAAAATCTTTACCGTTGTCGGTTAGTATCTTGGCAATACTTATCAGGTGATGGAATCCTTTTTCTTTGGATAGGCGCCCCACTGCACCAATTATTATTGTTTGATTATCTGTTAATACCTGCTGTGATCCAGATTCTTTAGGGGGATGGATTCCGTTATTAATAACAGTGATTTTATCGGCAATATTCATTCCTGAATAAAGCAAGGATGAGCGTGTGGCATTGGAGTTAGCTATAATGTCAGTGACGATCTTTTCAAAAACAATTTGGTTGAGTATTTTCTTTTTCACGACCACATCACTTCCGCGGCGGTAAATTATTTTCTTAATTCCAGCTCTTTTCGCCGCCGGAGCCACAAGCTTTAACTCGGTAGGGTTATTAACCAGTAATGCATCAAAGCCTTGATTCCGGAAGAACGTAACCAGTTTTTTGTGTTTAAAAGGATCCAGAAAACTGAGATTTGCTACTTTCAGGTAATGGGGTATAATTTTATTTTCTTTAATACGTTTATCTATTTCACTCCCAAGGGTTAAAATAAAATGAACATCATAACCTCTTTCTGATAAAGCCTTGGCCATCTCATAATGCCACTTTTCTCCACCACCCCATGATTTCATGGTATTGCAAAAACAAATTTTTAGCATCTAGTTCTCTTTTGTATAAATCTTCTTTGAATAGTTGTGTTCATGCAAAGATAAGCACGATCCAAACAACAATCATAACCAGATATTAATCCTGAATAAAAAACTTTAGCGCCTAGTAATTATTTTGAACCCACTGTTAGCACATGCCTGCTTGTAACACAAACAGGTTTATAATAATAGGTCCCCTGCGGCAGAAGGACCGGTAAACTCTTTATTCCTCAATAAACCTTTTTCATTCGTCCTTTTAATACGTTCATTCATTGATTTCTATCTTTTGCGAATTTAAATTAAAAACACACTATCTATTCATTTATTTTTGGCTGGTACTTTAAGCACGTAACCAACCCACCTTCAATAGGGTAATGTATACCCTTATACCAAATTATCACCAAATAAATAGTCATGAAAATAAGTGGATTTTCAATGGTAAAGAATGCG
This sequence comes from Marinilabiliaceae bacterium JC017, assembly GCA_004296775.1. Classification (GTDB taxonomy): domain Bacteria; phylum Bacteroidota; class Bacteroidia; order Bacteroidales; family Marinilabiliaceae; genus JC017. Next base: position 84,838 of record RHGE01000004.1, read on the forward strand.
GGTAGGCTTTATTACCCCATTAAAGAGGCAATCATGTCGGTGTTGCCAATTGTAGATGAATTTGTAGTCGCAGTGGGTGACTGCGCCCCGGACGATGATACCCGTACGCAAATAGAGAGCATCAACAGTCCTAAGATAAAAATCATTGATACGGTATGGGACATAGAAAAATATCCCCGCGGCACGGAGCATGCCCATCAAACAGATATCGCCAAGGAACATTGTACCGGCGACTGGCTCATTTATATGCAGGCTGATGAAGTGATTCACGAGAAATACCATAAAACCATTGTGGATCGCTGCCAGGAGTTATTAAACGACAAAGAGGTAGAAGGACTGCTGTTTCACTATAAACACTTTTGGGGCGACTATGACCATTTCCAACAGGGACACCGGTGGTATAAAAATGAGATTCGCATCATCCGCAACGACAAGGATATTCACTCCTGGATATCGGCCCAATCGTTTCGACGCATTCCCAATTTTGACACCATTAAAAATTACCGGTGCGATAAAAAACTGACCTCAAAATTAAAAGTAGCCCGTGTTGATGCCTGTATTTACCATTATGGTTGGGTACGACCACCCCGCCTGATGGAACGTAAAACACATGCTTTTTTCACCAATCACCTGGGAAAAAAAGAAGCGGATGCATGCTACAAGCAAAATCTCTATAAAACCCATTATGGCCCCATGCAACGTTCTAAAAAATTTAGCGAAACGCATCCCAAGGTCATGAAAGAACGTATCGCGCAATTTGATTGGGGCAATGAACTGAATTATTCTAAAAAGTTCTTGCCAGGCGAAGTAAAACAAATACATGACAGGTTCAAATACAGATTTCTAACCGTGATAGAAGATCTATTCTTCCAGGAAGAGGGCATATTCACCTACAAGAATTACATCTATCTTAGAAGTAAGTAACACCGAATAGTCATTAATAGGATCTCTTAAGCTCTATGATTTAATCACCTATCGGCATTCTATCAAGGGAACATTAATCACTCGATAATCCCTCCCCGGGCAGCAGAAATCAAATTTGAAATAAACACAATCACTGACAAAAAACTCCCGTTACCACCTAAGCGGTAACGGGAGTTAACCTACAAACAAAAAAACAGAGTACCTTTTAATTCAGTTCAGCTTCTTTTTTATTTGCCCGGCGGGTAGCCCGGGCACGAGCCTGTGCTTCAATGGCAGCACCCGATTCGATGACGGCATCAACTAATTCTTTATAGCCGGCATCCTCGGTAAATTCACCCTGGTAATACCACCCCGGCAACAGTTTCTCAAGCAGTTCCACCGCTTCTTTGCCTAAATCATAAGCTGATGCGCTATTATCGGTGGAAGCATCTTCCACCTTATGAGTATATATTCTTTCAAATTCATCCACGGCATCACACCAGGCATCAAAATCAGCCCTAAGCCCCAAATCATCGATCATTTTTAAATTATCCGGCTCTTTTAACTCGGTAATTAAACTGCGCGAAGCAGTAAGTTGTTTGCTATAACCAAAAGAAAACAACGACCACCCGTGGCGGCGAATAATGGACTCAATCAGACTGGCTTTTTCACGTAAATTGATGTCTATGATAGAATGCAATTGTGCCATAACACCAAATCGTAAACATTGAAACCCATGATCCTGGGAATCATCTTGTTTATTCAACATTCCCGTAAACGAACTCCCTTTCTCCTTAAAGATGGCTTGTTCCATTAAATCACGTAATGCCACCAAACGATTGTAAATGGTTTGCAAAGCAGGAATAGCGGTCAGTTTCTTTTCAAGGATTTTTGTCACCATTTGCAGAAAAAGAAAGCGTTCGGCTGTGTTGAAGAGAGAGAATACAATCTGTTTCATAAGAAAGATAGTTTGAGAATTAATAAATGATTTATTTCCATAAAATTTCTATTGAAATTAGAAAATTTACTTATCAATTTCAAACTAATCTTATTACCATTTTTGTCATTAACATTACTCCGGATGCAAATAGGTCTCCACGTAAGGCACGTGGAACACCGGGAAATCCAAGAATAAAAAATAATACTCCCTCAAAAACACATTTTAATTTGTTGATAACTTTTCGGCCTTAAAACAGGACCTGGGAAAAGCCAGGTCTCTTTTTTGCGCCAAAGTTGGTATCTGGGAAACGCCAGGATGTATTTTTGCGACAGATTTGGTACCTGGGAAGCGCCAAGATGTATTTTTGCAAAAAAGTTAGTCCCTGGGAAATGCCAGCATACATTTTTGCGACAGAGTTGATAGCTGGGAAATGCCAGGATGTATTTTTGTGACAAAGTTGGTACCTGGGAAGCGCCAGGATATATTTTTGTAACAGCGTTACTAGTTGGGAAAAATATCGATACGTATTTCAGGCAGGAAATACTAGGTAAATGAAGCATTTGTACGCTATCGACCCCTTCAGAATAACCTTTATTTTTATAGTTTTGAAAAGGCGATGACATGAACGATTTAAAACATTGAATACACAACAACACCCTAACCTGGACAAGCCAGAAAAGTAAAAAGTATCAAGATGATTTACTGCTCGCCAAAATATTTTGCCAATAAATACACCAATATCACCCGTAAGACACTAGATTTTTCTCTATAGAAAAAAGCCCTTCGGGTAAAGTCACAACACCTAATGATATCCTATAGAATCCTTAAAATTAAAGAAATACATCACCAGTACGACATTAAAATCGTTGCCTAATTATCGTTAACATGTTTGTATTAGTTACTTCTTAAGAGCCTAACGACTTCGTTTTTTTTACTTTTGGGACGTTGTCCCAAACCCTACTTCATTTTTGGCATTGCCCCAAAAACGAAGCAAAAAAGTCTAGGCAAATAAATGCTTCCTCCCACCTCCTTGATGAATTTTTTCCAACCCACTAGCCGGAATTCCCGCATTCATCTTCGTCACGCCAGCACCGGCCCGCTTATTTGCCGGGCTCGCGCGCTTCCCAACATCATGGCCTGCCTCATAATCTGGTGATTTGCGTTATACATACCTTGCCCAAAAAACACAAACATTACTCATAAGCACCTGGATTTTTCTCTATAGAGAAAAGCCCTTCGGGTAAAGTCATAACACCTAACCTGGACAAGCCAGAAAAGTAAAAAGTATCAAGTACAAAGTATCAAGATGATTTACTGCTCGCCAAAATATTTTGCCAATAAATACACCAATAACACTCGTAAGACACTAATGATATCCCATAGAATCCTTAAAATTAAAGAAATACATCACCAGTATGGCATTAAAATCGTTGCCTAATTATCGTTAACATATTTGTATTAGTTACTTCTTAAGAGCCTAATAAAAAAAGGAGCACCATAACCTGGTCTCCTTTTTTATTACTGATGATTAAATTTCTTTGGGAAATACCCGTTATGCGTTCCATGATAATTTTTGCCAGGGGCTCTCAGGATTACTCATCAACGCCTGGTGGCATTCCAGTTGTGTATTATAAAAGGCATTGATTGATCCGCTTGAAATAACGCGTCCTGCTATGTAGGAGGCAGATAATTCTTCCCAGGAGGAATACTTCTTATTGATTAAAGCTGCCATTTTATTAATGTATTGCCAGGCCACTTCATCGGTTAAAAAGTTCAGCTGACAAGCCCAACGGGCAATGTTGATACCCCGTGATAAATTATAGGCATCCACATCGGTAATCACCGAACCATTGAGAAGGTTATCCTGACGCATTTTATCTTCTGTTTCCAAAACCAAAGCATAGGTGTTTAAAACAGTTTCCTTTTCATTACTGCTCCTGTTTTCGGCCACCAACCTGTTTTCAAGTTCCATTGCCAAGTCTTGAGCCGGGCAGTTTTTACGCACTTCCTCGATATAATCAAAAACAGGGGAGAAGGGTTTTGTTGCCAAACGCTCTAACGTTTCAATCACAGCATCTCTGGAGGTTAAACCCCAGTTGTTAAACAGAAAATTATAAATGGTTTGCGTGGGAGCCCCGGTTTCTAAGGCATTCAGGTATATTTGGTTCTGACTCGACAGGTTAGCGCCACAGGCCAGCGCCCGCTGTTGGGCTTCAGTCAACGTACTGTTCTCTTTCAGATTGACGGGTTTGCTTTTTAAAGCGAAAAGAAAAGGCGCCGCTTTGCGATAAAGCATATACACCACATTTAATGCCACAAAACCTCCAACGAGATACAGGACATTGGGATAAGTAAGTAATTTTTCCATTTTTGTATGTTAATTAAATATGTCTATTTAAACCAAATAGCATGACATTATCCATCGACCGCATTTCACTCCATGAAGCCACCATGTTTTATGTTCATATATAGAAATAAAGACAAATGCTAATAACGCCACTGTAAAAGGGGTGCAAAACTAATAAAATTCAATCCTAAATACATAACTATTCCATATAGATAAATATCCTATATAAACATAGCGTTATGTTGCTTTATGAATACTTCCTTTCCCTGAAAGGCCAATAGATCGCTGGATTTTAACCAACAAAATGCCAATTTGATTCTTCTTTCTAATGATTATTAACTGTTTCAACAAACACTTATACACAATACAAACAATCAATTACAAAAACACAGACACTCACACAATCCATCCGTTGGTTCACCTTGATATTAAACTGAAAGTATTTCAATTCATTAATATTCATCCGTTACCATATCATTTCTCCCAGTTATTTCATTAATGTTAGGTAATTGTTAATTTTGCCTTTCACAAAAATCAAAAGAAACGTATCGACAGACATTTCAAACAATATAATAACGCCAAACTCAATTATAACTTATACTAAACCAACTTCTTGCTCACGACAAAAATAATTCAGAAATCAACTGTCGTGTAAAGAGACCTGAACCTACCCGGCAAAAAAGGCGAACAATGTGTTTACATAATACAAGCACGTAATATGCCCGATTGAGGAAGGGTACACTCTTTTTCAACCCAAATAATTAAGAGACTAAAACAAGAAGTATCGAGAAAAAGCTGACTAATCATGAAAGACGCCCCTCGATTCTCATGAAAAAACATTAGATATATGCAAGCAATTATTCTAGCTGCCGGAATGGGTAAGCGGCTCAGCGACCTTACCAAGGACAATACCAAATGCATGGTACCGGTTCACGATCACTTGTTGATTGATTATCTCCTTGATAGCATTTCTGATGTTGATCTGGAACGCATTGTTATCGTGGTTGGCTATAAGGCGGAGGGGGTTATAAATTACCTGGGATCGAAATATAAAAATATCCCCATCCACTTTGTCCACAATCCCGATTACAACACCACCAATAATATCTACTCCCTCTACCTGGCGAAAGATTACCTGCAAACGGACGATACCATTTTGCTGGAAAGTGACCTGATCTATGACAAAAAAATCATCGAGCGCCTAGTCTCTGATCCGCGGCCTAACCTGGCAGTAGTAGATAAATACAAACCCTGGATGGACGGAACCGTGGTGAAACTAGATGAAGATGAAAATATTGTGAACTTCATCCCCAAAAAAGAATTCAACTACGCTGAAACGGATCAATACTATAAAACGGTAAATATTTACAAATTCTCCAAGAAATTTTCCAAGGAGATCTATTACCCGTTTCTCAAAGCCTACAGCACTGCACTGGGGCTCAATGAGTATTATGAACAGGTGTTAAGGGTAATTGCCTTTATTGACAAATATGAAGTGAAAGCCATGCCATTGAATGGTGAAAAATGGTATGAAATTGATGACAAACAGGATCTGGACAATGCCAAAACGGTTTTTTCACCTAAAGAGAAAAAACTGTCTACTTTCCAAAAAAGGTATGGGGGCTATTGGCGCTATCCCGAACTGCTGGACTTCTGCTACCTGGTTAATCCCTACTTTCCGCCTGTACGCATGGAAGAAGAGATTAAAAACTATTTCCATCGCTTATTAAGGGAATATCCTTCAGGGGCATCAATTCAGGGAATACTGGCAGCTACCATGTTTAATTGCCGGGAAAACCAAATATTGGTAGGAAACGGAGCCGCCGAATTAATTCCTGCATTAATGCAGGCACTACCGGGAAAAATTGGTATTATCACGCCTACCTTTAACGAATATCCAGAAAGAATCGCTAAAGATAAACTAATCACCTTCAGTTTACCGGAAGATGATTTTTCCTACGGGATTGATTTCATCATTGAGCAGTCGTCACAAATTGACAGTTTCATCCTGATAAATCCCGATAATCCAAGTGGTAATTTAATTCCCAAAGAGGAACTCCTAAAACTCATCGCTCATTTTAAAAAGGAAAACAAAACACTACTGGTTGATGAGTCATTTGTTGACTTTTCAGAAGGCAACATTAAAAATAGCCTTATCTGCCCAAAACTGATGGATGAAAACCCCCACCTGATTGTTGTAAAAAGTATCAGCAAAAGTTATGGCGTCCCAGGTTTGCGATTAGGAGTGATGGCAACAAGCAATTTGCTTCTGTTGGAAACCGTAAAAAAGAACTTGTCTATCTGGAATATTAATTCCTTTGGAGAATTTTTCCTCCAAATCATCGACAAGTATCAAAAAGATTATATTAATGGTTGTGAAATGATTGCAAACGAACGCACAAACTTTATTAAGCAACTTGAAACCATTAAATATTTAAAACCATTACCCTCACAGGCCAACTATATTCTTTGCCGGGTAACCGGCCAGCACTCATCAACCGAACTAACCACACTTTTATTGGATAAATATGAAATATTCATAAAAGATTTAACAGGAAAAGCGGGCTTTCCCAAATCCAATTATGTGCGAATAGCCGTAAGAGACAGGAATGACAATAACAAATTAATCAACGCACTCCGTGAACTCTAAAAAAATAAAAACCATATGCTTGTGTGGCGGAGGAAATCTGGGCCACACTTTTGCTGCCGTCTTGGGATCACACAATAATTTAATCGTTAACTTATTAACGGGCCATCCGGATCAATGGCGCAACCAAATATCAGGTATTAGCGAAGATGAATCTCTTTACCACGGCACTTTGCATAAAATATCTGATAAGCCCGCGGATGTTGTCCCGGAAGCCGATCTGATTTTAATATCTCTTCCCTGTTTTGCCCGGGAAGAGATGTTAATAAAAATAGCCCCGTGTATATCACAAAGTACAATAATCGGCTGCCTGCCCGGAAATGGAAATTTTGAGTTGCAAGCCCGAACACATCTGCCCATAAATGAGAAAAAACTCACTCTTTTCGGCTCGTTAAGAATTCCTTATATCTGCCGGTTAAATGAATATGGTACAAGTGTGAAGTTTCATAAAAAAGAGTGCATTCAAATTAAAGCCACATCATCCGATACTTTTTATTCTATAAAAGACTTTTTCAGTAGGTACATGGGTATTGAAGTTGAAGAATTACACAACTTTCTTGAATTGGTTTTATCCAACTCAAACCCCATCCTGCATCCGTCCCGCCTTTTCGACTTATTCGGGACAGAGCCCTTTAAAGGAAGTGAAGAAATGATTCCCTTTTATGAGACCTGGACCACCCACGCCTCTGAAATACTCATGCAAATGGACGCCGAGTTGTTTAAATTAATAAATCAAATACCTTTGAATCTTTCCGGGGTAACACCACTGCTTACTCATTACGAATCAACCGATGCCACTTCACTGACAAAAAAAATAAAATCGATCAAGGCTTTTAAAGGCATTGGCAGTCCCATGACTTTTGATGGTAAACTATGGCATCCCGATTATACTTCAAGGTATTTCACGGAAGATATTCCATATGGTCTATTAATAATTAAGAGTCTTCTAATTATTTACAACCTGAAATCGCCTATAATAGATCAGATTATAGAATGGGTTCAACCACACCTAAGATTAAAGCTAATAACCACTAAAGGAGAGCTTGATCAGGATGCCCATCAATTCCCTATATTTCAAAAATATTGTATAAACGAGATTGATCAGGTTGAATCCCATTTTTCCTAAGCACCTATCATTCGTACATTATCAAATCATATACAGTATTGATCTGTAATAGAAAACAATTACTAATTTCGCACCATAAAAAACCAGAACAGAAGCGATGAGAATGGAGGGAAGTCTGGACACCAGACACTTGGGTATTAATACGCTTGATAGCGCTCAAAAAGTCATGTTAAAACTGCTAAAAGACTTTGATCGCTTGTGTAGGAAACACCAACTAAAATATTGGCTTGATTCAGGTACCATCCTGGGAGCAGTAAGACATAGCGGTTTTATCCCCTGGGACGATGATTTGGATGTTTGCATGCCCCGGGAAGATTATGAAAAATTTAAAAAAATTGCCAATGACTATTTGCCAGAGGATGTATTTCTGCAAACCAGGGAATTGGATAAAGGCACCAAATGGCGTTTTTTAAAACTCCGGGATAAATACAGTACCTACATTCAGAAATCAGAATTAAATAGGAAAATAAAATACCATCAAGGAATATTCATTGATATTTTCCCCTACGATATTGTTGATACCAATACGTACAGCGCCAAAATATTTCTAAACAGAAATTTTAAGCGCTCATCTATACCCTTGGTTAAAAAGTTTTATGGATTATTTAATTTTCTCATGTTAGCCCCGTTAAAACTTATTCCATATTCCGTTTGGAAAAATTATTTTTTAAAAAAATATTCTAAAGAAAAGGGGAAATATGCAGCCACGGGACTAGAGATAATGATCTTCCATCAGCTAATTCCTACATCTTATATTTTTCCATTGAAGAAAATAAAATTTGAGGATGAATTCTTCTCTGCTCCCAATGATTGCCATAGCTATTTAAAACACTTATATGGCAATTACATGGAGTTACCACCAATAGAAAATCGCAAAATTCATGCTCATAAAATATTTCCATTCACCAAATGCAACCACCCTGATACATTAGACTATCAGCATCATAACTAACAAAATGCAGAAATACTTCGTCACATTCGTCACCAATCATCTTTATTATTTACCGCAATTTTTACCAATTGCCCGGGAATTAAAGAAAAGAGGGAAATCCTGTTTGTTTTTCCTTCATGATAAAGACAGACCGGAACAGATCACCATTACCAAAGCTATCTTAACGGAAGAAGGATTTGATTATTTGAGCGTAACAGACTACACCAACCAGGTATCCTGTAAATTTCTGATTTGTGGCGCCAATGGTTTCCCGGAGTCGGCCCCTGAATATGACTATTCCGCCTTGGTGGTGCATGGCATCGGCACCAAAGCCGGTTACTTTACCGAAAACATGAATGTGTATGACATTCGCTTTGTAGAGGGAAATTTCAGGCTCAACAAAATTAAAGAACTCTTTCCGGATGCAAAACCTCAATTGCACAACGTGGGCTTCTCCAAGCTGGATGATGCAGTAAATTTAACACCGGACGACAAAGCCGCCTTGATGGCTAAATATGGCCTTGATCCCAATAAGAAAACGATTCTTTACGCGCCCACTTTCTACCCCAGTTCAATAGAAAAAATGCCTGCTGATTTCCCCAAGGATTTCGCAGATTATAACATCATCATTAAACCACACTTTTTCTCTTTTCTTTTAAACCGCTATAAGCATCAACGAAAGATATTTGAAAAATGGGACATTTATCCCCAGGTTTATTTTGCCGTGGTAGAAGACTACAACCTGGTGCCATTCATGGCCATTGCTGATGTGATGATCTCGGATGAATCATCCGCCATCTTTGAATTTGCCGCCCTGAACAAGCCGGTTATTTGTAATCGTAATGTGCATTACCGCTTAACCTATAGGATCTTTAAATCTAAGATTAGAAAACGCATGGATGCGACCATGGATGAGTTCCGGCTGATCGCCTCTTCTGCTTATTCATACAAAGAACTGGTTGATTTGGTAAAACAAGAGGTACAACAGCCAGAAAAAAATGAAGCCAACCGTTTGAAATTACGCGAGGAAATAGTTGGAAAGGTGGATGGAAAAGTATCCGTGAGGATTGCTGATATCCTGGAGAATTTTAAAAAATAAAAATAAAGCCATTCAGATGTGAATGGCTTTATTTTTTTTAGGCTACTTAGCCTCCATATTTTTTACATAGATAGTTTGTCCGGTATAATCGTGTAACAACACATTAACAGAGGCTTTACCAACTGTTTCGGCCTTTAGCAAGGAACCTTCGGGCTCTATTCCAAAATTCTTCACACGCATAGGAGTCTCCGTGCGCTCCGGATTAATACAGTTAACACGAATGTCGAATTCGCGCCACTCCTCAGCTAATCCCTGTGTAAGGTTAACAATTGCGGCCTTCGTAGCCGAATAGAGGCAGTAATTAGCACGACCGCGGGTATAAGAGCTGGAGGTATAAAACAACAACTGCCCTTGGGATTCCTTTAAATAGCGGAAACTTTCTTTAGCCACATTTACAGCACCCTTCAGGTTTATGTCCAACAGCTGACCAACGGTATCATAGTCCATTAACGCCAAAGGCTGTTGTTTTAAGATAGCCGCAGAATTCACTACATAATCGATCCGACCAAATGCCTTATGGGTTTGATCCAGTGCTTCACCCACCTTTTCTTTATCGCAGATGTCCACTCCATTCAAACGGCGGCTAAAACAGGCAACCTGGGCTCCCTCACGCTCACAAATACCGGCCACTTCCTTACCGATACCTTCATTTCCACCAAATACCACTACCACCTTGCCGGCTAAAAGGGCAGGATCGACCACGGTACTTTTCTTGTGTTTCAGCTGAAACACTTTATCCGATACAAAGAGATCCAATCCATAAGTAATCTTAAGGTTTGATTCATCTCCTTTAACCACGAAAATGGGGACACCAGGCAAATATTTTTTTACTACGCCACAATCATCCGTCGCCTTGAATTTGGGATCTTTTAATGCCACATCGTAGGCCTTCTTAATCACAGACAGGCGAAAGGCTTGTGGCGTTTGTCCGTTCATCAAATAACTGCGATCGGGAATATTGCGGATCAAATCATTCTCCACTTCAATGATGGTATCGGTGCTTGGTATCGCTACATCAATCGCATCATATTTCTCCATGGCCTCGAAAATATCCTGGAGTATCTGTTCCGACAAGAAGGGCCGTACCGCATCGTGAAAAATAAGATTTACCTGGTCGGCATCATATTCCTGAGCATAGGCATTAATGGCAGATAAACTGGAGTCGTTTCGAGTAGTTCCGCCGTTTAACACTTTCTTGACCTTGGAAAAACCTGCTTGATTGATCAAGTCTTCCACTTCCTCGATATACCCGGCGTGTGTCACCACGGCAATCTCATCAATTCCTTTACATTCCTGAAACACCTCAATGGTGTGCTCAATAATTTTTTTCCCGGCAACCCGAATAAACTGTTTTGGTTTATCGGCCCCAAATCGGGAACCACTACCACCAGCGAGGATTACTCCTATATTTTTCATCTGTTTATAATTTTAGACAAGAGACATCAAGATATGAGATAATAGATTGTGAACACAGAGACACACTGAGTTTTTCTTTATAATCATCCTCCTGTGTGTTTAATCCAATTAATCATGATTGTTTTATCGGTTTTAATATAGTAGCTAGTTGCAAAACTAATTTGCTAAACCATTAAAATGGCTCTATTAATTGCTTATGCAGGTGTCCAAATCCTTTATCATGGTTTTTTCCTCTGCTGATCTCTTTGCATTAATACTATAAAACTTCTTTGACCACCATGCGTGGCATCAGGTCCATCAGGCACTTTTTATTTTCTTTCAGCTTACACTTGGTACTTCCATCTTTGGTACAAGGGCGACAAGGAAGATCCACTTCCATCACTTTCATGTTTTTCCCTGATGGAAATCCAAAAGCCGAAGGACCAATGATGGCTTGTCCGGGCTTATTAAACAGATCCGCCGCGTGTAAAAAACCTGTATCCCCGCTAATGACATAAGGAGAGTGAAAGATGGCACAAAAGCTTTCCATCAACGTTGTCTTTCCTGCCAGGTTAACCACCCGTTCCGGCGCCACTGATCTGATTTCTTCGCAAAAATCATCGTCAGGACCTCCCAATATGGCAAAATGGTAATAGGGGAGGAGTTTAACAACCTCTTGCCAATAAGCTACCGGCCATCGTTTCAATTCCCACGCAGCAGAAGGTACTAATGTAATCCAATCGCTTCCAGTCGGAATCTTTGATAACAAAAGATGCTTAATTTTTTCATCCACTTCGTTAGGAAAATGCCACCCGGTAAAATTATCTTCGAAATCCTCAATCCCAAATCGTTTCAATGGAGCGCGAAAAGATTCAAAGGCCCGGAATGGATTTGGTAACAAATTCACCCTAAACTTAAAAAGAAGCAGCCGTTTCAAACGACTTTTATGACGGGTTACCAGTTTGGTTCGCCCCAAAAGATTACATAATGCAAAAGGACACAAGATGCTTTTCAGAATATTTGAACGAATATTTGAATGCGCATCATAAATGTGATCAAACCCTTCTCTTTTAAGTTTAAAACCTAATTTAATCAGGCCAGATACACCTTCTTTCCGATCAAAGGCCCAAATGTGATCAATTCGTGAATCAATCTTTAGTAAAGGTTCCAAATCTTTACGTACAACCCAATGAACCTCTGCTCCCGGATATGTCTTTTTTATTCCCCCCACCACTGACATGCATTGAATTATATCGCCAATGGAGCTTAAACGGATGATGAGTATCTTTTCCAATTCAATAATTTTTTGACAAAAATAAAAAAACCCGGTGACTATCCCGGGCTAACAGATTTTTCATCAATTAATTCGTATTACAAACCTCCAACAAAAAAGCTTAACTTAACAGTTCTTCCAGGTCATTCTCTGTCAACTGCTTGACAAATCCACCTTCGGAAAGAATCACATCATCGGCCAATGCTTTTTTACGAGCCTGAAGGGCTAATATTTTTTCTTCAATAGTATCCTTACAAATCATTCTGTAAGCAAATACTTTTTTAGTCTGACCAATGCGGTGAGCCCTGTCTATCGCTTGATTTTCCACCGCTGGATTCCACCAGGGATCCACCAAAAACACATAATCGGCACTCACGAGGTTTAACCCAAACCCGCCGGCTTTAAGACTAATCAGAAAAATCCTACAATCATCATTCTGCTCGAAGTGTTCTACCAATTCCTGCCGATTACGGGTGCTACCTGTAAGTTTGACATAGGGGACTCCTTGTTGTTTTAAGCGTTCTTCAATTAAATCGAGCATACCAACGAACTGCGAAAAAACAATGGCTTTATGACTATGAATTTTTTCTGTTATCAATCGGAGCAACTCATCAGCTTTAATGCTATCATGGCCATAGTTTTCTTCATCGCTAAGCAAGGCAGGTGAATCGCAAATTTGCCTCAATTTGGTTAATCCGCTTAATACCGTAAGCCTGGACTTTCCAAGCCCTTCTATTTCTACCGAATTAATAACCTGCTCACGCACCTCTTTTCGAAAGGCTTCATACACTTTTCGCTGCTGGTCATCCATGGTGCAATAAAACACCTGTTCCGTTTTGGCCGGCAAGTCTTTTGCTACTTGTTCTTTCGTCCGGCGAATTATGAACGGTTTAATCAGTTTTCTCAGTTGTTCTGTTTTAACCTGATCCCGTTCATTATCAATAGTTCCGGCAAACTCATTTTTAAACGCATTTAACGTTCCTAATAAACCCGGATTGGAAAAATTCATTTGAGAATAAATTTCAATCGTACTATTCTCAATAGGTGTACCGGTCATCACAAATCGATAATTTGCCTTTATTAATGAAACCGCTTTATAACGAATTGACGTGGGATTTTTAATGGCCTGTGATTCATCGAGGCAGGCAATGTGAAATTTGAATTTTCGCATCCATTCAATATCATTGCTCAATGTCCCATAACTACAAATTACCACATCAAAATCTTTCCACAATTTTGCATCTTTAGCCCTGCCAGCTCCCCAATGCACCGTAGTTCTTAATGAAGGGGTGAATTTTTCAATTTCATTTTTCCAATTAAAAATCAAAGAAGTAGGACACACCACCAAATGAGTCATTCGCTTACTTTTACTGCCAGCCCTGGCATAAGCTAACAAGGAAAGCATCTGAAGGGTTTTTCCTAATCCCATATCATCTGCCAAACAACCACCCAGTTTGTTCTTATATAAAAATACCAACCAATTGAATCCTGCATGTTGGTAATCACGCAAATTAGCATGTACGTTATCAGGTATATTAACACTACGAATCTTTCCCTTGCCCAGCAAGGAAAATTTAGATTTCAACTCTTTTCTAACAGCTACATCATCAATTTCATCGAACAAATCATGTATAAGAGCAAACTGATTTTTCTTCAGCCGCACACCTTCTTTGTCAGACTTTCCGAAACGCAACATCCCTTCCAGGCGTTTTAACCATTCTTCCGGTAAGATACCTAACCGACCATCTCCTAATTTCACGTAGTCTTGCTTCTTCAATATAGCTTTTCGCACATCAGTCAAGGACACCATCAAGTTATCGTAGGATATGTTTACTTTCAGGTCAAACCAATCATTATCTGATTTAATTCCATATTTTACCCGAGGTTTTGCCGGATGATACTTTATGGCTTTTAGTTTCTCTAAGCCGAAAAGCTCAATTTGTTCCAGTTGACACTTTTCATAAAAGTCGAAAAACCAACCGCGTTGAAGTACTTCCTCTCCTGAAATATGAAAAAATGGTTGAAACGTCTTAGCATTAAACCCGGGATGTAATTCAGCTACTGTTTCAATAAAAGCTGCCTCTTGCTCAATAATCCGATAAATCAAGTTCCCTTGTTCATCCTTAACCTGTTTAGTGCGTTCCAGAATGTTCACATCATTTCCATAATAATCAAAGGTGGGATAAAGCAATACAAACTTACCCATCTCTTTTAAAATGATTTTTCGCTTAACCGCAGTGTCCCCTTCGGTAAAACTCATAACAAATAGTTGTTTTAATTCTTTTATTGAGATCAAAAATAAAAAAACCCGGTGACTATCCCGGGTTAACTAATTTTTCATCAATTAATTCATCAGAGTATTCGATTAATCAGAATGATCAATCGATTCTCCTGACACTCGAGTAAGCCCCCTTCGCAATGGAAAAACTTTTCAACTCCATCTTTCCCGATTACACGTATCTTTCCTTTTTGAAGGGTAGAAATAATAGGAGCATGGCGTTTCAGAAGTGTAAAATTTCCACTTGATCCGGGAACTTGAACCAATCCAACCGGCCCTTCATAAATTATTTCTTCAGGAGTAATAATTTCTAAGTAGAGATCCTCTGTCATTTTCGTCTGGCTAATTGCAGTAATTTTTCCCCTTTCTCAATCGCTTGTTCAATAGTACCAACCAAGTTAAAGGCAGCTTCCGGATATTTGTCAACTTCCCCATTAATGATCATATTAAATCCCTTAATGGTATCTTCAATACTTACAAACTCCCCTTTTAATCCGGTAAACGATTCGGCCACACTAAATGGCTGAGAAAGGAATCGTTGTACCCGGCGAGCCCGGTGAACAGCCATTTTATCCTCCTCTGATAACTCTTCCATGCCCAGGATGGCAATAATATCTTGTAGTTCTTTATATCGCTGAAGAATTTCTTTTACCCGTTGTGCTGTTTCATAATGTTCGGGACTAACCGTTTCTGGTGACAGAATCCGGGAAGTGGAATCAAGTGGATCAACAGCAGGATAGATGCCCTGTTCAGCTATTTTCCGGCTTAAAACAGTTGTTGCATCCAAATGTGCAAAAGTAGTAGCAGGAGCCGGATCTGTTAAATCATCAGCCGGTACATAAACTGCCTGAACAGAGGTAATAGATCCATGTCTGGTTGATGTTATTCGTTCCTGTAATGCTCCCATTTCAGAAGATAACGTAGGTTGATAACCTACCGCTGACGGCATGCGTCCCAAAAGAGCAGAGACCTCAGACCCTGCCTGAGTGAATCGAAATATATTGTCAATAAATAACAAGACATCTTTTCCCCGGCCCTTTCCATCTCCGTCCCGAAAACTTTCTGCTACTGTCAACCCCGAAAGGGCTACCCGGGCACGGGCACCTGGTGGTTCATTCATTTGCCCAAAGACCATGGTTACTTGTGAATTGGGCAAGGCATCAATATCTATTTTACTTAAATCCCAGCTTCCTTTTTCCATTGATTCTTTAAAGGCAGAGCCATAATCCACTATACCGGCTTCAATCATCTCCCGTAGCAAATCATTCCCTTCACGAGTTCGTTCACCTACGCCTGCAAACACAGAGAGTCCTTCATAACCTTTGGCTATATTGTTGATCAATTCCTGAATGAGTACCGTTTTTCCAACGCCAGCACCTCCGAAGAGACCAATTTTTCCTCCTTTAGCATAGGGTTCTATCAAGTCAATAACTTTGATCCCTGTAAAAAGAATTTCCGCCTCTGTACTCAAATCTTCATAGGCAGGTGGAGCTTTATGTATAGGAGAACCTCCTTCTTTTGTAACAGGCCCTATCCCATCGATGGTATTTCCAACAACATTCAACAACCGCCCTTTTATATTTTCACTGGCTGGCATAATAATGGGACTGCCCGTGTGATACACTTTCATTCCCCTGGTCAGCCCATCGGTAGAATCCATGGCAATGCAACGGATGGTGTTTTCCCCAATATGTTGCTGACATTCGATAACTAATGGCTCAGCCTCACTTGTTTTTATTTCAAGGGCGTCTAAAATATTAGGTAATTCTTGTCCCTGAAGATCAAAAGAGACATCTATAACAGGGCCTACAATCTGAATAATCCTTCCGATAAGATTTTCCATAAAGCATTTTTATTGCCCTCATAAGTTACAAATTTTATAGAATCATCGAGACCTCTCAATTAATTTATGCGCAAACCGCTTAAGGTCTTCCTTTATTTCCTTATTTCCTTCTATTTTATTTAAAGCAGAAATGGCTTTATCAAAATAACCGCTCATCTCCTTTTTCGATTGTTCCGGCAACTTTAAGTCATTATAAATAGCCGTAACTGTTTTAATCTTTTCAGCTGGATCGAATTCTTTAACACAGATCCACTTTTGTAGCTCTGTTTTCAAGGAACCAGTAGCTTCTTTTAAGGCGTTGATAAGTAGAAATGTTTTCTTGTTATTAATAATGTCGCCACCAATGCTTTTCCCAAAAGATTTTTCATCTCCATACACATCCAGAAAATCATCTTGCAACTGAAAAGCAACACCAATGTTTTCACCAAATTCATAAAGCAAGTCAGCCTGTTCAGAAGAGGCGCCTCCAATGATGGCCCCGACCTTAAGACTGCCGGCTAACAAAACAGCAGTCTTGAGCCGGATCATATTCATATACTCTTCAACTGACACATCATCTCTTTCCTCAAATTCCATATCCAGTTGCTGCCCCTCACAAACCTCCAGTGCAATCTGATTAAAAACATCTAATACGGACTTTAAAACCTCATTAGGACACATGGCAATAAACTGAGTTGCTTTTATCATCATAGCATCCCCGGAAAGAATTGCAGTATTAGCATTCCACTTCATGTGAACGGTTGGCTTATTTCTTCTAACCGATGCATTATCCATTACATCATCATGCAACAAGGTGAAATTATGGAAGATCTCCAATCCAAGCGCAGGATACATGGCTTGTTCCAGGTTATTCTCCTGAAACAACTGACAAGCCGCCAAACACAATGCCGGACGTATTCGCTTACCACCAATCGATAACACGTAATCAATAGGCTCATATAATCCTACAGGCTCTTTCACTAGTTCAAGCAGATTCAGCTTCCTTTGAACCATTTCCTGGAGATCTTTTATTATATACATGTGTTTTATTTCAGATTATAACTTACTTAATGAATAATGATTTATTCCTCCACGGCTATTGTTTCCTTAATACTCTTATTCTCTATTCTCAATTCTTCCAGATCTATATCTTCATCTTCATTGTAGATCTGTAGCAGCGGTTCTTTGAAAGATTTATTGGTTATCACCTTTTCAAGTGTCAACAATAAAGACGGTAATAATATTAGATTTGAAAAGAGTGCTATTAGTAAGGTTACAGCAACCAGTATCCCCAATGCAACTGTTCCTCCAAACTCCGATACACCAAAAATACCGAAGCCGAAGAAAAGAATTATGGAGGTGTAGATCATACTTACTCCCGTTTCTTTTAGAGCTAAAACAACAGCAGCCCTAATACTCCAATTAGTCTCACTTAATTCCTGTCGATATTTAGCCAGATAATGAATGGTATCATCTACAGAAATACCAAAAGCAATACTAAATACTAAAATAGTAGAAGGTTTAATTGGTATCCCAAAATATCCCATTAAAGCGGCAGTCATTATCAGAGGAATCAAGTTCGGTATCAATGATACCATCACCATCCTTTTGGATGAAAACATCCAGGCCATAAAGGAGGCGATCAACAGAATAGCAAGAAAAAGACTGGTAAACAAATTCTTTATGAGATACTCCGTTCCCTTAAAAAAGACTACACTTGATCCGGTTAAAGCAGTGGAATATTTTTTAGCCGGAAAAATAGATTCAATTTTATTCCTTATTTGTTTATCAAGTCCAACCATTCGTGTTGTGCCGATATCTGCCATCCGGAAACTTAATCTGGTTCTCTGCCGCAAAGAATCCACAAATGTTTTTACAATTTCACCTTGCCCTTTATCTCCCTTTCCGACATATGACATGATAAAATTACGTTCCTGATTCCCCGGAATACCATAATATCGCTCCTTCCCATTATAAAAAGCCTGCCTGGCAAATTTAACCACTTCCACAATCGACAAAGGATTTGAAACTTCTGTAATCCCGGATAACTCATCCTGAAGCTTGTCCATTTTCTTTAATGTCGAAGTATGAAAGACACCATTAGGCTTCTTGGTATCAATCATAATTTCCAATGGCATCAATCCATTAAAATTACCTTCAAAATATTTCAAATCAACAAATAAAGGATCATCGTGAGGGATATCATCCAGCATGAACCCAGTGGTCTTAATGCGACTGATACCAATTACTCCAAGAAAAAGTAATATACCGGTAAAAACATAGACCCAACTGCGATAATTAAGTGAAATCCGAATTAATTGATCAACTATTCTTGAAATTAGTTTATTCTCCAAGTGTTTAATGTGGCGCTCTTTAGGTCCATCCAGAAAACTAAAAATTATTGGAATCAATAGAATAGAAAGCAGAAACACCACCATAATATTGATGGCAGCAATAATTCCGAACTCTACTAATATTTTACTACTAGTGAAAATAAATGTCGCAAATCCACTTGCGGTAGTTAGGTTAGTTAGAAAAGTAGCATTACCTATCTTTCTGATGACCCGCTGCAAGGATTTAATCTTATTACTGTGGTTTTTAAATTCCTGATGATATTTATTTAAAAGAAAAACAGAATTGGGAATTCCAATCACAATGATTAAGGGAGGGATCATTCCGGTTAAAATAGTAATCTTAAATCCAAACAAGGATTGAATCCCTAATGCCCATACAACTGCAACCGCCACAACCAGCATGGAAAACATTACTACTTTGAACGATCGGAAAAAAAGAAAAATAATAATCGCAGTAATACCCAAAGCAAGAAAAATAAACATATTCAACTCACCTTTAACCATTTCTGCAGTTACTACTCGAATATAGGGAAGCCCTGAATAATGAACTTTCCTTCCTGTTTTAAGGGAATATGCTTCCCCGACCTTCTTTATCTCCTCAATAAGTTTTACTCTCTGAGGACTTTGAAGAATATCATTATCCAACGTAACGGCCATCAAATAAGTATCTGTCTCCTTATTATACAGAAGCCCTTTATAAAAGGGTAAGGAATAAAACACACTTTTCGCCGAATCCAATACAGACTGATACTTAACCTCTTTTGGAAAGATCGAAGAAATTTCAAATTTCTTATCCTTCACATTTTTATCAAGAAAATAGGCTTGTGAAGCAGAAAAGACCGAAACAACACCATTTAACTTCTGTAATTCATTAGAGAGTGATTGCCACTCTTTAAAATTATCCAGATCAAAGAACTGATCATTTGTTACTCCCAAAACCAATAAATTACCTTCATTGCCAAAAAGCTCAACAAATTGCTCATATTCTTGATAGGTAGGATCATCCTCGGGTAAAAGAGGGGCATATTGATAAGACATTTCAATATTCTTCGCTTGAAACGCCATAAATAACGTAGTTAAAAACAATACAATCAGAATAAGTATCCGATTCCTAAGTATTGCTCGCGCAACTCCAATCCACATAATTCAATCTCCTTATTTGTAAAAAGCCATGCGAAAATAAGACAAAAAACCACAAAAACATGTTTCTGCCCAACTACAAACAATCTTAAAACTCCTTAATTATTGAATTTCTACTTTAATGAAACCACCGCTTCAATTTCTACTAATAATTTATCTCTGCACACATCCGCCAACAGATAGTTAACATTATTAGTTCCAAGACGTTCCTCCACAATTTCCTTTATAACTTCAAAATCCTCAAGCCTCTTAATATAAACCCTTACCATTTCAAAAGAGTTAATTGCCGAATGCTTTAATTCATGCTTAATAAGATTATCTTTGCTACACAACTCCATAATCACATTAATAGTTTGATTCGTTTGTGTTGCAGCATCAGTAGCACTTGAGGTAATCTCACCTTCAATTGCAGCTGTACCAGAAACAAAAATTAATGGCCCATCCGGATGATCCACATATTTACCTCGTTCAAAACAAGGTGCTTTTTTATCTACCACATCATTCATTGAGTCTCCTTCCATAATTTTATTGGAATACTCATACGCGCTATTCTGAACAGGACTTGTAATTGATTTGATGGTTACATCAGAAACTGCCTCACCTGATACAGCATAAAAATTAATACCCAATCCCCCAGCATCTGTACCAATACCGGTTGCAGCCGGAAATCCATATTTAATGGTACTAATATCATAATACAAAGCTCTTATATCATTGAAAATTTGATAATGCTGAAGATTCTTCCCTCCAGATTGATCAAATTTCAGTATCTCTTCAATATAATTCCACTGTCGTACAACATGACCAAAATCCATTTCCTCTCTCCCCAATAACTGCTCAGCGAAATCAAAAGTCTTTTGCGTATTGAATAAAAAATTTGATTCATCACCAAAAGAGATACTACCAGAAACCACGTCTGCCCAGTCAGGATACTCAATAATGACATAAGGATGTCCTTGGTAACTTACTCTTCTTATTTTTCCTTTTGATTCATTCTCCAGCACCCATGCTTCCATTACGACCCCACTCTTCGCTGCAGAACTTTGCGCTATTAATGATAAAGCAGGCATATCTTTCAAATGTCCTCCAACAATCTTATGCAAAAGCCGTTGACATTCTAAGTACTCCTTCGAATCATTACTCGATACAAAACAATTAATCAACACCGTGTTTTTTACGGATAAATTATTATCAACTATGTCTGATATTAATTCCTTCAACACACTTTCAATCTGTAAATCGACAGATCCACTAAACGGCTTATTAATCAATAAATATTTCATCATTCAAATCGATAACAATTTCCTTAACAAAAAGGATAAGACAACATTACACAAATATAAGTCAACAAAAGTAACCTTTTTCACAAAACCAACATATATATAAGGTTCTTTCACTTCCAAAGGATAATCGCAAAAAAGGGTATAAAAAGGAAACTAATCGAAGCGTATTCCGTACCAAGCCCAATAAAGAAAGACATTAAACCCTGTTAGGAAAGTTATATTATGAAGAAAGTTTTACTTTTTCTTGGGATATTGCTATTGCCTATAGCAACCCAAAGCCAAGTGGCAAAATTTAAATCCGTATTTACTCTAAATTTCATCCGCTACATAGGTTGGCCAGAAGCGACCAAACAGGGCGATTTTGTTATCGGTGTTGTCCGTGATAAAGAAATGGCAGATTGGCTTTCAAGTCAATCTGCAGGGAAAAAATTTGGGTATCAAAATGTTGTAATAAAACAATTTAAATCCATCGATGAGGTATCAGATTGTCAAGTAATCTACGTATCCTCTAACATAAATTTCCCAAAACACGCTGCAACAATTAAAGAAAAATGTGGCAGCAAAAACACTTTAATTATCACCGAAACAGAAGGAGCAACCCAACATGGCTCTATGATAAACTTTGTAATTCGCGAAGACAAACTTAAATTTGAGATTCATAAAGCTAATGCCGCTAAGTTTGGGTTACAGATCAGTTCCAAATTAGAAAGCATGGCAGCAGCAATAAGTTTATAATATGTTTACTAAACCTATTTTCTAATGAAATTTAAACTAAATATTACCCAAAAACTACTATATGGATTTGGTGTTATCATACTTATAATCGTTATAAATGGTGTTTGGACCTTTTCTACTCTATCCCGCAGTAAAAACTTAAACAAAACATTAACTGAGGTATACTCTCCTTCTTCAAGCAAATTACGCGATTATTCCAGCCTAATTATGCAAAGCAAAATGCTGATACGTAATTGGGTTTTTATCGATAAGCAATCAGGCACTCCTGACAAAATAAGACTCCAGGAACTACATAGCACAAACTATCCAGCCTTAAAAACCGAAATTGAAAAGATTTTCAAAAACTGGCAATTATCCCAAACAAACAAGGCAGATATTGAAAAAATACAAACAATATTTTCCAAAACAGATTCCTTGTTTAAAATGCAACAATACATCATGGCCAGTCTGAATACATTTGAAGCCTATGAAGATGCCATGGTTTTGTTTGAAGTAGAGCCCCAAGTACAAGAAGGAGGAGAAGTAATAGCATTGAGTGATGAAATCATGAATGAACTCAATGCGATAGCCGAAAAATACTTATCTCAAAGTGATAAGGCCCTTGAAAATATGAATGAAAATTTCTCCTGGTTTTCCGTCTTCATTATTATTATGAGTGTTATTATTATGGTACTTGCAGGAGCAATAGCCTATTTTCTCTACCAGTCCGTTGTACAACCTCTTATGAAAGGAGTGAATTTTGCTCAGGCAATAGGAAAAGGGGATTTAACTGCAGAAGTAGATATCCAGCAGGAGGATGAAATTGGAGAACTGGCAGGATCTTTAAGTACAATGGCTAATAGCCTAAAAGACATTGCTCTTACCATCAAACAAAACGCCAATGAATTAGTTAGCTCTGGCCACCAATTAAAAAGTAGTTCTTTACAGCTATCAAAAGGATCCGCTGACCAGGCTGCCTCCGCCGAGGAAGTTTCAACTTCTATTGAAGAAATGGTGGCCAATATTGATCAAAACACAGACAATGCTATTCAAACAGAAAAAATCACTGTTGAAACAGCAAAAGATGTTAATATAGCAAATCAATTATCTTCTCAGGCTGCTAATGCCATGAAAGAGGTATCCGAAAAGATTACTGTTATTAGTGATATTGCATTTCAAACAAATATATTAGCATTAAATGCTGCTGTTGAAGCCGCTCGGGCCGGTGAGCATGGAAGAGGCTTCTCGGTAGTTGCAGCCGAAGTAAGAAAGCTTGCCGAACGCAGTAAAACTGCCGCCGACGAAATTGTTTCACTTGTTAACACTGGCTTAAAAGTTTCTCAGGAAGCTGGTAATAAGGCAAAGATGTTGGTTCCTGACATTGAAAAAACAACTCAATTAATAAAGGAAATAGCAGCTGCCAGCATGGAACAAAAAACGGGAGCCGAACAAATAAACCTGGCCATGCAACAACTTAATATGATTACCCAGGAAAACGCCTCCTCATCTGATGAATTAACGCAAAGCTCAAATCAATTGGCTTCATTAGCAAATAATTTAAAAAGTGCTGTTGGTTTCTTCAAAATAGGAAAAAACGATATCATTGATGACATTTCTACGGAAGAAGAAAAACAAAAAATCCAAAAAGAAAATAAAACTACTAGTTCAACAACTGTTAAAGATCACAAAACCAAACCTCCTTACTCCAATCCCATTGATTTGGGACGTGAATTTGATTTAGATAATTACGAAAAATTCTAAACAAATTATATTTTTAACGGAACGTAGCAATTATGGAAAATAAACCATATAACATTCAGATTTCAGATCAACAGGATAAAATGATTGCTCATTTTTCTGGAAATCTTGTTATTAACTATATTAATGAAATTGTAGATATAGTAAAAAAGGAAATTTCTTTTTCTAAACCATTAGATCTAATCATTGATAATCCTGAAAGTATTGATCTTACTTTTATCCAGTTAGTCCTTTCTATCCAGAAAGACTCTCTTGAAAATAATCAGGACCTTTCGGTTACCGCAAATATTAAACCTGAGTTAAAATCGGTAATTGCGAATGCCGGATTCAACCAATTCTTTAATTAAATTATTAATAGATTTTAATATTATGGCAAAAACTGTTCTTATTGTTGATGACTCGGAAAGTATTCGCGAGGTTGTTAATTTCACCCTTCAAAATGAAGGCTATGAGGTATTGGTAGGTGTAGACGGCGAAGATGCCCTTCAATACTTGGACGGCCGCCCTATCGACATCATAATTACTGATTTACACATGCCTAATCTGGATGGTTTGGGACTTATTCGTAAAGTAAGAGAAATGGATGCATACAAACATATTCCTATCCTATTCTTAACAACAGAATCACAGGCAGCAAAAAAAATGGAAGCGAAGCAGGCAGGTGCTACAGGATGGATCATTAAACCATTTGTTCCAGCAAAACTTCTCAGTGCTATATCCAGAGTTTTACGATGATTAAAGAAATAAGAAATACATTTATTAAAGAAGCATCACTAAATTTAGAGCTTATTGAACAAGGAATACAAAAGTATTCCTCTAATGATTCAAATCCTGAATTGGCTGAGATTGTTTATAGAACGATGCACACACTTAAAGGTTCCGGACCAATGTTTGGGTTCGATTACCTACCCGAAATTACGCAACCAATTGAAAAAGCTTATCAATACTTATTTCAGACAGAAGCGGAATTATCGGAAGAAGTAATAACCAAAACTTCAGAAGTGGTAGCTTTCATAAAAGAATCATTATCCAATCCAGATACTCATTTACCAGAGAGCTGGGGAAAAAAATCAGTTTTAATTGAGTTTTTCAATAATCTCTGCCAATTAAATGCAGAAACCCATGATTGATAAGTTTAAGGCCAAATTTGTTGAGGAGTCATTGGATAATGTCAATGACCTGGAAGAAGCACTGTTTCTTCTGGAAAAAGACATGAATAATCATGAAATAATTGAACGTATTTTCAGGGCTATGCACTCCTTAAAAGGGGGTGGAGCTATGTTTGGATTCAATGATTTAAGTGACTTCACACACCACCTTGAGACTGTTTTTGACTTAGTTCGTAATGACAAACTCAACATTGACCAAAACCTTATATCCCTAACATTCTCAGCTACTGATCACATTAAGCATTTATTAGAAACAGGAAATCTAACTGATCCGTCTGAAATAGAAGAACTAAAGGCATTTGTATCTAAAATTCAAGGCTATTCGCACACTTCTTCATCACAGGTACCAGTAAAAGAAAAAGAAGAGTCAATTGAAGAAGATGAATCAGTTACTTACTTAATCTCTTTCAAACCCCAAAAAGAAATTCTTAAAAATGGTACCAATCCATTATATCTTTTAGATGATCTAAACGCCTTAGGTGAGGCTGCTACTATTGCATTCATTTCTGAAATTCCTTCTCTTTCAGAGTTTGATCCGGTAAGTAATTATTGTCATTGGCAGATATTACTTAACACAAATGATCCTCTTAATGAAATTAAAGATGTTTTTATCTTTGTTGAGGATGAATGCACCATTGAAATACAAAAAATCACTAATGGCAACATCATATCACACCCTCATGTTGTAAAATTGATTGATGAAGCCAAAAGTACTGAAAAGCCATTATCACTAGATCATTTTTCGACTGTAACTGTAAATAAGAAAAAAGAAGATTCTCAGCTAGAGTCAAAGAAAAAAGTTCAATTAAAAGAACACAAAATATCCAGCATTAGAGTATCGTCTAATAAGATCGACGAATTAGTTAACCTTGTTAGTGAACTCGTTACGATTCAAGCTCAACTGAACCTTTTTGCTGAAAATGATGGAAACCCGCTCATTTTGGGATTAGCAGAACAGATCCAAAAGCTTTCACGACAACTTCGCGACAATGCTTTTGAAATCAGCTTAATACCTCTTCAAAATGAATTAATGCGGTTCCAAAGACTTGTTCGTGACCTGTCCAAGGAGATGTCAAAGGAAATTGATTTCATCATTGAAGGGGGAGAAATAGAACTGGATAAAAACATCATCGAACACCTGACAGATCCATTACTTCACATATTGCGTAATTCTATCGACCATGGTATTGAATCTGCTGAAGATCGCATAAAAATGGGCAAATCACCCAAAGGAACTATAATATTTAAAGCCTATTATAGTGGCGCGAATGTGATTATTAAAGTAACTGATGACGGCCATGGTATTGATCCTGAAAAAATCCGCCATAAGGCTATTAAAAAAGGTTTAATAGATAAGAAATTAGATCTTTCAAAAAAAGAAATTTTCGACCTCCTTTTCTTAAGCGGATTTTCAACTCGTGAAGAAGTATCTGATCTTTCAGGACGTGGCGTTGGAATGGATGTTGTTAAAAAGAAAATAGGAGAAATCAGAGGAGAAGTATCTATTGATTCCGAAATCAACAAAGGAACAACCATTTCTCTTGTCTTACCGTTAACCTTATCAATTATTGACGGTCTCCTGGTAAAAGTTGCCAACAACCAATATGTAATTCCAATTTCTTCCATAGACAAAATCTATGCAATGGACAGTGTTAAAATTGGAAAAACCTTTGATCAGGTTCTTACAATTGAAGATACTCAATACTCGTTTATAAAAATGAGAGAGATATTCGAAGAAGAACAAGGCGAAGATGGAAGTGGTCAATTAATTCTTGTAAAATACGAAGATAAAAAAATAGGATTATTAGTTGATCAGGTAATTGGTGAATACCAAACAGTGGTAAAACCGTTAGGCCGCTTCCTTAAACGTCAGGAATCAATTTCTGGAGCTTCCATTATGGGAGATGGCAGTATCGCATTAGTGATCGATACTAATCGCCTAATCCATGTCAATGCCATAAAAAAATACAGAACCAAAAAATAACATTGGGTATGGAAAATCAAATCACATCAATTATATCCTTCTCCATTAATGAAGAATTGTTTGCTCTAGATACTCTTAAAGTAAGGCATATTCTCGAAATGGAAAATATCACAAAAGTACCCAATACCAAGGCGTATTTTTTGGGAGTCATTAAGCTGCATGGAAATATTATCCCTGTTGTAGACTTGAGATTAATGATGGGTATATCTCAACCGGAAATTACAGCTGACACCGCCATCATTGTAGTATCTCATGATGATAGTAATGCATCACTAATTGGTATGGTTGTAGACAATGTAAAAGAAGTGGTTAGTACCGAAGCTTCTGAACTAAAAGAAACCGTATTTGATGGATCCACAACAGGCCTAATAGCATCTTTTGAAGGAACCATCCATGAAGGAGATAATTTTATTCACGTAATCAACCTGAATGAAGTTATACATCAAATAGAAAATTAACTTATTATCCATAACGATGAACCAGGGCATTAACTCATATCTCACCTTTAAATTAGGTCCAACTACATTTGGTGTACATGTAGGCAAAGTTATTGAAATACAAGAATACTTAGCCCCAAAAGCAGTACCCGATAGTTTATCTTATGTCACCGGTGTATTTGAATACCGGGAGGAAGTAATTCCCCTGATAGATACATATGCCAAATTTAATATTGGAACTATTGAAATTACTCCACAAACATGTGTGGTGGTATTGGAAATTCTAAATGAGACTAAAAACACAACAACAAAAGTCGGTATCTTGGTTGATACAGTTGCAGATGTTTTTGAAGCTACAGCTGATCAATTAAAGCCCATTGAAGACGATTACAAACCAGGCTATATTACAGCCACCTATAAAATGGGAAATAGTCTTATCATGATGCTCAATACAAACAAGGTGTTTTCAGAGAAAGATATTACAGCACTTGATCAACTAATTAAAGACTTTTCCGAGTAAAAAAATCATGTCAGGGGAGAAAAACAACAAATACGTGCAAAAGGACTTGGATTGTTTTAAGGCCGAATTATCAGAAAAGGATTTTCAAGCCTTCAGTGCTTTTATCTATTCTGAATATGGCATTAAAATGCCTCCTGTAAAACGCATCATGTTGCAAGGCAGGCTACTTAAACGTATCCGTGAACTTAATATGCAATCGTATTCCGAATACAAAGACTATTTTTTTAGTAAGGAAGGGCAGCAGAAGGAATTATTCAACTTCTTGAATGTTATAACCACAAATAAAACGGATTTCTTTAGGGAACCTGTTCATTTCGATTTCTTAATGAATCAAGTGCTTCCTGAACATATTAACAATTCAACAGGGAAATCTACATTTAAAGTTTGGAGTGCTGGCTGTTCAAGCGGTGAAGAGCCTTATACCATCTCCATTGTTTTAAATAACTTTAAACAAATGCATCCCAATTTTGCCTTCTCCATTATGGGGTCAGATATTTCACATAAAGTTTTAAATGTCGCAGCAAAGGGAGTATATCAGGAATCAAAAATACAAATCATACCGCTTGATATGAAAAAGCGGTATTTCCTGAAAAGTAAAGACAGAACATTTCCATCGGTTCGGGTTAAACCTGAACTACAAAACAACATCGTTCTTAAATACGTCAATTTAATGGATAATAGCTACGATGTGCAGGAAAAGTTTGAGGTTATCTTCTGTCGCAATGTTTTGATCTATTTCGATCGACAAACACAAGAAAAAGTCATCAATAAACTGTGCCATCATTTACAGCCAGGGGGTTATTTTTTTATTGGACATTCAGAATCACTTTCAGGTATGAACGTGCCTCTAACACATATTAAACCCACTATTTTTAGAAAAGAATTATAACAGTCCGGAATATAAACTAACAATTATGAGCAATCTATCGGATAAACAACTACTTCGGGAATTAAGATTAAGATTGGAAGAGCGAAAGAAACTGGAAAATGAAGTAAAAGAGCTGTCACGAGATTTTCAGGATGTTACTAAAAAACTAAAAGAATCCGAATCCTTAAAGAGCCATTTTATATCAAATATTTCAAATGAAATAGTCAACCCGTTTACTTCTATATTAGGTCTATCTAAAGCTATTTTATCAGTTGAAAAAAATGACTGGAAGAAGGTTGTTTCAATGGTTGCACTTATTCACAGTGAAGCCTTCAACCTGGACTTTCAGCTTAGAAACATTTTTGTAGCTGCCAAGATAGAAGCTGGTGAGGTAGCTCCAAATATCTCCAAAGTTAACCTTCGTAGTCTAATACAAAATGTCATTGACTCCTTCAATATTGTTTCTCGTAAGATGAACATCGATATAGATTTACAATACAATATTGAATATGGTTTTGGTAAAAACTTCTATTTCAAAACCGACTCTGAGAAGTTGAAGCTGGTACTTAGCAACCTCATTAATAACGCACTAAAATACAGCTACAAAGAAAGCAAGGTTATTCTTAAGGTATGGATGGATGATGACATCTTACATTTGTCTGTTCAAGACTTTGGAACTGGAATATCCGATAAAAATCAAAAAATCATCTTTGAACGATTCAAACGACTCGATTCCGGAATTAATTCCATTAATCGTGGCCATGGCTTAGGCTTATCTATTACAAAAGCACTTCTGGATGTACTTGAAGGAAGTATAGAAATTAAGAGCCAAAAAGGAGAGGGATCAACATTCTCTGTTGCCTTACCCGAAGCCAAACACATTGTAGATGGATTTAGCGGAGAAGGAAATGATATTTTCTTCGACGAAGGTGATGAGATTTTTTAAGCGATTTTAGATGGATAATAATTATTTACAGCATTTTTTATATCCTTCTTCCCTTTTCGTCAGCAAAGATCCTTATGTCGTTAAAACAATACTGGGTTCATGTGTGGCCATTTGTTTGTGGGATAAACGCCTCAAAATTGGAGGAATGAATCATTACATGCTATCAAACTGGAACGGTAATGATTTAGCTTCCCCAAAGTACGGCAATATTGCCATCGATAAATTAGTAGAACGGATGTTTGCTCTCGGAAGCAGAATTGAAGATTTACAAGCTAAAATATTTGGAGGCGGTGAACTCCTTGAATCAGGTCAGGGTAAATCTACTTTAATAGGTGAACGCAATATCCGGGTTGCCAGACTTATGCTGGAAGAAAAGAGAATACCGATAGTTGCATCTAGTACAGGCGGTAGAAGAGGAAGGAAAATTCTGTTTTTTACAGATACAGGAGAGGTTCGACACAAATTTCTGGAGAAAAAAGTATATTAGAAGGATTTATTTTAATCCGTTCCTAAATAAGGTAAGCGATGAAGAAAAAGATTCGTGTTTTAGTGGTAGACGACTCTGCTGTAGTAAGGCAAAGTTTGTCTTCCATTTTGGAATCTGATCCGGAAATAGAAGTAATGGGAACAGCAGCTGATCCCATTATTGCTGTTAAAAAGATCATGAAAGAGATTCCGGATGTTATTACTCTTGATATTGAAATGCCAAGAATGGATGGACTTACCTTCCTCAGGAAGATCATGTCTCAGCACCCCATACCTGTTGTTGTAATATCGTCACTTACCACTGAAGGAACTGAAGTTGCCATGAAAGCTCTGGAATACGGAGCCAGTGAAATAATAGGAAAACCGGCCATGAATACGGCCCAATTCATTAATGAATCTAAAATTCTCCTGTGTGATGCGGTCAAAGCAGCTTCTCATGCCAAGTTAAAACGCAAAAAAATAACTTCCGCTTCTTCATCTTCACCCATATTAGTACGTCCAAAGTACTCTGCAGATGTAATTATCAAAAGAGCATCGGCCATCAAGCGAATTATCGATACTGATAAAATTATTGTTCTTGGAGCATCTACTGGAGGTACAGAAGCTATCCGACATTTTTTGAAGCAATTACCGCCAAAAGTTCCGGGTATTGCTATTGTTCAACATATGCCGGAAGGTTTTACTAAATCATTTGCCAATAGTTTAAATAATATCTGTGACTTAGATGTCAAAGAAGCAGAAAACGGTGATAAACTATACCAAAGCCGTGTTTTAATCGCTCCAGGCAATAAACATATGCTTTTAAAACGAGTTGGCAAAGAGTATTATGTGGAAGTAAAAGAGGGACCGTTAGTTAACCGCCACCGCCCATCTGTCGATGTTCTATTTAGATCGGCTGCGCGCTATGCCGGCAGAAATGCAGTTGGCATCCTACTTACAGGAATGGGCAATGATGGTGCCAAAGGATTGCTTGAATTGAAAGAAGCCGAAAGCTATACAATCGCTCAGGATGAAGCAACATCAGTTGTTTTTGGTATGCCTAAGGAAGCTATCAAACTCAATGCTGCCGAAAAGGTTCTGCCATTAGACAACATTGCCCCTTTTATTTTGACAAAAATGGAATAATAAACCCTTTTCACATTTTTCAGTATAAGAGACAATAAAGAGTCATCCATTTAGAGTCACAAAAATACGCAGTATTCTTATTATGAAGAAACTAAAAGCAAAAGCAATAAAAAAACGATATACCTACAGGGGTTTTTTCTTTGGATTACTAATACTTGTTTTCACAGTATTATTCAGCTTAAACGCACATACATTTGCGGAATCAAACCATCCATTAAGGGATTTGTTTTACCTGTCTCCAGGTATGTGGTTCCTTGTTCTTTTGCCTGTTATTTCATCTATTTTAGGTTATTTAATAGCAGGCAACTTTTCAAAGGTTATAAAAAAACAAAACAAGCACTTACAAGAAGAGGCTAAACGTTCCAGACTTGTTCTTGATTTCATTGACAATCTCAGACAAGGTAATCTAGACAGTATCATTCCGCTGGAACAGAAAAAAGACCAGCTTGGAAAATCTCTAATCCGATTGAGAGATTATCTGATAAAAAATAAAAAAGAGGAAGAACAAAGACGCATTGAAGAAGAACAAAGAACTTGGGTCACACAAGGATTAGCACAATTTGGAGAAATACTTCGAAAAAACAATGACAATCTAGAGGTATTATCCTACAATATTATCCAATATCTGGTAAATTATTTAAAACTCAACCAGGCCGGCTTTTTCTTACTTAATACTTCGACGGAAGGTGAAAAATATTTTGAATTAAGCGCCTGTGTAGCATATGATCGTAAAAAGTTTGCTGATAAAATTGTCCAATGGGAAGAGGGATTGATCGGTCGATGCGCACTGGAAAAGAAAACCATATATCTCACGGATATACCCGATAATTATATCAATATAACATCTGGTCTTGGTGATGCCAATCCAACAGCCATTTTAATTGTTCCGTTAAAAACAAACAACGAGATCTATGGAGTAATAGAAATGGCCACATTTAAACCCTTCCAGGAATTTGAAATTGAATTTCTTGAAAAAACAGCTGAAAGTATAGCAGCCACTATTTCAGCCGTTCAGATCAATATACAAACAACTAAACTTCTAAAAGAAACTCAAATACAAGCCGAGAAAATGGCGCAACAGGAGGAAGAATTGCGTCAAAATCTTGAAGAGATGCAAGCTACTCAAGAAGAGAGTGATCGAAAGGAAATTGAGATGAAAGGGATCCTTGAAGCCATTGATCATGCAGCTATCAGTTGTGAATTTGAGACTGATGGAACCCTTATCTCTGTCAACCAAAACTTCCTACAAACATTTAAATACAATATTGAAGAAATTGAAGGTCAGAATTTAAAAATATTTTCCTTCAAGGATGATATTGACGATTTAGATGAAAAATTAAATGATCTTCGAAATGGTCATAATTTTAAAGGTCGCGTGCGTCGACGCACTAAAATGGGAGAAGAAATTTATCTTTTAGCAACCTATACTCCTGTAATTGACCATGAAGGTGAAATAATAAAAATCCTTAGCCTGGAAAATGACATCACAGAACAAGCCATATTGGAAGAAGAGCTGAAGCGTAGTAAAGACGAACTAGGCATCATGCTTGAAGAAACCCGCAATGATGTTAAAGCACAATTTAAAGAAATCGAAGCTGTAAAAATACGGAATGAAAAAACACTTGAAGGAGCTTTAGACGCCATCATCACAACAAATAAAGATGGAATTGTCGAATTCTTTAATGCTGCAGCAGAAAAACTATGGGCATTAGACCGTCAGGAAGTTTTAGGGCAACATATTTCAATCCTTTTCTCAAAAGAAACTACCAAAAATGACGAATTTGTGTCTGCGATGGTGGATCCGGAAAAAAAGAAAATTGTAGGTGAAAGGCGTGAGGCACCAATTAAAAACAAATTTGGTGATGAAGTACCAGTTTTATTCCTGCTATCTGAAGCTCAAGTAGGAGAAGATCACTCATTTACTGCCTTTATTCAAAATGTAGAAGTAGAATTATTTTAAGATGATGATGGTATATAGGAGAGGGGTATGGATTATAAAAACTATTTACAACATTTAAAGAAACACACACGCTACGATTTTAGTGGCTATTCTGATAATTCTATTCATCGTAGAATACAGAAAGTATTAACAGATCATCATTTGAATGTAGAACAGCTGATTGAAAAGACAAAATACGATCAGCTCTTTGTTGAAAAAATGGTCGAAGAGATTACAGTTAATACCACAGAATTATTCAGAAATCCAGAAGTTTGGATTGATTTATACCACAAATACAAATCATTTTTAAAGAATAAAAAACAAATTAATATTTGGCATGCCGGCTGCTCTTCCGGCCAGGAAGTATATTCCAACCTCATTATACTCAATGAACTTGGACTGCTTGATCGAGTAAAAATTGTTGGAACCGATCTAAATATTAAAATGCTTAGCGCATCCAAAAAAGGTCGTTATAACTATAAATTCAACCGCCAATATATTGAGAACTTCAATAAAGTACTCAATTCAAAAAAGAACGGTTCTCCTAAAGTACCTTTTGAAAAGTACTTCACGATTAATGAACAAGAGGATTGTCTAGAGGTTAATGACTTTTTAAGAGCTATTCCCCTTTTTAGAAGACATGATCTGGTTCAGGAAAAAATACCCTTTTACAATAAATTCGATGTCATTTTCTGCAGAAATGTACTAATCTATTTCAATGCAGAACTACAATCAAAAATAATCCAACAATTCTACAATCAACTATTCGTTGGAGGCATTATGATTTTGGGTAATCATGAAGGAATAAATGGATTTTTTAAAACGAAATTTCTAAAAAATGGACCTGCATTCGTTAAAAACAATGCCTACCATCTAAAATACTAATTCATATGGCAATAAACTTGGGGATAAACGATCTTAAAGAATTGTCAGAGGTTTTATCTGAAAAACTTGGTCTGGACTTCACACAATATGGCTACTCATTTTTCAAACGCCGCTTATCCTATATCTTTGATTTATTTAATATCAAGAAAAAATCCCAATTTCAGGAGCTGTTGAAAGTAAAAGAATTTCATCAACAATTCTTCTACAATTTTGCAGTCAACAATACTGAAATGTTTCGTGATCCTGGGTTCTGGCGCTTTCTTAAAACACTAACCCCGGCATTTCAAACAAAGAATGAAATTAACATTTGGTTTCCGGAGGCATCTTCAGGAGAGGAAGTATTCAGTTTTCTTATATACGCCAAAGAACAAAACATCCTGGAAAAGGTCAAAGTCTTTTGCAATCATACTTCACACGAAAAGCTAAATGAAATTGAAAAGGGTATTTTAAAAAACAAAAACCTGGAATTAAATAAAAGCAACTATAAACGTTTTGAGGGGAAAAGCCAACTTGAAAATTACTTTTCAATAGATAATACAGGTGTCTATTTAAAACCGGAGTTAACTGCTCCTGTTGAAACAATAACTCACTCCTTTCTGCAAGGAGATACCCCAAAAAATATCACACTGGTAATCTATCGAAACGCTATGCTAAACTACAATAAAAAATACTGCACAAAATGCATGGATGTAATCTATGATTCGTTGGTTCCAGGAGGAATGGTTGCCATTGGTATTAAGGAAAGTATGCCATTTCCGTACAATACAAAAATGACCTGTATGAATCAAAAAGAGATGGTATTTAAAAAAGACGGATTTTTAAATTGAAAAGCATGCTAAGAAACGATAAACGATACAAAGCTGTAGTTATTGGTGGATCGGCAGGTAGTTTTTCAATTGTTACACGGATATTATCAAAAATTCGTCCAGACTTCCCGTTACCAATCATTCTTTGTCTTCACCGCCTGAAACATGTGCGTTCAGGGCTTGTAGAAAGCTTAAACCTAAAGTCGAACATAGAAGTTGTTGAACCCTTTGACAAAGATCGAATTGTACCCAACAAGGTATATCTAGCACCTTCAAATTACCATATGTTTATCGAATTTGATAATTCGTTTTCACTGTCTACTGAGATAGTTTTAAATCACAGTAGACCAGCCATCGATCATACCTTTTCTTCCGCGGCCTATGCCTATAGAGATAAACTCATCGGGATTATTTTAACCGGGGCAAATAAAGATGGCGCAAAAGGCATGAAGGAAATAGCCGGTAAAAAAGGAACAACCATTATTCAGGATCCGGCTACTTGCGAAGTAGATACCATGACAAAATCTGCATTGCGCCTCATTACACCTGACAAAGTATTATCACCGGAAGAAATTATCGACTTTCTAAATCAATTACCTAATGTGTAATAAGAACTTTAAAATCGTTCAAAGACAATATTTATTGATCGGAATGGCTATATACGTTCTGGCATTCAGTAAATACTTTTTCATGCCGGTTCATTTACCCATCGGATTCTTCATTGTTGAATTACTGGCATTAAGCACTATCCTGTTTCTGTTATTTTTTATTGATAAAACTATCGAAAATAAAAATATAACCATTCAGAATAATCACAATGAAATAGAAGCCCTCAAAGCAGAAAATTCCAAACTTAAAGGTGAAATTAATCTGCAAAGACAAAAGGATGAGGCTGAAAAAAAAGAAAGAGATGTGTTATCCAAAAAATCTCAAAATATCATA
The DNA here is from genome assembly GCA_004296775.1 of Marinilabiliaceae bacterium JC017. Lineage (GTDB taxonomy): Bacteria > Bacteroidota > Bacteroidia > Bacteroidales > Marinilabiliaceae > JC017. The sequence goes on from RHGE01000004.1 coordinate 120,955, forward strand.
TCCAAAATTAAAAAGCTAAAGCACCAGAAAACAAAAGCTTCTGGTCTTATGCATCTTGTTACCGATAATTTTGAAATTATGGCGGCTGTAGGATATCATTACCATGAACCCTCCGGGCAGTTTGTCGTAGAAGGGACGTATGGTATTGATGACGGTTTCAATATTGCTCCATTTGAAGCAGGAGAAGGGCTGCATGGACATGTGGTCTCAAATGGTCAACCAATAATATTAACTGACATCCCCAAAGACTACTTTAAGGTTAACAGCGGATTAGGAGAAGCCCTTCCCAATACCATATATATATTACCGGTTACAGGAAAAAATGGTACAATAGTCGTTATTGAATTAGCCACGTTTAAGCCTATTAATATTGACCAAATATGGCCTGAAATAAGTGAAAGCTTTATGGCACTAAAAAATAATTAATCAGATTTATCACATGCTTCCATATAAAAAACTCTCATCAAAAAATCTGAAACGATACTTTTCTTTTTCGGCCCTTACTGAAATAGAATGGTATTTCACCTCTTTATGTCTATTCCTATTACTATTAGTCTCATGGTCTGCCATGATATCATTCAAGGGGATAACCTTATCACTTGCCTCCATTTTTTCAATCCACAACTCCTTTTTCATATGGTTTGTGGACCTCCTCATTATGAGCATCCCTTTATATGTAATTCTTTTTATCAACTACACACGCATTCATACCAACCATCTGAAACAAGAGTTGGTAACACTTCGCAAGAAAGTAAAAAACAACATTTCCCTTGCCGAACAAATTGGCAGGGGTGAACTCAACAGCATAACAGCTTGTGCGGATGGAGAGCTTACCAATGCCCTCTTAACGCTTGAAAAGAACTTAAGAAAGACAAAGGATAAGGAAGATTCATATAACTGGATTGCCAAAGGAAAGGATCGTCTATCTGATATTCTCCGGTTACACACCAATGTAGAGAATCTATCTTTTGAGGTGTTAAAGGAGATAATCGAATATTCGGGAGCTATTCAGGGCTCCTTCTTTCTCTTCGAAAACAACCAACTGATTAACATTGCTTCTTATGCTTACAATAGAAGGCGTTTTGAAAGACAGATCGTACCAATGGGAAAAGGTCTGATTGGTGCCGCAGCCTATGAAAAGCAAATGATCTACCGCACCGAAATTCCCGATGACTATTGTACCCTTACATCCGGCCTGTTAGGTGATCAGAAACCAAAAAGCTTAATCATTGTACCGCTTCTGCAAGAAGAAGAATTACAAGGTATACTTGAAATTGCTTTTTTAATTCCAAAACTTCCTAAATATGTCCTTTCTTTAGCCAATGAATCAAGTACTATTATTGGTCGCACTATTTATAATCTAAAAATCAACTCCCGCACATCCAAACTCCTAAAAGAATCCCAGGAGATGACCCTGACACTCCGCCAAAACGAGGAGCAATTGAGGGAAAATGCAGCAGAAATGCTAGCGACACAGGAAGAACTAGAACAATCGAACAAACTTCTGGAAACACAAATTCAAGAAGTTGAACACGCACAAACCCGTTTACAGGCATTATTAACAAATGCCTCAGAATTCATCTCCATCTATGATAAAAACCAGGAATTAGTGTTTGAAAGTCCTTCCGTTAAAAGAATTCTTGGCTATGATGACGAAGATGAAATCAAAGGGATGGATCCCGATTTATTAACACCCAGGGGTTACAAAACAATCAATAAACTCTTTCAATATTTATTAGAGACACCTGGTGGTGAGCATACAGCCGAATATACATATCTGAAAAAGAACGGACAGAAACTATTTCTTGAGACCAAAGGTAAAAACCTGCTTCATGACCCGGCGATAAAAGGCATCATTTTTAACACACAAGATATTACAGAGCAAAAAAGAGCTGAGAAAGAAGAGCGCATGAAAAGCCGGATGCAATCATTATCGGAAAACTCACCTGATATGATCATCCGTATCAACACTATGGGAAAGCTTGTTTATGTCAATCCTGCCGTTTCTGTCTTCATCGGCTTACCGGCAACAAGTATCGTAAAAAAACGCATCAACGAACTGGATATCGATGAGCGCTTTATTGAATTTGTGCAGAATGCATTAAATGATATTCGCTCCAATCAAAAGGAGATTATCTCGGAAACTGAAATGTCAGGACCAGATGGTACCCGTATCATGGAAATAAAAGGAATTCCGGAATATAGTGAAGATAAGGAACTGGAATCCGTTCTTTTTGTGGCCCATGACATGACGGAATTGAAAAAAATTGAGCAGGAAATTAAAGAGAAAAACAAGAAGATATCCGATTCCATTAATTATGCACAACGCATTCAAACATCCATACTACCGGATACCGGATATCTGCAAAAATTCTTTCCCCGCTCATTTATTTTTTACCGTCCGAAAGATGTCGTCAGTGGAGACTTTCCCTGGTTCTTTAAAAAAGACAACACTTTCTACATCGCTGCGGTTGATTGTACCGGCCATGGCGTACCCGGGGCATTATTGTCCTTTATCGGTTATTTCTTGCTTAATAACATTGTAAACACCGACAAGGATCACACAGCCGCAGAGATCTTAGACAAATTACACCACGAAGTCCGGGTCACCTTGAAACAAGATCAGGAGGGTGCAAATGGCCGCGATGGCATGGATTTGGCACTCTGTAAAATAAACATCGATACCAAAGAGTTACATTTTGCCGGTGCCCACCGCCCACTCTATCTTGTCAGAGATGGTGAATTAATCGAATACAAGGGATCGAGAAAAGGTATTGGCGGAAAGCCACTGGCCAGAAAAATAGAAAAAGACTTTGAAAATAATGTCATCCAGTATCAATCGGGTGACCGTATTTATTTCTTCTCCGATGGATTACCCGATCAAACCGGCGGACCAAAACGAAGAAAATACCAATGTAAACGAATCAGAGAAACAATTATTGAAGACCCTAGCCATACAATGGCACACTTATCCCGTCAATTCTCACATGAATTTTATGACTGGATGGGAGAAGAAAAACAAGTTGACGATGTATTGTTGATTGGAATTGAATTGTAATTATCTTTACGCATTAATAAACCAGTAGGTGAATATGACAAAAATTAATGAAAGCCAAGGATTTCTGGATTTTGCATATCAGATGTATAAATCCATGAAAGCTAACGAAATTAACCTTGTTTACGAGGGTGAAGTAACACAGGATATAACCAAGACTTTTACTTCACTTACTGAAAAAAACCTGGCCAAAACCGAGGAATCCAACAGTGTTCAACGAAAGGTATTCCAAGTCATGGTCGAATGTTTGCAGAATATCAGTAAGCATGCTGATTCTATCTGTGAAGAAGAAGAAGACCGCCGTGGCATCGTCATGGTAAGTCATGGAGAAGAGAGTTATAATATTATCACAGGAAATGTGATTAAAAACTCAAAAGTTCCTGAGCTTCAAAACATCTTAGACTTGGTGAACAGCTTGGATAAAGAAGGATTATCCTCGCTATTCAAAAAACAAATTAAAGAAAGCCGTATTTCCGAAAAAGGAGGAGCCGGCCTTGGTTTAATTGACATTGCCAAAAAAACAGGCAGCAAATTAACCTACGAGTTTAAAGAACTGAATGAACAAGTAAGCTTCTTCATATTAACAACCTCTATTAAACGCTCAAAATAAAAAAACACAGATATGGAAGTGATCAATATCAACGGCACAGAAGATACTCCACAAGTTAATCTGGATAAAGACAATGGTATTCTTGAGATATCAGGACGCTCCTTACCTGAAGATGTAAACCAATTCTATGAACCCATACTTGACTGGATTGATAAGTATGCTGAAGAACCGCTGGGAAAGACTGAGTTTACTTTTAAACTGGAGTATTTCAACACTGCATCTTCAAAGATTATCCTGGATATTCTTTTAAAATTTGAAGAAATCGTAGAAAAAGGCAATGACGTTGTAATCAAATGGCATTATCACGAAGAAGAAGAGGATATGTTAGAAGCCGGTGAAGAATATGCCGACATTGTTGACATACCATTTGATTATGTAGTTTACACTGACTAATTCTCTAATATACCATTGAATACTGACTTATGAGTGAAGAAATACTAAAGGCATTGATGCAACTGTTTGGTTTAATTGCCAAGCAGGATGGAGGGGTTGAATCTAATGAAACAGAGTATGTACGTTCTTTTCTGAAACATCAACTCAATGCGGAAGCCGTTGAAGAGTATTATTCACTCTTTTTAAAACATTCGAAAGATCGAAAGTCCAGAACAGAGACAGAAGGAAAGGTGCGCTTAACCTCCATGAAAGACTCTGTTCGTATTCTGGGTATATGTAAGAAAATCAACAAGCAGCTTAATCGGGAACAAAAAGTTGTGGTATTGGTAAGACTTTATGAATTGGTTAATGCCGATCGAAAGTTTACCGACCAGCGCATGGCTATCATTAATACGGTAGCCGATGTGTTTAAGCTCCCGAAAAATGAAATAGAAGCAATTGAAGCTTTTACCATTAAGAATGATCCGGAACAACTGGATATTCCGGACTTGCTTCTTGTTAATGACCAGCAACTCGAATTAAAGAATGCCCTCCAAATACTCACAGGAGCATTGGATGGTCATATCTTCATTTTAAAGATTGCCAGTGCAGGCCTCTATTTTATGCGTTATAACGGCTCGCATGAAATATTCCTGAATGGCCTGCAAATAAAAACCAATCGCATTTATCTTTTTCCAAAAGGAAGCTTCGTGAAGCTTCCGGTTGGAAAACCACTCTATTACACAGACGTGGTCTCCCGTTTCATGGCCGATTCATCCACCCCCAAAATTTCTTATGAAGTAAAAGATTTAAAATTTCAATTTAAATCCGGGGGTATTGGCCTTAGAAACATCAACCTGTCGGAAGAACAGGGCAAATTGATAGGTATTATGGGTGCCAGTGGTGCTGGTAAAACCACTTTGCTCAATGTCCTTTCTGGCACAGAAAAACCAACCGAAGGACAGGTTCTTATCAATGGTTTTGACCTGCATAACGATGCGGAACACCTCAATGGGGTGATCGGATTAATTCCACAGGATGACCTGTTAATTGAGGAACTGACCGTATTCGAAAACCTTTATTATAACGCCAAGCTTTGTTTCAAGGATAAAGGTGAAAAGGAACTCACTGAAATGGTGAATACCACCCTTCAAAGCCTTGGATTATATGAAAGAAAAGATCTGAAAGTAGGATCACCCCTCAATAAAATGATCAGTGGGGGCCAACGCAAACGACTCAACATTGCCCTTGAGTTGATCCGTGAGCCCGCCGTGCTCTTTGTGGATGAACCCACATCCGGCTTATCTTCCAGGGATTCTGAAAATGTGATGAACCTGCTAAGAGAGCTGGCGCTTAAAGGCAAACTGATCTTTGTGGTAATTCACCAGCCATCCTCAGACATTTATAAGATGTTTGATAAGATGTTTATCCTGGATACCGGTGGTTACCCGGTTTATTACGGAAACCCCAGTGAATCGCTTATCTATTTTAAGCAACTGGATGCCCAGATAAACAGTGAATATGGAGAATGTCCGACCTGTGGTAACCTCAATCCCGAATTAATTTTCAATATCATCGATTCCAATGTGATTGATGAATATGGTAATTACACCAATAAACGAAAAATCAAGCCTGAAGAGTGGCATAAACTCTACAAAAAAAATATCACCTTACCACAGGTTGAAGAGGTAAACACGGAACCCCCAAAATCGCTTAACATCCCATCCTGGTTTAAGCAATTTAAAATATACACCCTTCGTGATTTCTTTTCGAAAATCAGTAATAAGCAATACATCTTGCTGAATATACTGGAAGCCCCCTTGTTGGGCTTTATCCTGGCTTACCTGATCCGCTACATTGCTGATCCGGATTCCAACGTATATATCTTCAGGGAAAATGAAAATATACCTCCCTACATTTTTATGGGGATTATTGTGGCGCTATTCTTCGGGCTCATTGTTAGTGCCGAGGAAATATTCAAGGATGCTAAAATATTGAAACGGGAAGCTTTTTTGAATCTTAGCCGATCGAGTTACCTGGCATCTAAAATACTCATCCTTTTCAGCCTGTCAGCGGTTCAAATGGCCCTGTTCGTATTTGTTGCCAACACCATTTTAGGCATCAAAGGAATGACTTTTGAATTCTGGTTTGCCCTGTTTTCCATTTCGGCCTTTGCCAACATACTGGGACTTATCATTTCGGCATCATTTAACTCCATCATCACCATCTATATTCTTATTCCACTGCTGATGATTCCCCAAATGGTGTTAGGAGGAGCCATGTTTACCTTTGATAAGCTCAATAAAGATTTCACCAGCGTGGATAAAGTACCGTTTGTGGCGGAACTCATGCCATCGCGTTGGGTATACGAAGGATTAATTGTGCACCAATACGAGCATAACAACTTTAAAAAACCAACTTTTGATACCGAACTAAAGAAGAGCAAAGCCGACTTTAAACAAGTCTATTATCTCCCCAAATTACAGGATATTCTGGCAGACTGTGACAATTACATACAGCATCCTGATACAGATACCAGGGAAGCGTTTATCGCTGATTTGCGACTTATCCACAATGAAGTTGAAAAAGAAATGCATCGCGTTCCCGCTATTGAGTTTTCACACCTGGAAGCCATCAATGAAACGGATTATAACGAAACCATTTCACAATCCATTTCCAGCTACCTGGATGCTTTAAACGCGCATTACAGCCAACAATTCAACAATGCCAATAACCTTATTGAGCGCTTTGTGAATGCGAATGTGAAAGCCAACAAAGAAAAATATAACCGAATCAAGGACGAATATTTCAATGAAACAGTTTCTGATATCGTTCGAAAAGTATTTGAAAAAAATAAGATACTTCGCGACGGAGATAAATTGGTGCAAGTCGTTGATCCTATCTACCAACTTCCGGAACCAGAGGATGCGATCTCCTTCAGAACCCATTTCCTGGCCCCTAAGAAGCATTTTGCCGGCCACTTTTTCGATACATTATGGTTTAATATCACCATTGTTTGGCTCATCACAATTCTATTGTATGCCGTGCTCTATTTCGATCTGCTTAAGAAAGGGTTAAATGCCGTAAGTGAATTAAAATTATTCAAAAAGTAACCTTTTGTTATAGCTCAAAGTATAATAACTTCAATTGAAAACACATAAAAACAAATTAACCATGCTCAAGAATTTATTCTTTACTCTTTTGATATTAGCGGGGGCACAACTTTTTTCTGGCTGCTCCGGGTCATCAAAGAAAAGTGATCAATCCACATCGGATGAACTGAGTCTTCCGGATTCACTGGTAAATGATGCCCCTCTACAACTCTCTGAGGAGATTATTGGCGACGTGATTCAAAACATCTCTTCGCCCGTTGAAATGGCCTCTTTAATTAAATCTACCGGGGTAGCATTTTCTCAAAAGACCCTTAATAAAACCGATAAAGTAAGTAATTACAATACCAGCTTTAAGCGCGCACTTAACTTAGGTGTATACAGTGCCGACCTGGGGTACATCAACACCTTTGATAAAAACACCATTGTAGTGTCCTACCTGCTTTCAATAAAAGATTTATCGGAAGGTATTAATGTGGGACAATTTTTTGATTTCACTTCCTTGAAACGCCTGGCTACAAATAGCAATAACCTGGATTCACTGATGGAGATCTCCATTACCAGTTTCAACCGCATGGATGATTACCTGCGTCAACAAAAACGCAGCAACGTGAGTTCTCTTATCGTAACCGGTGCCTGGGTGGAAGGTCTTTACATTGCAGCCAATGTGATTGAGCAAACAAATAACAAGGAATTAATCAATCGGATTGCAGAACAAAAAGACATTATCGACATTCTGCTGATTATCTTGAATAACTACAACCAGGATGATAATTTTGCCACCTTAGCCACTAAGATGGAAGGGCTTAAAAAAGCCTACGAGCAAGTTAAAATCACCACCGAATTTGGTGAGCCTAAAAAAATTGAAAAAGATGGTACCTTAATCATTGTTCAGGATGAATTGAGCCACGTGGATATCACCCCTGAACAAGTGCAAAATATCGTTTCTGAAATCAGGAAATTACGCGAGCATATCGTATCGTAATGCTGGTATGAATTAATTAGTTATTTTTGCACGATAGTACCGGATCAAAACAAAAAAATAAGTCCAATGAAGAAGCTATTATTCAGTTTATTTTTTCTTTTTTCAATGTTTTCTTTGACTGGCTATGCCCAAGGTGGCGAGGATTTGCTTAAGCTGGCGCTTAAAGACATGGGAGATGGGCAGTACATGAAAGACTTCACCATTGAGTTGAAAAAAGCAAAAAAAGACGTTAAAACTGGCTACGTTAAATTTTCGGTCATTCTCAATAGCCGCAGTCATTATAAATTCAATGTAGTTAATGGTTCCAGTAACGCTGAGCAAGCCATCATGCAATTGTATGATGGTGATAAACTGCTGGTAAGTAACTTTGAAAGTGGAAAACACTACAAATCATGTGAATTCATTTGTGGTAAAACCAAAGTATACAACCTGATATTTTCATTTAAAGGCGGAGAAGAGGGTACTGCAAGAGCTGTACTTTCACTGGTAAAACAATACTCCGAAGCAGAAATGAAGTTTTAAAATACGTTATACAAAACAACTAAAAAGGGCCTTTATTGGCCCTTTTTTTATTCCGTTTGAATGATCCTTTCCACAACCATCCTGATTTACCAATACATCCCGTAAAAACCCATCAGACAGGGATAGAGAAAGAGAAGAAACTTAGTATTCTTTAATTACCTCAAGTCAATTGTTTCTCAATCACATAAATTTGGCCATGATGATGGGAAGTGTGTTGGCCTGTCATACCGATTAGTAATTAAAATGACCACTTAATGGTAAGCATTCGGTGAACCTCGTATAGAAAAAGGACATGTCAGTTCATAAGTTTGGGGAAAATAAAAAACGAATGACATGTTAAATATGAAAAAGTTTCGGGAGATCTACGATGCTTACCAAGTAGCAGTGCACACTATTGTAAGTCCTGGAATAAGTCGAAAAATACAAATTATTTGAAATAGAACAAGCAATAGTGAGTATTAATTATCCAAAGGGTGAATTGAAAATCACGAACTCCTCTGTGTTATGAATAATCGTGAGTAAAGTCCCATCACGGGAAACACTATCTTTCTTTTCAGGCCTCACCAATTTTCATTGCTGTTGGTTACAAACCTTCAGGTTTTTAAAACCTGAAGGTTTAACAATCACCTAAACGAATATCTGTTTGCCGGGAATAGATGGTATAAATCCCCAGCCAAGTACATTCTTGAATTATTCTGCGTTATAACACGGATTGCAAATCCGAGTCGGTTGTCTTATCCTGAAGATTTCTGCTTTCCCGCGGATTGGGAATCTGTTCCCGCGGTAAAACAACTGCTGGCGCCGATTTGCAATCGGTGCCTTATGAATAAACAGATAATAGCTCTGGATAATCCGGAATAAGCTGACCCCCTAAAAAACGGAGTGCTTTTAGGTATTTTTAACGCCAAAAGCTCACCGAAAAAGACTGCCAATCCGGCGGATGTTGACCCCTGTTGACTGTTTTTCCGGTTACGTCACCGGAGCATGCTGACCCCCCTATTGGTAATTTACCCCTTGGAATTTGGTTTTTTAGTGATCTAAACCGATCACAAAAACGAAGCAGGATGGCTGGAAAACCAAAATCAATGAGTCAGATAAAACAATTACTA
>RHGE01000031.1 GCA_004296775.1 Marinilabiliaceae bacterium JC017
TTCTGTTGACTATGCAAAACTCGCTTCCGGTGGCTGACCAAGCCTTACCGGGTAGGATTGATTACCTACAGGGCTACTATGAGATGTTTCATTATAATTGATACGCCTATAAAATCCCCATCTCACGGACTTGCACGGCGCAATGGTATGTGTTGCTGTTAACAGTTCTATAGCGGAAAGCTACTACATTATTCATGTTTAGTTCTGGCTTGTCCAGGTTAGGACTTTACAAGAATATGCAGAGTACTTTTTTTAGATACATACATTTTTGAAGGATAAATTTTGCCCGAAACAGACTGCTTTGAAAAAACAGAAATGAATGAGCTTGCAGAAGAAGAAAGGCTGTCTTCGTTGAAACAGCCTCCCCTAACCTAAAATAATAACCACTGAAAACAATTACTCTCCATTGGTAGTGCCGGCAGTTGATTAATTGTCAAAGAAAAACATTTTCTCGTTATTATACTCTGCCGCATTACTTATCAATCCAATCCTTAAAGCTTTTGGCCTTTAATCTGCTCACAACCATCTTTTGATTGCTTTCAGGGATGGTTTTTACAACTATTTTACCGTTGAAATAGGGTTCAATTTTATGGATACTGTGCACATTAACGATAAATTGCCTATTTACCCGAAAGAACACGCTAGGATTAAGTTCTTCCTCTAAGATTCTCATATTGGTCTCGATATGATATTCTTTTTGGTCAAAGCAAACTGCATATAATATATCACCTGTAACGCGAAAATAAGCAACATCTATAACTGAAAGTATGATATATGAGCTCCCCTTGTTTACCAGAAACCTCGACCTGAAACGTGGCTTGTTTACATTAAAGATCGGTTTTAACATGGGACTATTAACATCTATATGACTATTATGGTATACTACTTTCATAATTCTCTTTTAATACATTATTCCTAATTACTTAAAATCACTACCGACCTATGCTCTTGCAATAGAAAGCCTCTGTAATTCCAACTGTTGTTTTGGCCGCAATATAGTCGACATGTGATTTTTGTTGAATCTCTATTAATAGGGACCAGGTTCCCGATGTTAATTGCTGCGTATTCCTTCACCGGGGATTGTGAATACAGCCCCGGTGAAGAGATAACCCATTAACAATATCTTCCTCAATTCAATCTGCACAAACAATTTCTTGTTTCATGCTTCATTTCTATAATTGCATCACAAACCTCTACCTGTTGCAAAGAGATATTCACTCAGTTTTAATTTGAAGTTAATTTGGGCAGAGGTCAGGCGATTACAGCTTTGACGATACAAAGTTTGTGCATCAAGCAAATAGGAAACAGGAGCTGTTCCCACATTATAGAAATCACGATTCATGCGTACATTCTCCGATGCTTGTGCAACTGCTTTTTCAGCCAATGAAATTTGTTTTTCAGCCTCCATCAAAGAATTCCAACTTTGTTGCATTTTAAGAATCAATTGTCCGGACAAATCATCTTTTTCGTTTTGAGCCTGACACTCTGCAATCTTCTTCTTTTTAATTGCATGAGAACCACCCCACCAATCGGTAACAGGAACCGACACCGTGGCAAATACGACACCGTGATTGGTGTGTTTATCAATCAAATCCTCATTCATATAGGTGTATCCTACACCTACCTTAGGAAGATATTCACCACATTTCATACGGGTTTGCAATTTCGCTGCTTCGATGTTTTTGTCAAGCAATTTGTAACTCGATAACCTGTCAAGACTCTCCTCATTAGTTATATAATACGATAAGAGATCTTTCCTTTCTGTCTCAAAATAGGCCACATCCATGCATTGTAATGAATCCATTGGAGAACCGATATATTGAGCTAATAACATTTTGGAAAGAACCAACAAATTGTCCAACTTCAAGCGGCTACTCTCTATTTCATTTTGCTCCAATTCCACTTTCAAAAGATCGTTATTTGATACCACACCAACCTCAACAGCTTTTGACACATCTTTATGAATACAAGCAAGGAGGGTATCTACACTATTAAGAGTAAATAGGTATTCTTTAATCGAGACAATTTGCCAATAATACGTTTCCGTTTTTTGCAAAACTTCTTCCTTGGAAAGATTGTTTTGAAGTTCAGCAGCATCTACCGCTATTTGGGCAAGCTGATTACCATTGATGATTTTTCCACCAGCGAATACTGGTTGAATGGCTGTTGCCATAGCAATCAATCCATCATCAACCAGGCCAACGGGAAGAGTTCCCAAATTCGGAATGGTAACTGCTGTTTCAATCAAAGGATCATTAGCTTTAAAAGCCATACCTGAGGCCGAAATAGATGGAAAATATTTCGTAAATACCTCTTTTTTCTTTTGACGCGCCGCTTCTATATCAAGTGCACTGTTTTTTGTTTTGGCATTATTCTCAACCGCCATTTGTTTACATGTTTCTAATGTGTAAACTTGAGCTTGAGCACTACTAACCAACAGTATAAACAGAGCAAACGCCGTAATGAATTTTATTTTGATAATCATATTTTTACCATTTAATAGGTGAGAAATGATGAATTTATCGATCTCACGTTATTTATCACCGTAAATTTTCCAATACACCACAGGTAATGCGGTGACAATTAAAATCGTAGAAACTATTGTTCCGGCAAAGATCACAACTCCCATTGGACCCCATAGAGAGCTGCCGCTGAGTATCATTGGAATAACTCCTACGGCTGTTGTGGCTGAGGTTAAGAATATGGGTAGCATGCGTCGTTTGCCTGCATCAAAAGCTGCATCTTTTGCGGAAAAACCTTTCTTGAGGTGTAAATCCTCGGCATGTTCAAACATGATAATGGCATTACGTACAGCAATTCCCATCAGACTAATTATACCCAATACACACGTTATTCCGATATCCATTCCTGCTACCAAAAGTCCTGCGGCAACACCAAAAAGCGATAAAGAAAGGGACAAAAGCGCTACCAATGAGATGCTTAATTTTTTAAAATTAAGAAGTAAAAAGATGAAGATAACACACAAAGCACCTAAAATACCTTTAACAATAGGGGGCATGATTTCATTGTCTATTTCATACGCTCCCCCATATTCAAATTCCACACCATCAGGCATCTGAGGAATAATTTTTTCATCCATTACTTTACGTATGGCTGTGAACATTTTACCTTCCATATATCCTCGCTTCATACTGGCGTAAACACTAAGCGTCCTTATCCCGTTCCATCGTACAATTTGCCCGTCTTGCCAGTCTGGCGTAACGGTTGCTACTTGCCTTAAAGGAACAGATACGGTTGGCATACCGGTTGAAACATATTGGTCGGCTACTTTATTAAAACTACTGTTATTACCTGCATTTCCCGATTTCAGATGAATCGGTAAAGAGTAATCTCCTTCCCAAAGTTCGCCTAACGATAAACCTGTATAGTTCAGTGCCAAATCAGTAGCTAAGCCCATGCGCGTTATGCCTAACTGAGAAGCTTTAACCAGATCTAATTCGGTTTTAACATAAGGCTGAGCACCCTCAAATGAAGAATGAATCCATGTCAAACCTTCCACCTTTTGCAATTCAGCTACAAGCTGCTCCCCAACTCGTTTTACTGACGCCATATCATCACCTCTAAACCTCACTTCCAATGGGGTGTATGTCACTTGATAATCCAATTGCTTAAATCTCACATAAGCTTCAGGGAAATAATTGGCATATTTGTCGGCATATTCGTCCAAAACCTCTTCGGTAGCATCAACCGACACTGTATTTACAATAAATTGAGCATAATTTTCACCTGGATAATTGGGAGTATAAGTCGCCTGAAAACGAGGTGAGGCAGACCCCACAAAAGATGTAACAAATTTAATTCGTTTGTCTTTTGATAAAATATGATACAGACTATCGCACACTTCCCCCGTTTTGTCAAGAGCGGTTCCGTGAGGTAAATATATTTCAACAGCAAATTGGTCCCTGTCGGCAATTGGCAACATACGCATATTCATTCTGCTCATAATAATTACAGCACAGAAAACAGACGCAATAGATATTGCAATTGTAGTTTTTGGAAAACGAAATGCAACATTCTGAATCTTCTCGTATCCACTCTGTACAGAACCAAGTAAATTAAACCCCTTGTCGCTTTTATTAGTATTTAAACCTTTGCGAATTAACAGATATTCCGCATAAGGTGTAAACAACATTGCTACTGCCAGTGAAACAGCCAATGTTATTGTTATTGTAAAAGGAAAAAAGAATACAAAATCGTAGATAATCCCGGTCGCGGTAATCAATACCGGATAAAAAATAGTACTGATACAAAGTGTTGCCAAAGCTATCGAAGGGAAATATTGTTTTGAGCTTACGATAGCGGCATTCCAACGAGACATCCCTTGCCCGATTCTTTCCAAATAGGCATCCACAACAATAATTGAATTATCAACCAGCATACCTAAAACGACAACTAAAGCCGCCAACGTAACAGTATTAATAGGGATGCCGCACATATACATTACACCGATTGAGATGAATATACTTATTGGTATTGAGATTGCTGACACAACTGCCGATCGAAATGGAAAAAGAAACATCATCACTATAATTACCACAACAATAGACAAAAAAAGATCTCTGAGGAATGAGTTTACCGAACCGTTTACCAACTGTGGTTGGTCGACAATACGTGCCAACGAAATATCTTTAGGCATTTTCTCCTTAAATGGGTTCAGCACATCGTCCACATCTTTGCCAAATTGCACCACATTTTCCCCAGCACGCATTTCAAGGGATAGAATCAGCGATTTTCGTCCGTTATAGGTAACATAACTGTCGGATTCTTGATACTCCCGTACAATATCAGCAACATCTTTCAGCCGAATCACATTGCCTTCCGCATCGGTATAGATGATTTGTTGTGCAACCTCATATTCCGAATTATATGATGGCGCCACGTGCAGTGGCAAATCCACACGCTCATCTCCAATACTTCCTCCTGAAAGATTAATCCCCTGCGAAAATAAAGTTGTGGCAATCATCTTTCGGCTCAGACCGTAAGCAGCAAGTTTGTCGTTTTGCAAATAGACAGCAATCTGTTCTTTTTGTTCCCCATAACGTCTGAGATTGGAAATCGCCGGAATCCTGCGAAGTTTCCCCTCCAACTCTTCCATATAAAATTTGAGTTCGCGATAGGTTTTTGTCTCCGATTCCATGGAGAGTAAAATTGTCGAGGTATCACCGAAATCATCGTTTGCCACTACCGCCAATACGCCCGATGGCAATGAGGGTTTAAGCAAGGTGAGACCGTGTTTGATTTTCGACCACACTTCATCTTTGTTGGTAACATCATCCTCGAGCATAACCATAATATAAACCACACCATCACGAGACTTGGAGTAGGTAAACTTGCGTTTAACCTCTTTGAATGTAAAAAGAAACTCCTCTAAAGGTTTGGTTAACTGCTCTTCAACTTCGGCTGATGTAGCTCCCGGATATACACCAACGACGAGACCTTGACGTATTACAATGTCGGGAAACTCTTGTTTGGGCATTACGATAAGACTAACTACCCCTACTAAGGTAAGCACACAGATGAACAAAATCGTCAACTTGTAATGACGCATTGCATTTCCTATTATTCCAATCTTTCTGCTCATTTTATAAAATGTTTACTTTTACGCCATCATATACTTTGTGACTACCATCTGTGATAACAACATCCGTTTTATCCAACCCTGAAGTTATCTCAACACCCAAAGGCAATAATTTCCCTACGGTTATTTGCCTTCGAGTGGCTATATCGTTTTTAACACACCATACGAATCTGTTTCCGTCAGCATCTATCTGAACTGTATTGGATGGAAGAGTTATTGAGGATTGTTTTTCAGCACTAGGTATATCAACGTCACAAATCATTCCGGGCATTACATCATTCGGTTCGGTTTCAAATCGCACCTTGACTTCATAGGTGTGTGATAATTTATGAGCAACAACATTTTTTTCATTCACATATCCGGTTAATATTTTGTTTTTACTAGCAGGAATATTTACAGTACAGATAGGACCTTTTTCTATCCCTGAAATCTCATTCTCGGGAATAGAAACCTTAACTTCCAACGGATGTAGTTTAGATAAGGTGAATTTCGACACGGCAGGGATAACCGATTCACCGTATTCTATCCTCTTTGATGTAATCACTCCGTCATACGGAGCGTACAGCTTGGCATCTTTAAGATTTTTAGCCGAAATGTCAGCCATCGATTGCGCTTGTTCCAATTGGGTCTTAATTTCTATGAATTTCACCTCGGGCAAACTTCCATTGTCATAGAGGGCTTTCAAACGCCTATAACCATCTTGAGCCTGTTTGAGAGCTGCTTGTGCAGAAACATTGCTACTTTCGAGATTCTCGTATTCGAGCTCGGCAAGAATCTGTCCCTTAACCACCTTTTGACCTTGGGAAACAAAAACATTCTTTACGATTCCAGCAACTTGAAAACTCAGTTCAGATTGCACGCCACTGTTTACGACTCCAACATAAGAGCATCCTGAAGCATTAGAGAGGTTCTCCACCTCAAGAGCCCTTACATTAATCACTTCCACCTGCTGAGTTTGAACATTATTATTGCAACTCAAACAGATTAACAAACTTGCTATTGCCATACAATAGCCAAACTTACTTTTATCCATCCTTTTATTCTTTGAATTTATTGATGCGACAAAAGTACCGGGTATTTAAAGGCGAAAAAAGGCTGTTTAGACTGCTATTTTGTTCCAGATGTCGCTTTTTTACTATTTTTAATCTACTTATGGATACATTTATTTACTTTTACAGCCATTGAAAAATACTCTTATGAAATTAAACGCCTTATCAATTTCTCAATTCAAGCAACACACTACAAGCACATCAAGTACTAGTCAGATAAATAGCCTGTTAAATGACATCATTATCACAAATAATATAGAGTACAGCGGACTATTTAAGTACCCGTGCCGTTTAGACGCCATAACCATGTTTATATGTCTTGGCGGAGAGATTACCAGTACAGTTAATCTGAAAAAGTGTACACTAACAGCAAACAGTGTATTTATTAATCTGCCGGAAGATATCATCCAGATAGAATCAATGAAAGATTTGGAAGCATATGCCATTATCGTCTCGCACTCCTTTTTACGTGAAGCTAACATTGATTTACAAAAAATATTACCTCTTTATTTAGGCATCAAACAGAATCCTATGGTATACATATCGGATAAAGAGTTAGAGCTGCTTCATCACTATTACATTTTAGCTCAAGATGCTATGGAGGCCAACGATTATGATTGCAGAGAGATAATGAAGGGATTATTAACTGCCTTGATATATAAAATTTTGTCATTCGTAAAACAAAAGCAACTAAATACTCTTGAAACAAATAAACAATCGACTCAGAGGAATGAAATTACATTTGATACATTTATATCACTACTAAATACGCATCATACGCAAGAAAAAACCGTTAAATTTTATGCAGAGCAAATGCACATTACCCCTAAATATCTTTCAAAAGTAGTCAAAGATTTTAGTGGTAAAACAGCTGCTGAATGGATAGTCGACTATGTTGTTTTAGAAGCAAAAACACTCCTTAAATTTTCTAATATGTCAATCCAACAAGTTGCTTATCACCTGAATTTTGCCACACAATCCTCGTTTGGAAAATATTTCAAACAACAGACTGGTATGTCTCCTAAAAAGTTTATTGAGCAGTAAACTTACGCAACAGATCGTTAATTTCAAGATAATAGCCCCGATCCTGTCTAATATCTGATTCTTTTATAGCTTCACAGAAGCTTATACCAACACTTACACGAGCTATACATCAAGAAATGACAAATGTTTAACGACCTATTATAAATAAAACACATATGGGCTGAAAGTCATTTCTGGTACGCTATTCGAAAATAAAATTCGAACCACCTTGATCTTTTGGCTTTCGATGATGCTCTAAATATTCATTTACCATCTCATCGGTAATATTTCCTGAACTTCAACATCCAAAACCAATTGGTAGATATAGCTTTTTTAGAAGCTAAAGCAAGATGCACTAAAGTGCATAGTTTTAACTACTATTGAGACCAATAAAACAGGAAAAACAGTTTTTCTTCGTCATGAAGAGAGCGAGATTCCTTTCCTTTTATTAATTTCGCGGCCTGAAAAACAGATCTGTTCTCCTTCTGCTGAATCAAATAAGAGGACAATCAATTCACTTAAAGCATTATCTTTTGACGTTCGATCCATTCACCATCGATTTACCCATTACGGAAATCATTCCGGAAACCAGGAAAAACCTCAGCAAGGAAAATACCCTCATTGTCAATGCCCCTCCCGGAGCCGGTAAAAGTACGCTCCTACCCCTGGCTTTGCTCAATGAACCATGGCTGGAAGGCAAAAAGATATTGATGCTGGAGCCCCGCCGATTAGCAGCCCGAACCATTGCTTCACGGATGGCCCAACTGCTCAATGAGGAGGTAGGACAAACGGTTGGTTATCGAATCCGGTTTGAAAATCGCACCTCTCCACAAACACGTATTGAAGTGCTAACTGAGGGGATACTAACCCGCATGTTACAAAGCGACAATGCACTGGAAGGCATTGGAATGGTAATCTTTGATGAATTCCATGAACGCAGCATCTTTGCAGATGTAGCCCTGGCGCTTTGCCGCGAAGCCCAACAGGTGCTGCGACCCGACTTACGCATTATGGTAATGTCGGCCACCCTTAACATGGCACAATTGACCCAACTACTGAAGGCACCTGTAGTAGAGAGTCAGGGCCGACAATACCCTGTTAATATAATCTATGGCGAGGGCAGGGATGAGATGATGCTCCCGGAATTAACCGCACGCACCATTACTAAAGCCGTTCGTGAACAGAAAGGAGACACACTGGTATTTCTTCCGGGAGAAGGAGAAATAAGAAAGTGTGAAGAGATCCTCAAAAAACACCTGTCTGACTTTGCTATTCACCCCCTGTATGGTCAATTACCGCCGGGTAAGCAACACTGTGCCATCATGCCCCACAGGCAGGGAAAACGTAAAATAGTACTTGCCACCTCCATCGCAGAAACCAGCCTAACGATAGAAGGTATTAACATCGTTGTGGATAGCGGGTATGGTCGCACCTCACGCTTTGATCCCCGCACAGGATTATCCCGCCTGGAAACCATTGAGATATCTAAAGATTCAGCCGACCAGCGTGCAGGCCGGGCTGGCAGATTAGGCCCAGGTGTCTGTTACCGCATGTGGTCAAAAGCCACTCAAAACAGGATGCATGAACACCGCACTCCTGAAATCCTGGAGGCTGATCTGGCATCACTCGTATTGGATATGGCCCGCTGGGGTGTCACCGACATTACTCAATTAACCTGGTTGACACCGCCGCCCCAAGGGACAATCGCACAAGCTTCTGAAACCCTGCATCAATTGGAGGCACTGCAAGATGGACGTATTACTGCACATGGAAAAAACATACACCGCCTACCTTGTCATCCACGCATTGCCCATATGCTATTAATGGCCGAAGAGGGTGATAACTTACCATTGGCCACCGATGTAGCTGCCATCCTCGAAGAACGGGACCCACTACCTAAAGAAGCCGGTATAGACATCAACCTTCGCATTGAAACCCTGAGACGACACCGGAAAGAACAAAAATTACCAAAGAAATTTAAGCGGATTGATAAGATAGCTGCCTCCTACCGCAAGTTATTCAATATTGATGCCGACAATAGTCCTGTTGATCCATACGAAACAGGTGTCTTATTGGTACACGCCTATCCGGAACGTATTGCGAACGCCCGCCCCGGTAACAATGCCCAGTTTCAACTCTCCAACGGCAGTCTGGCCATGGCCGGTCACAAAGACGATCTGGCACATGAGTCATGGTTGGCCATTGCCCATGTTAATGCACGCGATGGCATGGGGAAAATCTTCATGGCATCACCCCTCAACCCTCAGGACCTTGCGTCCATGGTAAAAGAGAAAGAGGTGATTACGTGGGATACACGTAAAGGAGGTCTGATCGCCACAAAAGAGTTAAGAATAGGTAGTATCGTATTACAATCAAGACCGCTACCATCACCCAACGAATCGCATCGGGTTCAGGCTATCTCCGATGCCATTAAAAAAGAGGGTGAAACACTACTCAACTTTGATAAAGAGGTCACCCAATGGCAAAACAGGGTATTGAGCCTGCGTAAGTGGCGCCCGGAAGAAAATTGGCCGGATGTGAGTACCCCTACCCTTTTGCCAACTAACATGGAATGGCTAAGTCCCTACTTAAACCAGGTGAAGAAACCGGAAGACCTCAAAAAGATTAATCTGGTTGAAGTACTTCACCACCACCTGGAATGGGACAAGCAAACGGCACTTGAACTTCTGGCACCTCAACGCATTCAAGTTCCTAGTGGCTCCAGAATCAAACTGCAATACATGTCCAATGGTACCGCTCCCATATTGGCTGTTCGTATTCAGGAAGTTTTTGGATTGATGGACACACCACTTATTAATGAAAGTCGAACAGCAGTGATCATACACCTGCTTTCACCCGCCTCCCGTCCCATACAGATCACCTCCGACCTGCGCAGTTTTTGGGAAACAGCCTATTTTGAAGTGAGAAAAGAACTCAGGATCAAATATGCCAAGCATGCCTGGCCGGAAAACCCCTTAACAGCTGAAGCCCTTCGGGGCGCAAAGAAGAAGGTAAATAAATAATCACTGTCACCAATTGATCAAAAAAGGGTGTCTCAGAAAATGAGGCACCTTTTTTTTAAAACTAAATGGAAATTTACTTTGTAACCTAACCACTAAAAAGAAACAACCTACACCAAAAAAATAAGCATTAAAAGTATCCAATCCTAAATATTTCCGTATACCATCCATAATATACTTCTACCTAAAACCCAAATTGCAGTACACGAAAAAATATAGGTATTCTTCCGACACAACAACTATTCTCGACCTCCATAATCACTGATAATTCTTCAACAGGTCAGCTAACAATAGCAGAATAAACAACATTTTTGATTAATTTATATTAATTCTAAACTTCCTCTTACAACCAATATCACAAAGGAATTCGCAAAATATCAATTATTTCATCCACCAAGTTTTAATCACTAAATCATTGGATACAATCAACAAAAGCCATAATTTAAATACTGAAAAAATTTTATTCAAAAATGAATCACCCCATTAAACCAATTTAATGAAATCCATTAATTCACTTTATTATTAATCTAAACAACAAAAAATTATGGAAGCATTTATTTCCTTTATTGCATTATGGCCTTTGCAATGGGCACCTCGCAACTGGGCTGTGTGTTGGGGCACAACACTTTCTATCAGTGAAAACTCTTCTCTTTATGCGCTAATAGGTTTAACCTACGGCGGAGACGGTATTACAAACTTTATGCTCCCTGATTTTAGGGGAAGAGTTCCTGTTGGATATGGTAAAGGAAGAGGATTATCCGACAACAGAATTGGTTGGTTTGGTGGTTTAGAAGTCGTTCGACTTACCAATAATGAAATTCCTACGCACACCCATGGCGCCTCTCTCGCCTCCGTATCGGTAAAATTCATGGCAAGTGATGAACCCGGAACCCAAACCACTCCCGGGACAGATGAGGCACGGACGCTGGCAAGTACGGTGGGCCGGCCCGCGGATAAACTTTACAATACGAGTACCCCTACAGTTGAACTGAACGGGATCTCTGCCAATGGAAGTGCAGTTAGCGTTCAGAATGCCGGAGGAAGCCTGTACCATGAGAACCGGCAACCTTACCTGGTAACCAACTACATCATGTGCTTGCAGGGTATTTTTCCACCGAGACAATAAATTTCAAATAAATAATAATTAGTAATACTTGAACTATGGAAGCATTTATTTCCTTTATTGCATTATGGCCTTTGCAATGGGCACCTCGCAACTGGGCTGTATGTTGGGGCACAACACTTTCTATCAGTGAAAACAACGCACTTTATGCGCTAATAGGTTTAACCTACGGCGGAGACGGCGTTTCAAACTTTATGCTCCCTGATTTTAGAGGTAGAGTTCCTCTTGGATATGGTAAAGGAAGAGGATTATCCGACAACAGAATTGGTTGGTTTGGTGGTGTAGAAGTCGTTCGACTTACCCATGATCAAATGCCTACGCACACCCATGGCGCCTCTCTCGCCTCCGTAGAGGTAAAATTCATGGCAAGTGATGAACCCGGAACCCAAACCACCCCCGGGACAGATGAGGCACGGACGCTGGCAAGTACGGCGGGCCGGCCCGCGGATAAACTTTACAATACGAGTACTCCTACAGTTGAACTGAACGGGATCTCTACCAATGGAAGTGCAGTTTACGTTCAGAATACCGGAGGAAGCCTGTACCATGAGAACCGGCAACCTTACCTGGTAACCAACTACATCATGTGCTTGCAGGGTCTTTTTCCACCCAGAACATAAACCAAACTGAGGATTGGGCTAAAAATTGGCCTGATCCTTCTTTATTTTTTACCTATCCAAACTTTTTACCTATGATCAGAAATATTAAAATCGGCTTTCTCGCCCCCTATTCCTCCATCTATCCTGAAATGGTGCCCAGTTTAATCAGCGGCTTCTACAGCGCCATTCCGGAGAAGTACCATCCCATTTTTCAATTTATTCCCGAATACATCGGACAGGGAGGAGAGAAGCAAACCCTGGAAGCGGCCAACAAATTGCTGTCCTTTCACAATGTTGATATCCTTTCGGGAATCATCAGCTACCGGGTGTTACCCTCCCTGATTCCAAGTATCGAAAACCGGCACAAGCTCGGCTTCTTCTTCGATGTGGGGGAATACATCCCTTACACCCACCACATATCCGATTGGGTTTTCGGCAACAGTTTCCAGTTGTGGCAATCGGAGTTTGCCCTAGGGTATTGGGCCCACCAAAAATATGGTGAAAAGGGAACCGTAATCACCCCCCTCTACGATGGAGGGTACCATCTGCAATCCGCCTTCCGGCAAGGGGCTGTTTCGGCCGGAGCCAATCGGTTGGATTTTCAGATCCTCAAGTACGAACCGGAACAGTCACAAGTAAAAGGGCGGATCCACTCCCTTTTCGAGCAACTGGAAAAGGAGTCCCCCACTTACATTCATGCCCTGTTCTGCGGCAATGAAGCACTGGAATTCTACGATGAGTATTGCAAGGCGGGGTTACACAAAAAGATTCCATTGATAGCCAGCGCTCATATGGCCTCCGACGAAATTTTGAAGCAGATCAGCAATTTGAATCTCTCCTTCTACTCCGCTTCCCTGTGGAACTACCATTCAAGGGAAAAAGCCAACCAGGAATTCAGAAAGAAGGTGGCCGATTTTGCAGGACAAAAACCGGATTTCTATACCCTGCTGGGCTACGAAACCGGACTGCTATTCAACAAGCTGATTCCGGAATTCCGGAAACGGGACTGGCAGGAGATCCAACAGCGACTCAAGACAGAAACCATTGAAGGGCCCAGGGGCAAACGCTCCTTTTTCCTTAACTCAGAATACGCTACCCCTGTGGTCGACATCGAGAAGATCAACTTCCAGGAGAACCGGATAAATAAACTTGTCATCGAACAGGGCAAAGCCATGCCCTACCACCACGAAACCTACGAACGCATCCATAAGGAGAATGTGAGCGGGTGGCAGAACCCGTATTTGTGTGTATAAGTCTACATATTTTTTATTTACACAGAAAAGATTAATAAAAAACCCATAAGTTATGAAAACATTTTCTACTCAAAATTTGCTACAAAGAACAACCCAATGTTTATTGGTGTTAGTATTACTACTTCAAGGCTCCCTGTGTTTTGCCGATACAGAGACCTATGATATTTCAGGGAAGAATGATGGGGACGTATTAGCGACAGGAACTAATTCTTATTCATTAAATGGATTCACCTATCAGATCATAGCGTATTCTGCTGATGATAACGATCCCTCTATTCTCTTTTGGTCAGGATATGGAAATGGGGGGTCGGCTGCCATTGGAATTCGACAAGGTGAAGATATTGGTGGACTAGTAGGCAAGAAGGTAAAAGAATTTAGGATCACCAAAACCGATGGAGGTGCCATAGATATCACGAGCCTATGGATATACGTAAATAGTGCTGATGTTACTATTAAAGGTTACAATGATGGGGGTTACACAGATCAGTCAGTAACGGTTTCAGGAATTTTCGGAGACGAAGTCCCCCTGAACTTTACAGGGGTGGATGAGTTGCGTTTTGTGGGGACTGATATCTCTATTGATATTGATGATTTAACTTATGCAATATTGACACCCACTCTAACAACACAATCTGTTTCCGGCATTACAGCATCATCTGCAACGCTTGGCGGAAATGTTACAAATGAAGGAGCAGCAGAAGTTAGCGAGCGTGGTGTTGTGTATTCAACCTCAGATGATACCCCAACTATTGGAGAAGACGGGGTTACTAAAGAATCATACAGTACAGATTCAGGAACTGGCGCGTTTTCCGAATCCATTGGATCATTAAGTCCAGGTACTACCTATTACTATAATGCATATGCTATAAATTCGGAAGGCACTTCTTACGGAACTGCCAGCAGTTTCACCACCTTGGGTCCCGAAATGGTAGTCAAAGGCAATTCCATGGAGATTGCCGATGGGGATGATGTTCCCTCCACGGATGATCATACGGACTTTGGCAGTATCGATATCAATGCTACTCCCTTTGTACGCACTTTTACCATCGAAAATACGGGAGCTGCCTTGCTTACCTTGGGGGCCGATGCCGTTTCATTATCGGGAGAGCATGCTTCTGATTATGCAGTTAGTTCACAACCCGCAACAAGCGTGGCTGCCAGTGGTACAACAACCTTTCAAATTAGTTTTACTCCTTCGGCTTTAGGTACTCGCACTGCTGAAATCAGCATTGCCAACGACGACAGCGATGAGAATCCTTATAATTTCTCTATTGAAGGAACCCGGGTGAATGCCGCCCCCACCGCTACCGCCCCCACGGCCCCAACCGTTGAAGAGGATGCGGTTGATGTGGCCCTGGCCGATGATATTCAAGTAGCAGATGCCGATGCAGACGATACGCAGACAGTTACTTTTGCCATCACCGGAGGAACGTTTACAATCGGGGAAACAAATATCACCTTTAGTAATGGAGCTAATGGTTCCTCTCTTTTTACGGCTTCCGGTACCCTGGCAGCTATCAATACCGCCCTGGATGCCGCCACTTATACCCCTACGCCTAACCTAAATGGAGTCAATGCAGGTGTAATTTCCTTTATCTCCAACGATGGCACTACGGATTCCAATGAAGCAAGCGTTAGCTTTGATATTACCCCGGTGAATGATGCTCCAACGGCCTCCGATTTCACAGCCCCCTCAATTATCAAAGGTATACCCTTTGTGTTTTCCCCAACAAATTTTGGCTATTCGGATGTAGACGGGGATGATATGGTTAAGATTTCAGTGAACCAGGTGCCCTCAGAGGGTATTTTGTATGTTGATGCAGACAATGGCGATGATTATGATTCAGGAGAAGAGTTATCCAATGGAGCCAATATAAACAAGGCTGATTTGGATAACGGGAACCTGCAATATTACAATAACACAGGAACCAGTAGCTTCTTTGAATTTGCTGTGTACGATGGTACTGCCTACAGCACGTCCACTTATACGGCAACACTAAATATTATAGCTTTTCCCACCGTAACAACCCAGGCCGTTTCTTCCATTACCGCAACAACAGCAACCGGAAACGGAAATATTACTGATTTGGGTGTTCCCAATCCTACTACTCATGGTGTATGCTGGAATACTTCGGAAAACCCTACAACTGCAAACAGTAAGGATGATAAGGGGGCGGCTTCAGCAACGGGTGCCTTTACTTGCGACATTACCGGGTTATCAGCTGGAACAACCTATTATGCCAGGGCATTTGCCAGAAACGATATAGGTACGGTATACGGTAGCCAGGTAAGTTTCACAACCAACAATCCCCCCACCGTTAAAAATCGTACTTTCACTGATATTCACAAGGGAAATATCTATCCTAATATAGGTAATATCGCCCTTGATTTTGAGGATGAAGATGTAGCTGAAAATACAGATGCTTTTCAATTCATCCGTATATTGACTTTACCTGGAAATGGAACGTTGTTTTTGGACGTGAATCAGAATAGCAATTTTGATGCCGGGGAAACAATTGTAGTTAACCAAGTGATCGGTAGGAATGAAGTGTTTTGGGGATATCTGCAGTATCTGAATACGGATGGGGTTAGCTCCAGTTTTACTTATGAAGCAAGCGATGGCAACAACTACAGTAACACCGCTACGGTTACCTTAACCGTAAGGGCTACTCCAACGGTTACCTTTACGAACATTTCACAAACCATTAGTGAAGCAACCGAAACGATAACAATCACAGCCCAATTATCGGAAGCAATTGATTATACGAATGTAACCGTCCCCTTCTCTGTGAATGGCAGTAGTTCAGCAACCGGTGGTGGTGTGGATTATTCCATTTCAGGTAGTCCTATTACAATTATTGCGGGGGAGACATCCAAAGAGATCAATATAACCCTTAACAATGATGTTTTGGACGAACCGGCCGAAACGGTGGTTGTGAATATGGGGGAGCCTACCAATGCAGCCCAGGGGCCAACGACTACTTTTACCGCCAATATTATTGACGATGATCTTGCCCCAACGGTTGCTTTTAACACAACAAGCTCGGAGGGACTGGAATCCGTAAGCAGTGCCAATTTGCGTGTAGACCTATCGACAGCAAGTAGTTTGCCCATTAGTGTGAATTATACGGTTTCAGGATCTGCAACAAGAACAGGTGCAGATTGTACTATAGCAGATGGTACATTAAACTTTGCTGCTAGCGAGACCAGCAAGAATATCAGCATTGCAAGTATTGTAGACGACCTGTTGGATGAGTACGATGAAACGTTAATCGTTACCCTGTCAAGCCCAAGCAATGCAACACTGGGAGATAATAAGGTTCATACTTATACCATTAAGGATGATGATCCCACTCCAACTGTTGCATTTACTTCTACCAGTTCCAATGGATTGGAATCTGTAAGTAGTGCCAAATTACAGGTTGATCTGTCTGCGACCAGTGGTCGTGAGATAAGGGTGAACTATGCGGTAACCGGCTCTGCTACCGGTAGCGGGACGGATTACACCTTTGCGGACGGAATCTTGATCATTGGGGATGGCAATCCGAATAGTTATCTCACCATTGCAAGTATTGTAAACGACCTTTTGGCCGAAGGTAACGAAACAGTTGTAGTTACACTATCGAATCCAAGCAATGCAAAGTTAGGGACTAATACGGTTCATACTTATACGATCACCGATGATGATGATCCAGGTTTTACGATAGCCGAAACCGATGGAAGTACTACAGTGGCAGAACCTAATACTACAGATACCTATACTGTTGTACTAGATGCACAACCCCTTTCCGATGTCGTACTCAAAGTGGAGAGCAGCGATACCGGAGAGGTAACCGTGGACAAGGCCAGTCTGACCTTTACTTCCGGCAATTGGAGTACACCTCAAACCGTTACGGTAACCGCTGCGGATGAAGACCTGATCGACGGGAATCAAACCACCAACATCACCCTCAGTGTGGTTGACGATAGCAGTGATGATGCTTTTGATGTTCTGGCAGATAAAACGGTTATTGTTACCACCAATGACAATGATGTAGCAGGTTTCAGCTTATCGAAGACGACTGCTACCATCACCGAATCGGGAACGGATGATTCCTTTACAGTGGTTTTGAATGCTGAGCCTACTACCCCTGTAGTGCTAAATATTTCAGATGGAGGTACCGATGAAGCCACACTGGATAAAACGACTCTCACCTTTACCGGTGGGAACTGGGACAATCAGCAAACCGTAACCATTACCCCTGTGGATGATTACCTGGATGATGGGGATCAGCCCATTACCCTTACCATTAGTGTAGATGCCGATGGCAGTGACAATGATTTTGATACGGTAGCTAACAAAACCGTAACTGTTACTTCTACCGATGACGATACTTCTGATTTTGTCTTGTCCAAACTATCAGCTTCGGTTCAAGAAAACGGAACATTGGATTCATTTACGGCCAGGCTGACTTCGAAACCCGCATCTGATGTAGTCCTGAATGTGGTGAGTTCAGATGAGGGTGAAGTTACGGTTGATAAGGCCAAGCTTACCTTTACTGCGGAGAAATGGAGCACAGCCCAAACAGTAACCCTAACCGGTATGGATGACAGTTTCGCCGACGGGGATCAAACAGTTAACATCACTCTGAGTGTGGATGATGCCAGTAGTGATAATGCTTTTGATGGTGCGTCCGACCAAATGGTTGCTTGCATCACCACCGATGATGAAAATCTGGGCTTTACCCTTTCAGAGCGCGATGAGTTTTGGGAAGCGTATACCGCCGTTTGGGAATCAGGGACAACAGATGAATTTAAGGTTGTACTGGATGGTCCGCCTGCTACCGATGTGGTTTTGAGCCTCAGCAGCGGGGATACCGGGGAGGTTACCGTGAGTCCATCCAGCCTGACCTTTACCAATGCCAACTGGAACTCAGAACAAACCGTTACGGTTACTGGGGTAGATGATGTTGCAGCGGATGGTTCTCAGATCACAGCTATTACCATTTCGGTTAACGATGGCAGTAGTAACGATGCCTTTGATGCCCTTGCGGATCAGACCCTAGAGGTGACTACCGTTGATGATGATTCGCCTGGAATTACCGTAATAGAAACCAATGGAAATACCATTGGTTGGGAAGCTGGTAAAATTGATACGCTATGGGTAGTACTGAATGCCCCTCCGGTTGAGGATGTGGTACTTTCTTTTGCAAGAGCCCTCCCGGCGGAGATGGATGTAGAATACGATGAATATGAGTTTAAACCTGATGATTGGAATACGCCGAAAGATTTTCGTATTGCCGGGAGAAATGATGGTGTTTTGGATGGTGATGTTGTAGTACCCCTAACCATTGGAGTTGTGAATTCTGAGAGTGACGCTGCTTATCATGATTTGCCCAATATTGTTATTAATGCTATCAATATTGATAATGAGGTAGCCTCTTTTTCTGTTGAGAACCCCACTTCTTCGGTAGACGAATCGGTTACTACTGCTTACTTTAGTGTAGTGCTGGATGTTCAACCGGTCTCGGATGTAGTGTTTAGCGTTACAAGTGGAGATACGGAGGAAGTAACAGTGAACAAGTCAACCTTAACATTTACCAATGCCAATTGGGATACCAAGCAAATCGTCACCCTAACAGGAGTGAATGACGATCTGGCAGATGGCAGCCAGTCTACCGACATTACTATCAGTGTGGATGCGGCCAACAGCCAGGACGAATTCGATGATCTGGAAGACAAAACCGTAAGAATAACCACTACGGATGATGATGCCAATTTTACCCTTTCCAAAAACATTGCTTCAGTGGCTGAATCCGGTACAACCGATGCCTTTACCGCTGTTCTGAATGCTCAACCTCTTTCAAATGTGGTTTTGAGTGTTGTAAGTGAAGATGAGAATGAAGCTACTGTGAACCAAGCCTTCCTTACCTTCACTCCTACAAATTGGAACAATCCCCAAACAATAACAGTAACTGGGGTCGATGAAAATGTAGATGATGGAAATCAAACCATTTCTATTACCATCAGTATAGACGCAGCCCACAGTGACAATGCCTTTGATCTTGCACAGAATCAAATGGTGAGTGTTACCAATACAGATGACGACTCCTCTCCTGTTATAACAAGTCTTCAAAGCTTTACGATAGATGAAAACTTTACTGGCTTGGTTGGTACAGTAGAGGCAACAGATGACGATGCTGGCACCATTCTCCAGGATTGGACCATAACCAGTTGTACCCTGAATAATACCTTCATCATTAATCCCGCTACAGGTGAAATAACAGTGAATAATCCTGCTTCACTGGATTGGGAAGTCGTTAAATCATGCGAACTATCTATCACGGTGAGTGATGGCACCAATACATCTGCTGAAGAAACGGTTACCATCAACATCAATGATGTTATAGAAGTTGGATTCAACGATCTGAGTCATTCAGAATTTCGTGTTTACCCAAATCCAACAAAGGATATCCTCAATGTTGACTTGGGTGAACTAAACACCTCTGATCTGGTTCTTGAAGTATTAGATAACAGCGGAATGGCTCTTCACCACCAGGAAATAAATACTGAGGTTAAAACAATTACCCTTGACCTGATTAACTATCCAAGAGGTGTCTATCTTATAAGAATTTCTAATTCTGACTTTGTAAAAACTCAAAAAGTAATTGTGAATTAATTTCACAATTAGCCATCAAAAAAAGGTGTCCTGATTTTAGGACACCTTTTTTTTACGATTAAACTATATCAATGAATTGAAATCGTTAAACCTTCACCAAGTCCTTTATCTCAAATTGACACGCTTCTGAGAAATCAATTTTGAGAGAATCAAACTCCTCATCATTTACAAACTTATAACCTGCTATCAACTCACTTGGCAGAGGCTTTTTCCCTTTGTTCTTTTTATGATACGCTTTTATCTTTTTACAATCAGCGCGTTCGATCGCAACCAGACATTCTAACGCCTGATTTTCATATATCTCATAATCACTTTTAATACAACGCAAAATACCCATTACTATTACTTTTTAAAAACACCACAAATATACAAAGAGCAATCAATAAAACAGATCCTTAGCTTTTTGATTACAGACAAACAGCAATAGATTGTTAGATTTTAGATAATAGTTGGAGATGGCCGTTACCCATATTGACGCCAAGATAACAACTTAACAAGAGGGTTAATTGATATATAAGTTTTAGTTCTTCAGGAATAGTTTTATTGGGACGTTGTCCCAGTTAAAAACAGAAAATCCCAGAATCCAATTTATCCTGAAGGACATCCTATCACAGCCCAGAACAAATGCAATATCGCCTTGATAAAACCAACCACCCCAAACCAGCATAAACAGACAGCACTCCAATCCCTGCACCGAGACAACCAAAAGTTCCGTAAGGTTCATTATAACACAAACAGGTCTGCTAACGCTGGTTAATGAAGAAAACAATCATCTGTAACCTGTACCACGGAGAAGATTCACATCCCAACATCGAACATTTCCACATCCCCCAATCTAACAACCTCTAACCCCCTCGACTGAGTCTATCTGAGCCCCTAAGCTGAGATGGACTCAGTCCCTAAGCTGACGATGTCTCAGCCCCTAAGCTGAGATGGACTCAGTCCCTAAGCTGACGATGTCTCAGCCCCTAAGCTGAGACGGACTCAGCCCCTAAGCTGAGACGGACTCAGCCCCTAAGCTGAGACGGACTCAGCCTACCTATCTGAGACGGACTCAGCCTACCTATCTGAGACGGACTCAGCCTACTTATCTGAGACAGACTCAGCCTACTTATCTGAGACAGACTCAGCCTACCTATCTAAGACAGACTCAGCCTACCTATCTAAGACAGACTCAGCCTACCTATCTAAGACACCCCCCTTCAGCAAAACGACTCGCTTCGTTGCACCCATCCGGCCTTCGGTCGATTATTTCTTACTTATCCCTTTTGTCTTGTCGCAAACCGAAGCACGGTTACTGGTAGAAGCGCCCTACAATTTAAAATACCCCCTCCATCAAAGGAACCAGGAATTGTGTAAGAAACTGATAATAAAAACAAGCGCCATCAGCCAACTATGTTTTATCCTTCATTAAGCAACCATTATTTTAATTCCTGCGGTTAACGGTAATAAACCACTTTTTTGTTATTTTCGTCAAAACTAAGGATAACACCGTTATATGTTGGACATAATCTCCCTCATAACAAAAGCATTGATTTTTTAAAGTAAAGTTAAAAAGTAGAATAGTAATTCTTTTGACACGTGGTTACATACCACCAACCGCTGGTCTCCAATAAAATAACAAAAGGAATGATTTCACTGAAAGGAGCATTTATATTTTTGGTATCTGTTACCGGCTCAAAAAGCACTCGTCAGTACTTGGTGTTTTTGCACTTCCATAGATTTTAATTATCAAATAACTAAAGATACAGCATGAAAAAAATAGTAACCTATTTAGGCATAGCCCTTATCCTTTTTTGTTCCTGTTCAGGAGGAAACAAAAAAGCAAATAGAACAAAAAGCTTATCAATTGATAGTTTATCCACCCCAATTGCTTCCGAAGAATCCGATGGAATTACTCAAATACCTTTGTTCGATAAATGTACCAACTACGACAATCGTTTATCTACCGTAGCTACAGAGGTGGAGTTCATAAACCTGGAAACCAACTCCAATTGCCTATTGACGGACGGAATCACAGGAATTGAATTAACGGATGAGTACATCTTCATTGCAGAAATAGGTAAAGTATCTCAATTTGACCGCAAAGGGAATTTCATCCGCAGAATTGGTCAAACAGGAAGAGGTCCTCAGGAGTATATAGGCGTGAGCGCCATGCAGATTGATAAAGAAAATAGGTTAATTTACATTTTATCAGGAAAACTGCATGGGAAACTTCTTGTATTCAACTTCGACGGGAAATTTATAAGAAACATCCATGGGAATGGGATTGAATATGATTTTGATTTGTTAGATGATGGTTTAATTGCAATTCATTGCGATGCCCTTGAACGCTTACAAAAAGGATATAAGAAGCTTCTGTTTAAAGATTCACTTGGCAATTATATTAACTCACATTCAAGTAACATATTTCCCGAATTGACAGATGGCAGGAAAGTACATTGCTTTGGCCCCTCCAGAAACTGGACCTGGCAGTACCTTGATAAGCTTTTCTTTTTGGAATTTGGTAATGATACAATTTTCCAGTTTGAAAAAATGAATCTTACACCTCGGTTTGTATTGAATGGAGACCAGAAGCTACCTGCTTTGGACTTATTGTTATCAAAACAAGGAACCGATTTGGGTGATAAAATATTTCTGACAGACGAAGCCATACTTAATGACAACAGTGCCATTTTTGAATCAGATAACTTGTTGTTATTTCGTTGCAGAAGCCGAAATGTGAACTATTTCATAGTCTTTAATAAGCAGACCAACCAATTTCACAGCACATTGCAGGAAAATACCCCAAGAAAAAAGAAGATGGACTATTTTACCGATGACCAGATTTCAGGTTTAGCTTTTAATCCGCAATACCAAAGTAGCGGGAGAGCCATATCACAAATAAAGGCAATGGATGCATATGACCAGAAGAAGAAGATATTGGATTTCATTGCCGCTCATCCTTCCGAAAAAGGCAATAAATTAAAACCTATCGTGGAACATATATCAGAAAATGATAATCCGCTTTTAATGATTGTTCAGCTTAATTAATCATAAACAAAAAAAAGCCAGTACTCAATTGAGAAGACAACCGCCAGGCCAATAGCCTGGCGGAGAAACTTTCACATCACCCCGCACACACTGACTTCTCCCTTCCTTTCGAGTCAAATATTCACCGGACATTTCAAATCTCAGGAATATATACGGCAGTTCTCCATATCGTGAGGAATTAAGAATGAACGCAGTCAAAAAACAAGGAAGTTGTAATAGTTACCCCAATTTCAGACTTTAAGCAATTGAATAAACTTAATTACAACACCTTCCTAATCTCCTCCAGTTCCTCCTGGTAATCAACCTGCAAATCCTCATGCAACCCACCAAGAGTCTTATCAATCGTCTTCAACTGCCGTTGATATAAGTTAACCAACACCTTACTCTCCCCCACAGCTACGCCACACTGACGCATTTGCAAACAAAAAAAGATCAACAATTCAACCTCTGTCTGTTTGCTGCCCGAATAACGAATATGCTTGGTGACAATTCGATGAATTCGTCGGATACTTTTTTTGGCAAAATAGAGGGTATTCCTATTCACCCCTTTAAACTCGGCCTCTATTTCTTCCTTAATCTGCCGAATATATTCGGCTTCATCATCCGCCTCAAAGAGCAGATAATTCAATAGTTCCTTATTATCCTTCTTGTATTTTGCCAATCTCAGGCAATACTGTATAATCTCTTCTTTCGGAAGAAACTCCAGCTCTTTTTTTAGGGTGTTGATGGTGTTTATTTTGACAGGCATAAAAACAGTATCTAACTAATCATTAGTTTTTGAAAAAGAAACCTTAGACTAATTTACATCCAACTCAATGGTATGACGATGAGATTTTGACCACTATACAATCACCAGTGGTCTTTCAGATTATTACAAACGTTTAACGAACTTTTGCTTCCGCCCCCCTAACTATTTATAGGATCTACCTTCATAAACACTATTTGATAGGTAACCTGCTCTTTATGATTCGGTCTTGAAACAGTAATCGCAAAAGCTTTATTCCCTGAAATAAATTCCTTCTTTATGACTATCGAAGTATCGGCATATTTGCTTTTAACTTCCACAACAGGAATTACATCAGAATAGATAAGGCATTTATACTCCAACAACAACTCATAACCCATGGAATTTGCGCCATCTAAGAACAAATCTTCACTTCCTGCAGAAGCGAGTTTGATGCCATTGGCTTCAAAACAGACAACCTCTTCGCCAATCAAAACCTCTTCCAACCCCAAAACAGAAAAATCAGGTTCTTGATCTTTATCATCCTCTTCCCTACACCCCACCGTAAACATTATTGCAAATAACGAAATAGCTAAAAATAACCTCATACTAAAACACCCTTATGTTATGTTTGAATATTAAATGGCGAAGGTAATCCTTCCACCTGAGTTTTCACATATTGAAACTCAAAATTCAAATAACAATCCAGCTTTAGTTTGATAGTCCAACAAGGCAATATCTGTATTTCCCCCAATAGAAAACACCATTTCCCTTACCATCAGTTGTTTTCAGCAAGCGTCAGATAACCCGCCAAAGCCTTGCCTTTAGCGATTGCATCCCCCTTCTGCCCCCATTTTTCAGCATCAAAATCAAACAAATGACCACAACCGGCATCATCAAACAACTGACGTAAACGAGCATGGTTACCAATATCACTTTTGGTGAAAGTACTGAGTTTATCCATCTTCCAAAAAGGAATATCCGCATAGGAAAGCCTACCCAGCCTGGCTAACTTATCCCCTTCCGGTGTTTTTCGATGGGTTAGAAATAAAAAAGTACGCACCAGCACCTGACCACTAGAAAAATCCAGCACCAGGTAGCCCAGTTTAACATTATCAAAATAATACTCAACCATTGACTGTTCCTGATACTCTACAACCTTAAATTTACTCAACGACCCTAGCATATTGGAATGCACTACGCATTTCTCTAATCCATCAAGCCGTTCATATAACCTCAACAAAGCATGTGACTGAAGGTAAATATCGGCATCGAAAGGTTCCACAGTCTCTCCTGTTTCTTTATCATGGCCAATTAAACGAGCCGTGAGCCACCTCATCCCTTTTTCGTAAGCATTTGGCACACCGATACGGAAAGCCGGCCGTGCTCCTTCTTCTATCTTAAAAACACGTTTCTGACAAAAAACCCGATGAACAATAAAATTGATGGATGTACCGTTATTTTCAACGTCACTCCTTTTAACCACTACATCCATCCAGTAATACCGGGAATTGGCTTTGCAATACTGGCGGGCAATAACATCAACCACCCCCAGCAAATAAGTAGTAGGATCCCCGTTTTTTTCAACCATCTCAACAACCGGCATCAAGCCTTCTTTTACCTGACTCGCCCGGGGGTACCAATCCAATTCAAGCGTCTCCTGATACCGCCATAAGATATGACCATATTCCAAATATTCTATTAACGTAAAATCGGCATACTCTTCTTGTAATAATGGGAAATTATTAACGCTAAAATGC
This sequence comes from Marinilabiliaceae bacterium JC017, assembly GCA_004296775.1. Taxonomy (GTDB): domain Bacteria; phylum Bacteroidota; class Bacteroidia; order Bacteroidales; family Marinilabiliaceae; genus JC017. The sequence goes on from RHGE01000031.1 coordinate 25,842, forward strand.
ACAAGCGCCTCCATCTTCTTGAGAACCATTGACGGGATTTGAGTACCTGGAGCTGTTTTTACTTTAAATTGCTTGAGATGATACCCAAACAAGGTATTATACTCCCTGGCAGGAATGAGTTTCAACACATCGGTAATTCCTAATTTTCTACCAAAATCAAATAACCTGGCAATAAAATACTTCTTTTGTGCGGCTAATTGTTGCTTACGCTCCTGCGTACTGACACCTTTTTTCCGGCGTTTTTTAGTTTTGGACATTAGGTAAGATTCTAATTGGTTACTTAAAAGTATAAAGTTTTAGGTTTCCCACAAAACAAACAACTTTTTACATGATATTGCCCGTCGCAGCATCCATCTCCCTCTTCCAGACAGAGATAACATTTGAAGCAACCTAAATTAGCGCATCCATTAGTCCATCTAATTAACTCCTCCTTTGCTGTCGCCTATTAGAAGTAAGTTCACACTAAGGTTCTGCAAAACAAAAAAGGATCAAGACAAGTTTGATTGTGAAGACAACCGCAAAAAAAAGGATGTGCTAGAAATTCTCTAAAACACTAGGTTCTCAAGAATTTCATAAAACACATCCTTTGCTCTTTGAATTTTATAGCCTGATTAATTCATAATAGATCGTTAAATAATTGATCTCAAACTAATATACATTCAACTCATTTGCAGAGCTACAAAAGTACTAGTCATCAAATAATCACAACCCGCCTTTCAGATAGCAAGAAAAATTTAACGACCTAACAAATTCATCAAACTGAAAAATAACTCATTAACTCATCCATTTTTTTAGCCTGTTCCTTCAGCTGACTGGCACTGGCATTCATCTCTTCACTGCTGGCAGATGTTTCCTGCGTCACAGAATTCAATTGCTGTATGGATACTGAGATCTGATCGATACCTTGGTTCTGTTCAATATTCCCAATGGTAATTTCATTCACTAAATTCGCTGTTTTCTCAACATCAGGTGCCGTTGTTTGAAGGGTTGTTTGAGCAAATTTTGCTATTTCCAATGACGTCTCCGTCAATTCATGAATGGTATTCGTCATTTCCTGGCTATTTTCAGCTAATTTCTGAACCTCACGAGCCACGACAGCAAAACCTTTGCCATGTTCCCCTGCACGTGCTGCCTCAATGGCGGCATTAAGAGATAATATCTTAGTATTTTGAGATATTTTATTGATATTATCCACATTGACATAGATATTATGTATTGCTTTACCTGCCCTTTCAGCATCATCCATTACCACTACTATTCCCTTTTGCGCTTTTGTTGAAATCTTTTCAGCATCCCGGGCATTAGAAGTGGTTTGTTGTATACTAACTGTCATCTCCTCGATAGCTGACGTCACCTCTTCCGTTGCTGCAGCCTGAGTATTGGCTCCCTCTGCTAATTGCTGAGCGCTAACAGAAAGCTGATCACTATGGTTAACCACCTCTTTGGATACCATTTTCATATCACGCATGATCTTAGTTGTTATCGACACCATTTCATCCAGGTGATTAACTATCTTTCCGTATTCATTATTTTGGCTCTTAAACTCCTGAACTTCGGTAGTATCCATCTTCCCCTCCGACATCTTCCTGAAGACCTGTTCAATGGCATTAAGCGGAGCTTTAATCATATTAATCAACAGGTAAAACGTTACAAACAACGCTACCAAAGCTGGAATAAATAAATAATAATTCCATGTTATGGCAAACGAAAAAGAGGTATACGCCAAACACATCAAGGAGGGCAAAATAGTAAACGCAATCTTTCGAATGATCGAATTTTTCCCTATATAATTAATAAATAAGATATACGATATCGAACTCGCAACCAAAAGCAGCAAATAAATTATGAAAACATTCATGATTAATTAATTATTTTAATAGAACCAACATTTTAAATTTACAGCGTGCTTATCCTTGCCGATAACGCCATTTGTATCGTAATAATCAGAGGTTGCAGAATCAGAAGTTATAAGAGTGCTATCGATATTTAACACCTCATCGGCAAATACAAATGAGACGGCATCCATAACCACCTTTTTTACACAGTACGTTTCATTCACCTTACCTCTATTGGCATTATAATTATAACCGGCAAGACTGACCAATGCCTGACTAATACGCGCAACTGGCAAGGCTGGATAATTATCAAAATGGCCTACGCAAACTTTCTTATCAATAGCCCCCAGAGAACCTGAACAATATGTTGACGACGTTGTCAAATCATAAATATCTATCCCTTGCGTGTAAGGATTGTTAAACAGATCTTTTGGCGTTTCCTGTTTGTGAAGCCTAAACATCCTCTCAAATAACGAAGCCGTAAGCACTGAGTACTCCACAATAATGGTATAAACTATTTTACCATCCAAAGTAGATAAATGCCCTTGTGCAATCGCTTTTTTCCGATTAAACGAAAGAGTCGTCATCTTACCCTTATACTCTTTATCGTCATAGGCATTGTCATCCTTCCGTTCTAAAGTAGCCTTGGAGGCTAAATAATAGTGTTTCTCCTTTTTGGGATTGACATTAGCAACCGCTAATGATCCGAGTATGGCCAAGTGCCTGCCGGCTTCTGCTAAACTCATTCCCCTGGTTTCATCTTTTGAGTCGAGCTCCTGACTAACAAGTGCCGTAACCACCTCATTATCCGCTTTAACATCTCTTAATGCAAAATAAGGTTCTGTAACCTCAATAATCTTTAGTAACTGATCTTGGACTTGTTGTAATTCTTCGATTTGGATCATCTTCTTTTGTTAAATTATGTAAGTATTTGGTTTATTAATTAATGCTTTAGTAAGGATATCAGTCACTATTAAAACTTTACCAGAATAATTAGGTGCATGTTTTTTGTATAACTGCATTATCTTGAACAGCTCTTTACTAATGCCTTTTAAATTCATAAAAAAACGTCCTGCGTTTTTTATGTATGTTTCTAGAGTACTTTATACTATCATAGAGGCAATTAGAGCATCATGCATCATATTTATATTAATTCCTAAAAGCAATGTTATATGTTTGCTTGGCTAAAATAACAATAATAGTTTAAAATACTTTGTTAATAAAAATATTTTTGCATTTCGAGCTATTACACACAACACGTAGCTTTTCAGAACATATTTAACCCTAAGGCATTAAACATATACACTGAATTTTATCATGTATTACGGGGAAAAACACAATTCTACAATTAATGTAATCCGAAACATATTGTTGCTAATAAATGCCTTCTACCAATACTTACGGACACCTAGATCGTTTTTAACTCCGAAGCACCGTTTTATACAAAAACCTAAAAAACTCATTAATTTCTCAACCCAGACAGCCAAAGATGGAGCTATTGGAAAATCCAACAGAAGAAAACGAAGTTATTCAATGTAGCCAGTAGCAAAATATGATTTTAGAAAACAAAAACTTAACGTCTTAGGTTTAGTGATATTTATAATATCAATAAGATGCCGTCAAAAACTCATACAACACCTACAACAACAATGGAGATTTAATAAGCAAAAACGAGCTGTCATATAACAACGAAGACAATCGAAAGTATAAAACATACAATATTGAAGGAAAGGAAATAACCAAAGGCACCAACTATCTTCAGAATGGCAGAATGATAAAACAGCATCAGTTTTTGGTCCATAACGAAAAACAAACCGAAGAACAGGTTATGCTTTATGAATACACAACAGAAGGCTATACCAAAGAAATAAAATGAATTAACGACGAAAACAATACCCTTTTCCACGAAAAATTAGAATACCTGGAATTTGACAAAAACGGCAATTGGACTAAAGCACTTCGCTACGAAGCTAAAGATGAGCAATCAAAACCCGAAAGTGTAACCATAAGAGAATATGAGCATTTTTAAAACGGACTTATTCTCACATTTTACAATCTACACCCCCCTTCATACATTAATTATTCCGGAATGAGGGAATTTTTATAGAACAACCCGGCTTTTGCGCAGTGGTCGTTGAACATCTCCATACTCAACAGGGAATAACACAAGTACCTTCCAGGTACCAACAAGGGGTTTGCTACGGATCAACTCCGCTGTTAGCGGAGTTGATCCGTAGTTGTCCCGACCCAGGTACAAAGAAGACCCATAGAATCTCCTTTAAAATACGAGAAGCGCCCAACCAATAGCCTACAGCTTTTCACGTAAAATCAGTAAGAAATGCTAATTACACATCTGAGGGAAAATTTTAAACCCAACAGACTTACGGCCATCAAATCGCCTCATACTCTCCATGAAAAAATCCCTGCTTTACTGCCGGGGGTTTCCATATCACACATTTAAAGGTTCATGATCTGTATAGTTAGTTGAAACCTAACCTGGACAAGCCAGAAAAGTAAAAAGTATCAAGTACAAAGTATCAAGATGATTTACTGCTCGCCAAAATATTTAGCCAATAAATACACCAATATCACCCGTAAGACACTAACTATTAGTAATGTAATACTATACAATCGCGTACTAGCGGGGGTAAAGAAAAACCCTGCAACATGGCTACTACAAGGCCTTTTTGTTATTATTTTCTGTATTAAACCACACGATACAATTGTGCAAACAAGGATTGGTTAAAAGGTTATGCAAGCCAGTATTATCAGCAGACAAGGGAATTAGTCAAATGATTTTAACTAAAAGATTGCCATCTGTGATCACATAGAAGGAACCTTGTTTTGTTTTTTTTACCGCGGGACAGGAAAAATAGCCGCGGGAGCCGTTTCCAGCCCGCGGGACGACTCCCCCTATCCGCGGTGTTTAATTACTTTTCCGCGGGATTAAACAAATATCCGCTGAAACGGAATATTTTACCGCGGGAACAGATGCCCAATCCGCGGGATCAGATGTTGAACGGAACACACTTCTCGTGTTCGTCTGGCAACTCCGACAGGGATATTAACATAATAGCAATAATCCCTGTCAGGGTAACATTGCCCCTTCCAACACCATCTCCCTCATCTCTATCCCTCCAACCGAAACGCACAAATCCTCTCTTGCCAGAGAGGACCGAGGTGAGGTGGAAAAACAAGCCACTGCAAAACACCATAACAAAACCCGGCCACCCTGAAGCAACCGGGCATTTATCTTCATTTATCTGTTCTTTGTTAATCTGCAATGATTGTTGAAAAATAACCAGCAAATACGACTAAGTTGCAAACTTTGCCGAGCCTTTTTTTGGATCACTTGCTGCCTTGATTTGAAATCCATGCCTTTTCATTTAATCACAAATACATCCCATTAACTCGTTTCCCTTCACAATCATTCACATCCCTGTGAGATAAAGATGTTATAACACGGATTGCAAATCCGCGTTAGCGGGGAACAGAGGGAAATGTAAAGAAATTATAACACAGATTGAAAATCCGAGCTAGCAAAGGAAGGAGATGGTGAATGTTGAAATGTGAGACGTGGAGATATTCGATGTTTGGATTTTGGGATAAAATAGATAGAGATATTAAAAGTACGTGCAGATATGATTGGATGTATTATGTTTGGATATTGGTGGATATAGGAGGTTAGAGGCAGGAGATTGGAGAGGGAATGAGGTTTTGAATCATTAGAAATATGGTGGAAATAGATGGAAATAATAAACACCCCGACTGATTGATCGTACCTCACAATCAGCCACCTCTCCTTGAAAAAGAGAAGAAATGATGAGGATGTTCGATTTACGATGTAGGGATAAATCGACTACAATCGTCACGTAATGATTTACAGCGAAATGTAAGTTTTGAAAAAAGGCATCCGCAACTCATGCTGGTTAATATTTACTTCCTACATAAGGCTCCTGTTTTGATTTCAAATAGTAGCGTTTGGGGCTTATTCCATAGTAATCTTTAAAGGCTCTGATGAAACTTTCAGAATGATTGTACCCTAGCTTATCTGCAATTTCATACATGCAATAATTTTCTTCCTCAATATATTGTTTGGCCTGTTCCATGCGTGTTCTCAGCAGGAATTCAGATATACTTAGCTGAAACACGCGCTTAAACCCCGATTTCAGAAAATGCTCATTGGTTGATGTTTGCAAACTCAATTCGGGTAATTTAAGAGGCCTGGAAATATTTTGCCGGATTAATTCAGCTGCTTCATATATTTTAATGTCATTATAATTCCTGCTTATAAGCTTCCCCTTTTCCTGATATACCTGCAATTGTTCAAATTGAAGAAACAGCAATTCAGACACCTTTGCTTTTAAATAAAAACCGGAGAATGGTTTATCCATATCGCATTGACAGAGATCCATGATAACCTCCTTCATTTTAGGGAAAATTGGCAAGGGGCCATCGGACAAGGCAAAGGGCATATTGTTCTTTATCTTATGATGAATGGCCTGTATATTCCCTTTAAGGGAGCGTGTAAAAGCATAAAATTGCTGTTTCGTATACACCACCTCAAATATGGTAAGGTGTTGCGCCTGTGAAATATTCACCACAGCTGACTTGTTGGGCGAAAAGAATATATTGTGCGTCTCTTCAGGACAAAGATAATCCATATCGTCTGCCTCATCGAGACTACATTTTCCATTTAAAACAAAACTCTGTTTAATGATAGGAATTGATGATTTTGCCAGAAAACTGCAATTCTGCTTTCCATAGATTTGATTTTTATAAAGAAAAAAGTCATTATGCCTTTTCACCATTATATGTGAATCAACATTGGAATTATTGCTATTACAACTAGAGCATCTCCCCTCCTTCAAAGAGCTCCTGAACTCACCTGCTATACACTCTCCTTTAAGGTCGTAAAAACTAATTAGCATATTGGTTTGGTTTAAATTTTATGCCAAATTTAATTCCTTATAAAAAGCAATAATATCATTATAAATAATGATTTAATGATAGCAAAAACACAAAATACCCCTTTCTATAATGCTAGTTTATACTACCATAATGCTAGTTAGGAAATAGACATATCATCTACTTTTGCACTGTTTAAAACTATTCTAAACAAATGAGAAAAAACATTACCCTGCTGCTTTTCATGTCAGTTTTAACTAATCATATTTGGGGACAAGCGACAATCGAAGGCACTATTACTTCAGATAAAGATGGAATCATAATTCCCGGTGTAAATGTTTACACCCAGGAATTAAAACATGGTACCGCCTCAACTACTGATGGCTCTTACAGCCTTAACGTTGAAGACGCAGGGGATTATACCCTTATCTTCTCGACTATCGGCTACGACCACAAAGAGGTGAAGATCTCCGTTAAAGAACATGAAAATGTACATGTGGATGTTAAGCTTGAAGAAAGCAACTTCAGAATGAATGAAGTGATCGTGGTAGGCGAAAATGAAGACAATAAAACAATCAAGAAAATAAAACAAAGCCCCATGGCCGTTTCCATCATTGATGGAAGAGATTTTAAAGGCAGGGTATCAGGTGTCAATGAAATCTTAAGCCGCACAGCTGGTATAAAAATACGCCAGGAAGGGGGCCTGGGGAGCAACGCCAAGATATCGGTGCACGGATTAGAAGGTAACCGGGTGGCCATATTTATCAACGGATTTGCTCTTAACAGCCCGGACGGCTCCTTTAACATCAATGACATTGCCATTGATATTATAGAGCGAATCGAAGTCTACAAAGGCATTGTCCCGGCTGAATTTGGGGGCGATGGCCTTGGAGGGGCCATTAATATTGTTACGCGTGAAGTGGATTGCGATGTGTTAGGAGCATCCATAGAAGGAGGCACCTATGGATTACGAAAGTACAATCTAATGGCTAAAAAACTCTTTGACAAGCCGGGGATTCAAATTGCAGCAGCCGTTATGCACAGTGAAGCCACCAATAATTACGAAATGGACCTAACCGATTTTGACCATGCACTGGATCCGGAAACGTATTCTCATTGCACCCGGCTAAACGATGAATACATGTCACGCATGTTATTCGCCGGTATCACCTTTACCAAATTATGGTTTGATAAAATAGAGTTTGAATTTCCCTGGTATAAAAATTATAAAGGCATCCAGGCTATTACTTTTGACTCCCGATCGGCACACCGGCACGGTACTAATTTCATGCCGGTGATAAAATTGGAAAAACATGATTTTTTTGTCAAAGGACTGGATTTCAAATCCTCTTTTGTAACCCCCATCATTGAATCTCACCTGGTGGATACGACCACCACAATGTATTATTGGGATGGTCAGACCACTCCCAGCTCCAGAGGCGAAACGGATGACCACCGTATGAATTATTCTACGGACAAGACAAAAGAAGCTCGTCATAAACTGAATTTAAAATACAAGATCAGCGATCAACATACACTAAACCTGAACAACCAGTACGTTTATTCAAAAAATACGCCAAACGACCCCTACCTGGCCGATTATTTGGGATTTGACCCCAGTGCTTTCCCAAGCAAAATGCAAAGTAATGTAACCGGTCTATCCCATGAATACTTTTCAAAAAACAAGAGACTCCAGAATCTGTTTTCCATTAAATCCTACAATATCGATTCTGAAATATTCAGAACCACTGAAAAACTGATTGACGAGGCTGCGACCAAACAAACCCCGGCACAAACAACCAATAACAGTTTACAATTTGGTTTTAATGAAGGAGTAGCTTATGAAATATACAATGGCACCCGGTTAAAGTTGGCATTTGAACATGCCGTGCGCTTGCCCAGGCCACATGAACTGTTTGGCGATGGTTTAGGCATTATTCCCGGGCATGATTTAAAACCTGAAAAAAGCAATAATGTGAACCTGGGCCTGCTGATGAACCATTACAACATGCTGGGCACCCAACGACTGCAATTTGAAGTGGGAACTTTTTATAAAGATGTTAAAGACATGATAAAACTAGGTCCCACCCCGGATGGCAAACTGACTCATGACAACATGCAAAACATCCTTATCAAAGGTTTTGAAACCGAAATTAAATTGGACATAACTCCACAGTGGTATGTTTATGGGAACTTTACTTACCAGGATTTGAGAAATAATAAAGAATTCAAGACGGACGACAAAACCTCAAAGAACGACACTTACAACAAACGCGTTCCTAATATTCCATGGCTGTTTTACAATGCCGGAATTGAATATCACCGGTCGGGATTGTTTAAAAAAGAGTTAACCCGTATCTATTATGATTTCTCCTACATTCATGAATACCATTACGATTGGAAAATGTCGGACCGGAAGGACAATGAATTTCGCTGGAAGATCCCTTCGCAAGCCATTCATTATGCGGGCATTCAACAGTCCTTTTTAAACAATTTGGTATCGATCAACATAGAGATCGCCAATATTTTCAACCAAAAAGCTTACGACAACCATAAAATGCCTCTCCCAGGACGCACCATCATGGCTAAAATTAAATACAGCTGGTTCCGCGACAAGGCAGAAGGAGGTGCCATGGGATTATAATTAAACAATTACCCGACTAACTAATAACACATTTTTAACATCTATAATAACATGAGAATCATGAAAATAAACAAAGGATTATTACTCCTGTTTCTATCTGGATTATTCCTTACAACAGGCTGTGAGGATGATACTGAAGAGATCGACACTAAAGAGACTGACACTACGGAGAAACATCAATTTGCTCACAGTGTTAAGGTGGATAAAAACACCTACCTCAGTACATTTAAAGATTTGACTGTAAAAGAAACAAAAACCAGCAATGCCCACACGCATTCGGGTGATGCTTACTTGTTTTCCTACAACGATTGGGTATTTGTGCTGGAAGCCAAAAATGATCGATTGTTCAGGTACCGTAAAACAGACAATGATCTTATTGCAGAAGGAAAAACACTGGTTCTTCCAGCCAAGTCATTTGCTTCATCCATATGTTTCATTTCAGATAGTAAAGCCTACATTTCCTATACCCTGCTTGGCAAAATAGCTGTTTTGGATTTAGAAAAATGGGAAATAACCAAGGAAATAGACATCACCGAATTTGCACTGGGCGATCAAGACATCAATCCCGAAGCGGTGTCCATGATCTATCGTGATAATCATGTGTTTGTTGCCCTGTGGCAGCAGAAAGCGATGAACATCCCTCACTTAGGCAGCTATGTACTGGTAATCAACACCACTACCGACAAGCCGGAAAAAATGCTTACTGACACACGCGGTATTCAGCTGGGCTCCCACGATCCGTCAGGTAGCCCGTTTATAGATGAGAGGGGCGACATCTATTTTTATGCCACCGGTGCCTGGGGATACGTTCCTCAAAAAGATGGATTTTTAAGGATCCGGAAAGGATCAACCGAATTTGATCCCGACTATTTTTTCTCGATTAGCAAATCAGGCATTAAAGGTATGGATGGTTATAGTGCCAACTTTTTATATCAGAAAATATATAGCAACAATGGGGTGGTTTATGGCTTTATAAACATCCCCGAACTCGGCAGCAATCCTCCTGACTTCCTGAACGACAAATCCATGCAACCTTGCATGATAGATGTTTATAATAAAACCATTACCAAATTAAATGTAAAACCTACCACCGGATGGTCAACCTGCATTTCACAAGAAGACCAAAAGTTGATCCTGGGCATGTCCACTGAAGATGGCACAGGATACTACATTTACGATTTAAATAAGCAAAGTAACAACGGTGTAAGCATTGTCACAGAAGGCATTCCCTTCCGTCTGTTGCACATGAATTAATGCAATTGCTCCACCCTGTGTTTTTCCGTGCGAACATATCAGGGTGGAGTAAAAACAAATGATCAACCAGCTTTCAAACTCTATTTAATTGATGCCTCAGATGGTTTTAATCCTAACCTGGACAAGCCAAAAGAGCACTCCGATTTGAGTATCAAAACTATTAAACAACCCGAACCCCAGCTCTAAATCACATTATTACCAGCATCCAAATCATTTTTCCAGAAATGAAAAACTATTCTACAATAGCCATTATAAGCACAATTGCCGGTTGCTTCATTTCAATATCCGATTGGATAGTACAAATGCAATCAATAGAATCGGACCACTTTATCAGGCGCATTACCCAGCTTACAACCTGGGAGCTATGGTTTTCGTCTCACGCATGTGTCTTTCTTTTTCCTTTATGGGCTAGCGGCACCTGGCTTCTGTACCGCATAACCAAAGATGCTGCTCCACTCTTAGCCAAAGTAACTAGCATCTTATTAGCTTACTCCATGCTACTGCTAATTCCTTTTCATCACAGCTACAACCTCTTTGGAATGCTTGCGAATACAGGAATACAACCAGATGATGCTCAATGGCAACTGTTGGTCAATATCAATTCTCCTTTTTATCCGGTAATGTTTCTATTACTTCCATTAAGCTGGATTGGTTTTGGAATCATTTCATGGCGGAAAAAATCACCGCTGCCCCGATGGACATTGGTGATTAACCCGGTATTTTTATCCCTTTCCCTGGAACTATTGGCTATCCTGTCCCCCGGTATTTTCAAACCCATTCAACCGGGTATTTTTAGCGCTGCCACAACGCTTAATTTTTGGATTAGCTACCATTATTTAAAGAAACAACCTATCAACAACAGATCGTTAGATTATATATAATAGACCTAACCTGGACAAGCCAGAAAAGTAAAAAGTATCAAGTACAGAGTATCAAGATGATTTAATGCTCGCCAAAATATTTTGCCAATAAATACACAAATATCACTGATAAGATACTAAGACTGATTTATATCAGTCTCCTTTCCTAGTCCCTATAATCATGACCATCAAATCAGCACAAATTGTTTTTCAGTTAATTACAAAAGCTTAACGAACTAATTACTAATCAAACATATCAACATGTACACCCTTGATCAACTATTAATTGAAGCAGCCCGCAAAGTACCACATCAAGGCATAACCCATATTCAACATGGAAAAAACATCCAATTCCTTTCCTACCAAAACCTCCTTACCCAAAGCCAACAGATCGCTTATTCCCTAAAAAAAAGAGGACTAAAGGAAGGTACGTCAGTAATATTAAGTATTGAAGACCCTCAAAATTTCGTAATACTTTTTTGGTCGTGCATAATGGCTGGTTTAATACCGGCCCCCATGCCTTGTGTGGTCAACGCCAGGAAAGATTCCGTTATTTTTAAACGGTTCCTTTCTGCGCAAAAAGTTCTTCGTTGCCCTGTGATAATAAGTTTAAACAAAGAATTAGAAACTTATCTGGAACATTTAAAGATCCCATATATTTCAGATCAACTGATCATTAAAAGCAGTCAGTTATTATCAGTGGATTACGCCCCACCCGTGTTGGATAATACCGCTACTGCTGTTATCCAGTTTTCCTCCGGAAGCACTGGCCTGCCCAAAGGAGTGGAACTCAGCCACAAGAATATCATTGAAAACATCAAGATCAAACGCGCCTGGGAGAATACATCACCAGAAGATAAACTTGTTCACTGGCTGCCGTATTTTCATGACTTTGGATTATTCGGATGTCATATTTACTGTGTATTCAATAAGATTCCTGAAATAAGTATCTCTCCCTTCACTTATATCAGAAACCCTTTGATCTGGCTACAAAATATTGATCGGTATAAAGCGACCATTTCAACGGCAACACCCACCGGGCTGGAAATTCTCTTTAAAAGAATCAATCCTCAAATAAATTATGACCTGGATCTATCTTCTTTAAAGAGCCTCATCCTTGGAGCAGAAATGATTTCTCCGGCCACCTGTGATATCTTAAAAAACCATCTGGAGAAATACCATCTTAATCCTCTGTGCGTGAATCCCGGATATGGGCTGGCTGAAGCAACCCTGGTAGTATCCTGCCTCCACAATCACGCTTTTAAAAGCATCAAACTAAATCGTAAAGCATTAAACAACAACAAAGCCATACCAATACAAAGCACCCGGGAAGATTATTGTGAATTTACCTGTGTGGGGTCACCTGACAATGGCATAGAAATCAGAATTGCTGCACCAGATGGTATCGCAGAATCCTTTGAAATAGGAGAAATTCAGCTCCTCTCCCACTGTAACACTAAAGGTTATTTCAACAATCGCCAGGCTAGCGAGGACATTTTCCAGGACCGCTGGCTGAAGACCGGTGACCTTGGCTTTCTGGATGATAACGGACAATTATACATCACAGGCCGACAAAAGGAAATAATTATTATAAACGGCGAGAATCACTTCCCGTTCGACCAGGAATCCTGTATCCTCTCGGAATTTGGACATACAATAGACAAATCAATATTTACCTCGTTTATTGATCCCGCCGACCACAAAGAAAAAGCCCTTCATTTTTTCACCACCCGGGAAAAATTATCGATGGAAGAATCCATCAAATTATCCTTGAAGTGTAACCAACTGATTAATCAAAAATCAGGCTTTTCCCCTATTTACTCCATTCCTATACTCAAAAGCACTATCCCGAAAACATCCAGTGCAAAAACAAAACGACTCGAATTGGCCAACCAATATCTCAATAAAAAATTCCAGGCCATTACTGAAAAGATCGATAACACACCAAAAACATTTAACATTATGCCAACAATAAAAAACATCAAATCCAGTTTAAAAGAAATTTGGAGCGACGCTCTGGAAATACCCAATGTCAGCCAGATAGGATTACATTCAGACTTCTTCGCTCTGGGAGGTGATTCTATTCGTGCAATGAAAGCACTTGCCCAAATAGAAAGCACCTTCAACACGAAGCTAAATTCACGTTTTTTATATGACTATCCCTGTCTCGAAAAACAATACAACTATCTAAATCACATAGATGCCAATATTAAACAGCCTGAAAATGAATATGAACATTTGATTCGAAATATCATTGCCGAACATTTGGGGATTAATGCCGAAGAGTTGTCTATTGAGAGTCCGTTGAATGAAAAAGCCAACAACCTGAAACAACTTGTTGCCCTTTACGATTTACTCCAATCCGTATTTGATTTAGCAGATAAAAACATCGATCTGACCCAGTTCAATACCTGCCGGGAGTTAGCCAACCAAATAAGGAAAGTTTATGTTACAACAGATAACAGAAAGATTTTTCCCCTGATGAACTTTCAACAAACCTTATTCTATCATTCCAAAGGATTTATCCGTAATGAACCAACAGGCCTGAGCTGCTATATCATTTGTCGAACAACCATCAATGGACCATTTAATAAACAAGCATTTGATGACGCCTTTAATAATACCATTGAAACACATCCAATGCTCCGTTCTGTCATTACCGAGGAAAGTGATACGCCTTTATTCAAAACTCTTTCTTCATGCCCCGGGTTTGAATCTGGCTACCAGGATATTTCAAACCTGAACCCAAAAGAACAGGAGTTGTTCTTCGAAATAAATGATCTTCAAGACAATGACCATCGCTTCAACCTGGGAACCTATCCTCTCTACTATGCTAACCTGTATAAAACCGGAAAAGAACAATTCGAAATCATTATCCACATAGATCATCAATTAATTGATGGCTTTAGTTTCTTTGAATTCATTAAAGAACTGCTCTTTAAATACGATCTGGCATGTGAAAATAATTTACCGGAAGCCAGGTCAACCACAAAGCTGCAGTTCGCAGACTATGTACGCATTGAAAATTTCAGGGAGAAAACTCAAACCTACCAAAAAGCCATGGACTTTGCCCTGGAAGTTTTCAAAGATGTCCCTGAAAAGATATCACTTCCAATGAAAATGAATCCATCTATGTTGAAAGAGGTTCATTTTACTACCCACCATACGATTATTCCTAATGAAACAATGGCTCGCATCAGCCAATGGAGTGCCAATACAGATGGTATAAGTTTAAACTCGGTATTACTAGCCTGCTATTTTAAACTCATGAGCATCTGGTCCGGACAAAATGACATGGTGATTAACATGCCTGTCTATAACCGGGAACATCATTTCCCCGAAGCACGAAATGTAATCGGTAGTTTCCTGGATATTTTCCCTGTACGCCTGAAGGCGGAAATTGGAAAGCCAATATTACAGATGGCCCGTGATATCGAAAACTTTGTTCGGACGTTACTGAGTTACCCGGTTTCATCCATTGACTTAACCCGCCGTATCGCAATACAGGAAGGCATGACCCGTGGTTCATTGAGTTCCATTATTTTCAGTAATTCCATCAATATGATACCGGAAGGCATGAACAAAATCTCAAAATACATTGAGCTCGAGGCCCCAAAGGTTCAAACCGGGGCGCCGGGTACTTACATCGATTTAGTCATGTTCACCTGGGAAAAACAATGGATCTTTGACTGGAATTATGTCCGTAACTTATTTGATGCGGAATTTATTAAAACCCTATCGGAACAATTTACTTCCATGCTTACACAGTTGGCTCAGGCCAGTTATAACGAAGATGGCATGGAGTCCTTTACAGGCACCAATGTGATGCCTCAAAAATTCAAACAGCTATTTGAGGACTTAAATCAAACACAACATGAATACCCACAGATCACAATCAATCAGTGGATAAAAAATATAGCACTGCAATACCCAAAGCGTAAAGCACTGCAATTCGCAGATCACTCAATTAATTATGACACTTTTTACCAACGTTCCAACCAATTGGCTCACCTGTTGCGCAAACTGGGGGTTAAGCCCAACCAAAGGGTGGCTTTGTTAATGAACAGAAGCATGGATCTTCCTATCGCCCAATTAGCCATTATAATTGCCGGAGGAGCCTATGTTCCCATTGATCCCAAATACCCGGCAGAGAGAATTAAGTACATGTTGGAAGACTGCGGAGCCGATATCCTTATAAGTGAAGACAAACATGTGGATTTGATACAAAAAATCGACATTAAAAGTATTAACCATTGTATTCTGACCAACGGAACCCGTACCAATGAATTGGAACAGTTTACAACTTATTCAAAAAAAGATATTGATTCTTCACCGGTTACCTCTCTTGAATTTACCAACACGCCGGAAGACCTGATTTACCTCATCTATACCTCTGGCTCAACCGGTCAACCCAAAGGCACCATGTTACGACACAGAAATGCATCGAACTTTTTATACTATGTAGGTCAAACATTTGGGGTTACCAAAGAAGATCGATTTGCCTTTATTACTTCCTATTCTTTTGACATGACAGTCACCTCCAATTGGCTGCCATTCCTTACCGGCGCATCGTTACATATTCTTGGAGAAGAGGATACTGTGAATATAGAAGAACTTTTAAAATTCATTAGTAAGCATCAAATAAGCTTTCTTAATATCACACCCTCTCATTTTTCCATGTTGGCCAACACACTAGAGTTTATGGATGAATCACTTTCCATGAAAGATCACATGACGGTGATGTTAGGGGCTGAAATTATCAACACAGCCGATATAAACAAATGGCTCCTTACCTACCCAACCCATCGCTTCATAAATGAATATGGTCCAACCGAAGCCACGGTAGCTTCAAGTTTCTTTCCTATTCCGGTAAACGACCATAAGGTATGTGAACTGGATGTTGTTCCCATTGGAAAGGCCATTTACAACACGCAACTCTATATCCTGAATGAAAACAATGAACATTGCATGCCAGGGGTTCCCGGAATTCTACATATCGGGGGAGCAGGCGTAGCCAAGGGCTATTTAAACAAAGAAGAAAAAACAAAATCAGTATTCATCCCCAATCCCTTAACCAAGGATTCCCAAGACATTTTGTACAATACCGGAGACCTGGCCAAATTTGCTGATAGTGGTGATATAATTTTCCTTGGACGAAAAGATTATCAGGTTAATGTAAGAGGCTATCGCATAGAATTAGGTGAAATTGAAAATGCCTTAAGCAAAGTAAAAGAAATTGGAAAATGCTGTGCCGATGTACAAAAAGATTGCAACGGACAAGCCACCGTTGTAGTTTTTTATACCTCATCTACCGGTGCTGCCCTGGAAAATAAATACATTAAAAATTGTATTGAAGGCTACCTGCCCGAATACATGATTCCAAAAGTCATGCACTTCATGGATAACATTCCGATTACTCCCAATGGTAAAATGGATAAAAAGGCATTACCCCAAATAGCCAAAAATAAACAGGTTGAGCTACCGGAAGACTTTATTGCGCCAACCTCAAAAACAGAAAAAAAACTTGCGCTCAAATGGCAAAAAGTACTTGGCTTACCCCATATCAGTGTCAATGATAACTTTTGGGAAATTGGCGGTGACTCCATTAAATCCGTTCGTTTAGTACAAGAGCTTAAAGCCGCGGGATTTGACACCATTAAACTGAGAGATATTTTCAGTTCACCCAGTATCAAATCAATGTCCCAATCCCTTGGTAATTGCAGCTCTTCACATAACCTGATGACCCTAAAATCAAGTGATAACGCAGCAATTAACCTGATTTGTTTGCCTTACGCTGCCGGCACACCAGGTATGTATTCTGCATTTAGCCAATGCACCTCAAGCGAAATAAATGTTTTAGCAGCTCAATACCCGGGACATGGAGATGACCGGCCACTTCATACCACCATTGAAGCCACCAGTCAACCTTTATTCAAAGAAATAGAAAAAATAAAAGATCAGCCCATTTTTATTCTTGGCTATTCTTATGGTGGCTATGTGGCCTATGACCTGTGTCGGCAACTAGAACAAGCAGGCATAATTCCAAGAGGCATTATCCTGGTAGGGACAACACCGCCTCATGTAAAAGATGCTCTAATGGATCTTTTCAACAGTAATCCTTCAAGCAATATTCTGGAAAATGATTCTAACAACTTACTTAACACAACGTTTCTCAACACATTAAACAGCGATGAAAGAGCAAGCTATATCAATCAACTTGAAGCCGATACTAAGGCAATGGTAACCTATCAGTTTGATCCTAAAAAATTAAGCACAAAAGCCTTGTTAATTACAGGAAAAGAAGAAGAAACGCTTATAAGAGACAATCAGGGCATTTGGAAAAACTATTTTAGCTCCATAACAATCAAAGAACTGCCAGGAAACCACTTGCTTATTAAAGAACACTATGAACACCTGGCAACTACCATCAATCAATTCATCAATGAAAAACTCATCTATAATCCAATAGTCAAGTCTTGATAGTACAGGCCATTCACCCAACATTAGCTAAAAAGGTGAATGGCCTTATATTAATATTTCAGGAATCACATGTAGCTTTTTAATAGAAGTAATACTGCCTGAATTCATAATCCAATATTCGTTAAGCTTTTGTGATTAATTGAGAACCAGTTTGTTTTTTTGATCATCAAAACTTTTAGAGACCTAACCTGGACAAGCAAGAAAAGTATTAAGATATCAGTATCAAGTATCAAGATTTGCATGACCGGGATTGTAATATCCTGCCTAAAAAAAACACGAATGTTAAGTATAAAACACCTAAAAAATAAGATTGATAAAAATCTGTCTAAGGTCTATGTTTTTCCAGGACGAGTCTGAAAAAAAGCCTCTTCGAGGGATGTTGCCTTTAGCTGATTCTTTTGACAAGACAAGAGATCGTTAGATTTTAGATAATAGACCTGCTTATATCAAGCTCATTGGTAATTTCATAACACCTAGAATTATGACTTAATACACAACATTCAATTTGGACAACATGTTGGTAAAAGTCGCTACTTAAGCGCCTAGACATATAAAATCTAACGGTCGATTGCAATCACTACAATAACAATGATTTATTCATTACTCAACTATTTCAGAAACTTCCATTATTACAAAAAATAAAACCGGAATGAAGCATCTATTGATTATAGGCGGCACCGGAACTGCCGGACGCCTTATTGCCAATTATTTTGAGACAAACAGTTTTCCAGTTAAAATTGACATTGCCGCAAGGGGAATCACCAATCCCAATACATCAAATGGCATTATAAAATTGGATGCAAATAAACCCGAAAAGCTCAAAGGAAAACTCTCAAACTATGATTTGGTGATCCTGGCCATTGGCCCCTTTGAAAAATTTGGTGCCCGGATACATGAAATATGTCTGCAGGAAAAAGTGGATTGTATTGATATCAACGATGATCCGGATGCTTGCCAATCCATTTTTAAGTTAGCGAATCATTCCCTTCATTCGAGTGTCTATACCGGCATGGGATTATCCCCTGGCTTGAGCACACTCCTGCTTAAAGTGGTTGTTTCCAAACTAAACGATCAAACCCACAGAGCAGGGATCAGATTATATTTTGGAGCCGCGGTGCAATCAGGAAAAGCATCTATTTACACCATGTTTTCTAACATCAGAAAACAGGTTGCTCTTAAAAAGAATAATAAAACTGTTTATGCCAGCGGTAAAAAAATGGACTTGTCGGAACAATACACTTTTAACGAAGCATTGAATAAACTGCCCCTGGTGTTTTATTCTTCACCAGAAGTCTTTACAAGTCAAAAATGCCCGTTATTAAAAAACATCGACCAGATTGATTTTGCTTTTCACCTGCAAAATTGTCCCCCTTCATTAGTCCGTTTCTTAAGAGGTATTAAATGGTTCCGAAAAAGCATTGTGCAATGGCTTACCAATACCGTTTATAAAAATCAGACAAAGCTATCAGAAGAGCCTGGCAACAATCAGCTGGTAATAGCACAAGCCTTTGCTGAAAATGAAACCCATCGGGTTTCTGCCTCACTATCCCACTCCTCTTCCTTTGATCTGACAGCAATGTTTTGCTTTATAATCGCTAAAAAAGTACTGAACAAAGAGATTGATAACAAACCGGGGATTTACAGTTTTGACCATTTAGATATCGATTTCACAAATCTTATGGACAACCTAAATGATTTAGGGCTTCATATTAATGTCGACGTAATAAAAAAATCAGACAAAAACATATAAATTCCAAGAAGCTATGAATGATCGACTGCGAACAATCGGTATCATTGGAGGATATGGAACTACCGGTAAAATAACAACCGAATACCTTATAAAAAACACCGACTGTCAAATAATTGCAGCTGGTAAAAATCCGGAAAAGCATGCGCATTGGGCCAAAAAATATCACGACAGAGTGACATTGCAAAAAACGGACTTATACAACAATAAGCAATTGCAGGAATTGTGCGCCAGTTGCGGGATTATTATCAATGCTGCCGGGCCATCTGTACTTATTGGCGACCGAATTGCCATACAAGCTTTAGATCTGAACTGCCACTACATTGATTTGGGAGGGTATGATTTGCTCTATGACCAGCTTCTTCAGAAGAATAACCTGGTTTTGAATAAAGATTTACATTTTATCATTGGGGCCGGCTGGATGCCGGGTGTTTCAGGTATTCTCCCACGCCATGCCATTGAAACGGCAAATTCCACCTTTGATCGTATTGAATCCGTTAAAATTTACTATGGGGCTGTTGAAGCCTGGTCTTTCAACTCATCCTATGATTTGGCCTGGGCCAGCAACCAGCCGTTCAATGGCATCTATGAAAACGGCCATTGGAAACCAATCAACTCTTCCAAGCTGATGCATAAAAAGTGGTTTCATGAAATTGGCCAACGCAAAAGCTGCAATCCCTTCTTTGATAATCAACTTAAGGAAACCGCCTTGAATTTGAAAGTCAATCATTTTGGCACCTATGTTATGCTTAACGACTACCGGTCGGCCCTTTCCTATCTGTATAACAAACTGTTCTTAAAAAACAACAGAAAAAAGGCAGCACGAATGATTGAAAAGGATTCAAAACGCCTACAGAAAAAAGAAGGATCATGGGGACTAATTACCTGCGAAATAACAGGTTTTACGAATAATAGTAAAAACACATTAAAACATTCCCTCGCCGTGGAAGACAATTATTATCCAACAGGCATCGTTCCGGCCCTGGCAGCTAAGCAGATAATAGACTCTGAGATTAAGAATGCGGGCATGGATTATTTATGTCAAAAGGTAAATCCTGAAAACTTTATGGAAATTTTGGGAGGTTGCAATATACGCTATCAAACTGAGCTTTACCCATCCTCATAAAACATTCACCATTAAAATAAATCAGCAATAAAATGAAAAGAAAAACGAAAATAACAGGCTTGACTTTTATAGTTCTCTGCGGACTTTTTTTAGCAGGCTGGCTGCTTAAAATTCCCACGCCCGGTAAAGGTCCCCTAACTGCCATCTCCCTGCCCGGAGACATAGCTGATTCATCTCAACTTCATTACATTGAACAACCGGATGGATCCAGACAATACTACCGGGTTATACAACCTGAGAACAAGGACAGTATACGCGCTATTCTGCTTTTTATCCATTCCGTTTCTGTACATAGCGGGTGGTACACCGATCTTGCCCGACAAATTGCCCAAAACGGCACCTTGATACTCTTACCCGATATTGGTGGACATGGTGTATTTGCATCACAAACAGAATTACCCGACAACATGCACACTGTGTTAAAAGGATTTAGTTCCGTATTGAATAGTGCTAAAGAAAAATACCCCCATTTACCAACCTTTGCAGGCGGCATATCCATGGGCGGAGAACTGGCCATAAACTTCGGGTTATCCTACCCAAACACTGTGGACGGTCTTTTATTGATTAGCCCTTTTATTGCCGGAAGTAATAATTACGATACACAAGCTTGTTTTGGCAGAGGGGGAATGTATAGTTTTTGTTTTTCCAGGTTCATTTTCCCTGATATTGAATCAATCTATGTGAATTTCCCTAAAACCCTTAAAGATCCTTATCTAAGGTGCAATTACCCATTAAGTTTTTTCAATATCTATAAAAATAAGGATTACGAAAATCCTTTCCACCGGTTGAGTCAAGTGCGCTTGCCTGTTCTTTGGCTACATGCCACCAAAGAACAAATCATCCTCAAAGATGAATCCCGTCAATTATTCGAAAGTATTGCCAGCCATCACAAAGAGTTCATGGAAATAGAACAGGCTGATCATCTCAATATCTGTACTCATGTTAAAAATCCTATTAATTCCTGGATAGAAAAAACACAATTTCTCATTGCTTCAAAACAGTAATCCATACCCAATGAGTAAATGATTCGATGAAACATTCATGCAAAATCAATAGATCGTTAGATTTTAGATAAGCCCTAACCTGGACAAGCCAGAAAAGTAAAAAGTATCAAGTACAGAGTATCAAGATGATTTACTGCTCGCCAAAATATTTTACCAATAAATACACAAATATCACTGATAAGCCCTAAAAGTTTTGACGATCAAAAAAGCACAAACTGTTTATCAATTAATCACAAAAACTTTACGAACAATTGAGAATGATACTTAAAAAACCATTTACCTCAACACCTTAGTGTTAGCAATCCACATGAAACGAGCCATGAGAAAGATTCTCACACACGATGATGATCAATTTTGGCGAGTTCCATACAACTATTGGAAATAAATATAATCACATGAAACACCCATGATTAATTGGGCTAAACACATAGGAGGATGATTAAAAAAGAAAAAATCTGCGTCTCAGTGTCTACCATATAACTCATTTAATTCTCATCGGTTGATATTACAATCAAACCACCCCTCCTAATTCTTTTAGGAGGGGAAAGGAGTGACCGGACGAAAAAAATGAATTACGAGTATTTGAATCCTTTTAGTAGATGTGTAGAACAATCCTCTCTGCATCTATTGGGGTTTGCGGAAAATATGCATGAGACCAAAGGTACTGGTAGGGTCAAATTAGAGTTATCTCACCTTTTGTTAGGATGTCAAGCCTTGAGGACTCTATGTTCGCAATCTAATATCTCAAAGTCTAGTGTCTAAATCATAAACAGATGAAACAGCCATGATTATTTGGGCTAAACACACAGGTGGATGATTAAAAAGAAAACTCAGTGCCTTTGTGTCTCAGTGTTCATAGTCTAATATCTATCAATCTCTTGTCTAAATTTTAAACAGATGAAAATAAGTCTTAAAATCATTTTGGCATTATGCTCCTTAGGTTGTTTAACGGGGTTTCCATGGGCTTTTTTGCCCTGGGAAATTACCGAGCACATTATTAACATGCAAAACGCTATCCCCATCGGAAACGCTGGTTTTACTATACTGAGCTATCGATTTCATTGCTTGCTTTTCGGGGCTTTTGCCTTCTATTTCTTCATCCTACTATACCGATCAGCAAAATATGCCAAATTAATAAACATAGCAGCCTACCTATTGATTGTCATGGGTGTTTATATGCACTGGCTTAAGCTTCGTTCTGGTCTGCTTAACACCGCTTCACACTGGGAACCTGTTATCTGGGCTCTCATAGGTGGATTAATCTTACTATTCAACAGAAAAACATACACTACTGCAAAAAAAGTAAAGCACTCCACTAGCAATGACCGAAGGGGACAATTATGCCTAAAAGCAATTGCATGCTTACTGGCATCTTCACTCATTTGGATATTTCTTCCATATAGCAGCCGGATGGCCATTTTACATCAATTCACTTTACCTGTTAACACTTTACACGCACATGAGCAATACACCATGGGATTAATTGCCGGATTTTTAGGATTTAGCTCCATAATCATTTGGATCATCAGCACTAAAACAAACCACTACTCAGAACTCTACAAACTAATTCTAGGTGTATTTATTTGCGTTCCGTTCATCCTCTCTATTTGGCTTATTCAACTTGAATTAAACAGTGTTATACTATATCTCTTGTTAATCTTTTTTGAATTAACCGGAATTGGCCTGGCAATTTCACATTACAAAAATCGCCAACTAGACACCAGCAGATCATTTTCTCACCTGAAATGACCATTCCACTCTTGTCATCCATCATTAAACAGTGGAGAATATGAGAATTTGAAAATGCGAGAAACTGAGGAGATGAGAAACTGAGAAACTGAGAAGGTGAGAAGGTGAGAAATTGAAAATTTGAAAGATTGAAAATATGAAACGTCCATGATTAATAAAGAAAAACTCTGTGTCTCAGCACCTCTGTGTTCACAATCTATTATCTAAAAAAATAAACAGATGAAGCAAAAAGCACTTTTTATACCATTAATATTTGTTCTGCTGGGCCTTGTTGCAGGATTTTTTATTCCTTTCCCGGCAAAATCAGATGGTTTTTTGGGATTCTATTCATTACCTGCCGATGTAAATAGTACAGAAAATGTATTGTTCTTCAAAGCCGGTGACAAAACCAACATAGCGTATCGAAAAATCAACCCGCCGGAAAATACACCTTCTAACCAGAAATGCCTGGTATTTCTGCATGCGCTATCGGTTCACAGTGGCTGGCTCACTGACTTTGCCAGAAAAATCAGTGAAACCGGTACAACAATTTACTTACCGGATCTCAGAGCTCATGGCTTATCGGAAGGAAGAGTCAATGACATTCCGGGAATGGAAGTAATGGTATCTGATTTAGAAAAAATGATTCAAATCGTAAGAAAAGAACAGCCTGATTCTAAAATTATGCTTGGTGGTCACTGCCTGGGATGTAAATACATTACCAATTATTTATATAAAAATTCACAAAACGACATTGAAAGCCTGGTTTTCCTGGTACCCTTTTTTACTGATGCCCCCAATATCCATGAAGGGTTGTATTATCAAAAAACCGGAAGAATGTTTAGTTGTTATCCCCTGCGGCTCCTGTTTCCCAAAATGCTTTCAATACATGCCAACTGGCACCATGCACTTTCCGATCGTTTTCTTCGAACTGACTATTCCCTATCCTTTGTGGAGATGAAAGACTTTGACCGAAATCTTGAAAACCGACTGAAAGGCATCACCCAACCATTGATCTGGATACAAGGTGAAAATGACATCATGTATAAGAAGGCAGGGACAAACCAAATGTTTGAAACCATAGCCACCTCTGAAAAAGAACTTTACTTTCTAAAAGAAACCGGACATATGGATGTAATTAATAACTCAACCATCTACATCAAACAATGGATCTCTAAACGATAAGTCTTATGGAACTCACACTGCAAATAATCTTAACCTTTGCCAGCGGATTAGGCGTACTGATTTATTTTTCTGCTTTTTATATTGCTCACAAGAATAAAAAAAACATTCCGCCGGAAAAAGCCAAAAACCTCTATTATCTAAGCGGGATAACAGCATTGATCTGGTACATACCTCCTTTTCTAAGTCAGCCGCGATTTTTAAGTTTGTGGAATTCACGGGAATGGTCGCCGGAAACAATCCCCGGGGCATTCATGAATCTATTGGGGCTGTACCTGGTAATTCAATTCTTTTTTATTTGGGGTATAAAGTCGTCGCGACAAAATATGCAAACGGTCAAGAAAAACTTCTACACCCCCTCATCCTTGTTGTCCGCTGGTTTTTATCAGAAAGTGCGTCATCCCATGCTCTCGGCTGATATTATGACACATCTTGGATTGTGTTTACTAACCGGTGCCATCTATAGTTTATGGTTGTTCCCCTTCTATCTTCTATGGAATTTTTTAATGATGAAAATTGAAGAAAAATACGTTCTGTTTCGATTCAGAATTGAATATCAATCTTATAAAGAAAGGGTACCTGCTCTCTTTAACATTTACATAAAAGTACTATTGGGTCTGTCCGCCCTTACTATCATTATTAACGCTGTTTATAATAACTAAATCGATGCATTATTACGGAATTATATCTTTTACCCTTTTAATCATTCTAAGCATATGGGCCTGTTACAGATATAAACAACATATGCAAATGGGTAGCTTTTACGGAAACAATAATTTTTCCAGGATGATTTATCTCAACCTGGTACTAGGATTACCATTAACCTGGGGATGGTGTTTATCTCCATTCCTGCCTCAACCACGTCTGCATGGTATCCTGAGCATTTTGCAACACCAATCGGCTTTTACATTTGCATCTTATTTTTCGGTTTTAATTGGATTTGCCATTTTATTATACGCCATGATTGTGCAGGGGAATGTTCAAAAAAGCAATTTAACTCAGACTTCTGCCGATTATGCCCGTCCCAAGCAATTAATAATTGAGGGTGAATATCAAAAACTACGACATCCCATTATCATATTAACGCTTTTTATGATTCTGGGTCTGTCATTAATAACCGGTGCCTTATACAGCCTGATAACGCTCCCCTTTTATTTTTTAATTTGTCATTACACGGCGGTTTACGAAGAAAAATATGCGCTGCGACCACTTTTTGGCCAAACCTTTGAAAACTACAGGAAAAAGGTTCCGGCATACTTTACACCTTTTACCATTTCAGTGTTTATAATTCTATTTACGGCTTCCATTTTAAATTATTTTTCTAATGGCCTGGTTACCGCATAAGTGTCATCCTCTGTTGCCCTCTTCCTCTTTTTGGGATCAACTGAGACTCAATTTTAATGTGAGAGCAGCCATCGCCAATAATGAACATTGGAATCAAGGCATTTTTCTACATCCACTGGAACAAGACATAATAAAGCCTACCTGGTCATTTCAAACCAGGAAAAACTTTACTTTGGGTAGACATGCTGCCCATCTGGCATTAAAAGAACTTGGAAATGACTCTTTTCCTGTATTAAAAAGTAATTCCGGGCATCCTATTTTTCCTTATAACATTAAAGGCTCCATCTCCCATAAAGATAACCGGGCCATATGTGCCGTTAGTAATTCTCCTAACATTAAAGCAATAGGAATTGATTTGGAATTAATGAACGAACCCTTAACACAAGATCATGCTAAATTATTTTTTCACCCCCTGGAGCTTTGCAACTATGAAGAAACCTTAGAAAAATACCACTCTTTACAAGTTATTTTTTCATTAAAAGAAGCCATTTTCAAATCCCTACCGGCAAAAATACAGCACCATACTGAATTTAAGGACATAAAGGTTTCTGAATATGACAACAACCCAAATGAATACCTGGGATATGAATTACTTGGTAATATAATTACCAGTGTCTATGTTTTTTCAGAAGCACCCTGAAAAAAAACCACTTCGAGGGGTATTGTCTTTAGCTGATTATTGGAACAAGACAACAGATCGTTAGATTTTAGATAATAGACCTATTCATATCTTACCAATTGGAAATATCATAACAACTTGATTTATGAAATAATTATCACTCGATTACTAAAGCTTAATGAACTATTAATAATATAAACGACATCCAATTTGAACAACATATTGGTAAAAGTTACTACCTAAGCGTCTACATAACAATAAATCGATAGATTTTAGACAATTAGACCTTAAACTGATTTTCATCAATCTCACTTTATGCCCTTTAATAGTTTTGACGACCAAAGAAACACGTACTGTTTTTCTATTAATTACTAAAGCTTAACAAATTATTGCATAAAACTTGACAACATAAATCTCTCATGATAAATCTGCTCAATTCAAAAAACATTACTCTGTCAGAAGTGGAAAAAACCAAATTTTTACCACTTATGGGACGCGCATATGGTTCCGAAAACCACAGTGAATTACTTAAGGATCCAACCGCTGAAAAAATCTTTGACCTTTTCAAAGGTGAACTCCTGGAACAAGAAAAGTTACTTGATAACTACAGTAAGCTCTTGTTTTTTATGCGTGCCTTTCAATTCGATCGCATAATTAAGAACATTGCCCAATCAAATGAGAAAGTCAAACTTGTAAATGCCGGTGCCGGATTGGATACCATTAATTGCAGGATCAAGGCAAAAAACATAACCTTTTATGATTTAGATCTTCCGGAAAGTGCTAAACTAAGACAGTTTCTTATTCCCTCTTCTTCGAACACTTTTACTATTTCTGGCTCTTTCCTTGATTCTAAATGGATTGAACAATTGAACCTGCAAAAAAACGATACCCTGATTATTATGGCTGCCGGACTTTTTATGTACTTACCGGCTGCCGAAATTCTCTCCCTGCTGAAACAATTGTGCACGATTCATCCCAATACCCACATCCTTTTTGACCAGACCTCTTATGTGGGAAAACTTGCTATCAAAAAGCTGTTAAAAAAGTCAGGATTAACTAATGTCACATTGACCTCTAAAATGAACCTATCTGATCTCCGCCACACCTTTCCATCTCACACCATTAAGAAGATACCTTATTGGTCCCACATCAGAAATGATAACGCCATCTGTTTTTCAGATCGGCTTAAAATGACTTTATGCGACCTATTTGAAATGGCCTACCTGGTTCACCTTCGAAAGATGTAAAAGTTAGAGATTAGAGGCTAGAGACCAGAAGCTAGAGGATTTGAGAGATAATGGGGGTTTGGATCAATAGAAATATGGTGAAAATAGATGGAAATAATTACCTCCCCGACGGATCATTCGGGCCTTTTTTTTGATTTGGTGAACAGCTATTGGGGGATGAGATTGGAAACAAATGGAAATAGATAGAGATATAACCAACACGTCTGATCATTCAGGCCTGGTTTTGGTTTTATTGACGGTGAACTGGGGACGGAATTGGAAACAAATAGAAATAGATGGAGATATTTTGAGATGGAGCGTATGGGATTGTTGTTGGTGGAATGGGAGGTTAGATGCTAGAGGTTGGTGATTAGAGATTAGAAGTTAGAGGTTGGAAGCTGGAGAAGTAATGAGGTTTTGGATCATTTGAAATATGGTGGAAATAGATGGAAATAATTACCTCCACGACGGATCGTTCGGGCCGGTTTTTTGATTTGGTGGACAGCTATTGGGGGATGAGATTGGAAACAAATGGAAACAGATAGAGATATTTTTAGGTGGTGCGGATGGTACCTGTCTGATTGATCGTACCTCACAATCAGCCACCCCTCCTTGAAAAGGCGGGGAAAGGGAGGTGCAATCTTCCTGTTCCTGGTTTTGATTGGACCAATGGTTAGTAGCAATCCTGTTATCACACCTCATCTACCCGTTATCACAGTACATGACCTTCTTATCACACATCAATGACCTGTTATCACAGCCACATGACCTTCTTATCACACACATTACCGTATAATTTTAAACCTACGCAGTTTTAAAAAAACTCGTAGGCTTAATTAAATGAAACGCCATAAAAAAGAAAACGGCATCTCGGCCGAGAGTTTCTATTTCACGTATTTAATTGTTTGTTGTAAACCTAACTGTTAGTTTTGGAACGCGATACAATCGCGCACCAGCGGGGGCGTACACAGAAGACAACCTTGTTTGTTTTTTGCCGCGGGACCGAAAAAATTGCCGCGGGAGGCGATTCCAACCCGCGGGACGACTCCCCTTATCCGCGGTGTTTAATTACTTTTCCGCGGGATTAAACAAATATCCGCGGGAATGGAATATTTTACCGCGGGAACTGATCACCAATCCGCGGGAAAGATATTGAAAGTCTTTCCCCTGAAGATAAAGACAAAATCTATTATTTTATTGATATGGCTGTGCGAGATACTAAAGCCAGACAAGCTTATAGACATTAAAACATTACTATCCTATAAAACAAAACTCCCGGCATCTCGGCCGGGAGTTTCTATCTCACGCATTTTAAGGTTCGTAATCCACATCGCTAGTTGCAAGCTAACTGTTAGTTTTGGAACGCGATACAATCGCGCACCAGCGGGGGGATACAAAAAAGATGATTGTTAACCTGCTGGACTTAGCTATCCGTGACTTTAAAGCCCGCCTGGCTTATAACCATTAAAATTCCACCTGCTACATATGAAAAAATCCCGGCTCGCACCGGGATTTTCTTTATAACACATTTAATTGTTCATTATCCGCATCGTTAGTTGCAGGCTAACTGTTAGTTTTGGAACGCGATACAATCGCGCACCAGCGGAGGGATTTTCTATATCACTCATTTAAATGTTCATTACCTACATCGTTAGTTAAAAACTAACTGTTTGTTTTGGAACGCGATGCAATCGCGCACCAGCGGGGGGGGTAGTGGGGCATTAGCGGATGGATTATAAAACCAGCCAAACATACGGCCATAAAACACCACCTACTCCATATAAAAAAATCCCGGCTCACACCGGGAGTTTCTATCTCACAAATTTAATTGTTCATTATCCGTATTGTTAGTTGTAAACTAACTGTTAGTTTTGGAACGCGATACAATCGCGCACTAGCGGGGATACAATCGCGCACCAGCGGGGGGAGGATACAAAAGCCAAAGATAAGATTACAGACAATGAGTTGCTGACCATGTTTTCAAAAGCCCAAGCTCTTAGTGAGGAAGACCGTAGGTGTGTTAAATCACTCCTTAAAGCTTTTCTGTTTCAAAAGGATATGCAAAAAAAATTGATATGAAAAAATCCCGGCTTGCACCGGGATTTTTTATTTTTCTATTTTCTGTTCGAATTTAACCATTCTTGTCCATTCCAAGCAGGGATCACTCCACCCAATTTTGGTAAGAAAAAATCTGGATCATTTGTTTGAATATTGGTTATTAGAAAATTATTGGTAACCATCCACCTTCTTGATAGATTAGAAATAATATCCAACATATTTTCACAAAACTCTCTGTCTTTATCATATAAATTATCAAAATGTCTAAACACTAATAATAACCCCTTATACTTTCTATTCCGCATATCATCCAAAATATCATTAAATGCATCTAAATTATCAGCATAATCATAATAAATTTCAAGACATTCGTAAATAGATTTTATTGTCGAATCAATTGACCAATTAGCAGTATCCATATCAATAACTTGATATCTATTAGAATGATACCACTCAAGGTCTTTATCAAGTATTAACTCATTGTGATACATGCAAATTGGCCCTGCTAGTAAGGTTTGTATGTCTAACTCATCTTCAGTTTTGTCAATCATAACACTAATACTTAAATTGTGTGAAAGTTTCATAGTGATCTCTGGTATAATATGCTTTACCATCACTTCCTAAAACCATCCTTTCTTTACCGCGATTAGCACCATGTTGAGGAGCTGGTTTAATATCATATTCTTTATATGTTATAGGCTTACCATTATCATCATGGGTGGGTAATTTCTTTTTATTATTATTAAAAGTAGCTCCTCCTTTTTCTGTACCAGGAATTTTAACGTTTGATTTCTGTTTAAATACCCATCTTGCTAGTTTTTTGAGCCTTTTTAACTTTCCACCAGCGAGCTTCCATGCTAGATTTCCATAATCCCCATTAAGGGATGAACTTAAGGTTAAACTAATATCATCGTAGAACCACTCCTGTAATAAATTATCAACTTTATTATTACTTTCAGATTTACCTAACTCATAAGCAATATCGGATAGAAATTCTTTCCACCACCTATTAAAAGCACTAGTTCCTAATATCTGACCAGAAGATTTTATTTCTTTAAATTCCTCATCACTTACATAAAAAACGAAATCAAATCCATCATTTACTTCAAACACCTCCCCAGTCTCACTATGCACAACAGTTGTTTCAATGTTATTCCTAAAATTTTCACCAATCATACCCGTTGGATCATTATAAACCAAAGGATTATTATTAGCATAGTGATAGGGGGAATAATCTTCAGTTGCTTCCGCCAACGGATCAATACATTGCCAACGTGCTAAACTAGCATCATAGAATCTGGCGCCATAATCGTACCAATCCAAAGATTCACCGTTCAGCTTATCGTCCTGGAGTTCCTTGCCGTTGTACAGATATTTATTTTCAGCACCAACACTGGCCATGTATTGCATACCAAAGGGGTAGTAGGCGCTCTGCTGTAATTCTTTGCCGTTAACATCCACTACCATGCGCACATTTCCCAGGTGGTTTTTCAGGTTGAATTGGTACTGTCCTTTAGTTCCGCTCAAGTCATATTTACCCTCGGAATGCAAGATGTATTTCAAAGAACTGGTTTTTCCCTTCTCCTTCTCGTAAACAAAATTGCCGGCGTACCAGGTTTCTGTTCCATCAGCAATTTTCTTCAGCTTCTGCCCGTTGGCGTCGTAAATATAGGTAATTGTTTTGTTATCGTCACCTGTAAGCTTAACGGGCAGGTTCAGGTGGTTGTACTCTACTTTGGCCAGGCCTTTGTTTTTGTCGGCGATCATGTTGCCATTCAGGTCGTAATTGTATTCTTTATCCTGGCTACATTTCTCGGTAAAACCAACCTTATCGTTGGCGGCATCGTTGACACTACGCAGTTGATTACCTGTATACTCGTACGATAGTTTATCAATCAATGTCCCGGCCCTGGTGCGGCTTAAGTTTTTAATGTTACCATTTAAATCGTATGCATCCCGGATGTTTTGATTGGCTGCTTTAACACCAATGGTAACGTCATATCCCCCGCTATTGGAGGTAAAGGCATTCCCTTCTCCATAGTTGGCTGTCAGCAGGCGATTCAAGCCATCATAGGTAAAGCCGTAGGCCTGCTTATGAACCGGTGAGCCAGCATTCTTTTCCTCAGGTGTCCGCCATTCAATGGCAGAAATATTACCATTGTATTAGTTTGATCCTGTTAAACTGGTTGTGTTATCGTTATAATGCAAGCGCATGGCAAACTGCTTGTTGGCCTCAACCACATCGGGGTTATTAATCTGGGTGAGCCAGCCACGGATGTTGTACTCATAATCCATCTGCTCGTTATTGCCAACTTTCTTATTTATCAGCTCACCCAATTCGTTATAGCTATTGTCGGCAATCAGCAAATTGCCTTTATTGTTGTAGTTGTGCCATGTTTTTTTCAGACGGCCGAAATGATCGTACTCGCTAGTTTCCTCCACCGTTGTAACTATAGAACCAAACGCCTGCTTTAACTTAGTTTTATTCAAATCATTCACCTCCTTTTTTATGAGCAGAAAAAAGGTAAAGCTGTTATAACAAGGATTGCAAATCTGTGCTAGCGGGGGAGACAATTTAAGAATTAAAATTGACTCCCGAATGTCACACCAGAAATACGGTTTAAACTGGTTTGACTTGGTTCACTAAAAAACGGAAAAGCCTGTAAATCATACGATTTACAGGCTTTTGATTTTCTTTAAAATGCTCTTTGTCGGGGTGACTGGATTCGAACCAGCGACCCCCACGTCCCGAACGTGGTACGCTACCAACTGCGCTACACCCCGATTTTTTGAACACCCAAAATTAATATTTTTCCACCATTTTCAATCAAAATTCGAAACCAAAATATCCTCAATTCTACAGTTTTCACGCAACTAATTATGCTATGCAGTTTTAGCATTTTCATTTTCTGAATTAGTTTCCCCATCATTACCCAAAGTTTTCCCCACAATTGTAGCCACCGTAGCATCACCGGTTACATTCACAACGGTTCGAACCATATCCAATATCCGGTCAATGGGTAAAATAATACCAATCCAGGCGGGATTAAGTCCCACAGAATTTAACACAATCATTAACATAACCAATCCTGCACTGGGAATAGCAGCCGACCCAATACTCGCCATTGATGCAGTAAAAACAATGGTTAATTGCTGTCCGAAAGTAAGATCAATCATATGCATCTGAGCAAGAAAAACCACTGCCACCGCCTGGTAAAGACTTGTTCCATCCATATTAACCGTGGCACCAATGGGCAACACAAAACTACACACCTTGGGATCAACCTTCAGGTTTCCCTCCACACACTCGAGTGTTACCGGCAACGTAGCGGCACTGGAACTGCTTGAAAAAGCCAATATTTGAGCCGGGCTTATTCCTTTAATGAATTTCTTTAAAGTCATGGAAGGAACAAACAATTTCATGATGGTTGGATAGATAACAAAGGCCATAAGGATCAATCCACCCAATACACAAAGTGCATAACCAGTGAGCCCTTTGAAAAATTCGAGCATCTTAGCCGGGTTATCACCAGCCATCTCACTCACAATACCGGCCAACAGGGTAAAAACGAAAAACGGGGCGCCCATCATGATGATATCAACCATACGCAGAAACGTTTCAGTTAACGCCTCCACAATCTGAAAAAGCGGCTTTCCTTTATCCTTAGGAATAAACAACATGGCAATACCAAAGAAGATGGCAAAAAATATCACATTCAACATCTTGGTGTTATCCTGTAGAACGGCAATCACATTATTTGGAACCATATCCTCCACAAACTTCAAAGGACCACTCTCCTGCTCTTTTTTAGCTTGCAACAAACGCTGCTTTACCTCATCCATCTCTTCATAACCACGCCGCCGGGCTACTTCCTGCATGATGGCTTTATTCTCATCTTCACAACTGTAACAAAGGCCGTCTTTGGGTGATACACCTTCTGATTGAGCCCATAATTCATATGACAACCGATTTTCCAACCGCAGGTGATCGGCAATAAAAGTTCCCGGTTTTAAGACATTCACAAAAATCAACCCGATACTAACTGCCATAACGGTAGTGAGTAAATACAGTAGCAATGTCCGAATACCCATCTGCCCCAGATATTTGGGATCACCTAACCCCACAATACCGCCAATGATGGAAAAGAGAATTAACGGTACCGCTATAAGCTTTAACAGATTTATAAAGATTCGTCCCCACGGGGCTATCCAATTAGCAGTAAAGGTTGACCAACCAAAATACCCGGACAGTATGGCCCACACCACCCCTAACACCAATCCGATAATTATTTTCCAATAAAGCGGTAACTGTTTAATTCTCTTTATAAGCATTCTTCCGTTTTAAAAAAATTTAAACCTTATTGCCAGCATTATTACTTACCATCTCTAACGATACATTTTATTCAACAACATATTATCAACCATTACCATGGCTGCCATGGCCTCCACAATTGGCACGGCTCTTGGTAACACACAAGGATCGTGACGCCCCTGGGTAGTAGACACCACCTCTTCCCCATCTTTGGTCACAGTGTGTTGTTCCTTCAATATGGTAGCAATTGGTTTAAAAGCTACATTAAAATAGATATCCTCCCCATTGGATATGCCGCCCTGAATACCGCCTGAATAATTGGTACGTGTGCGCACCCGGCCTTCTTCCATGTAGAACTCATCATTGTGTTGAGAGCCTAAAAGCTTTGTCGAACCAAAACCGAGACCATACTCAAATCCTTTTACTGCATTAATGCCCAGCATTGCTTTTCCCAGTTCGGCATGCAGCTTACCAAATACAGGTTCACCCAAACCTGCCGGTGCATTTTTAATAACACACGAGATAACACCACCCACTGAATCTTTATCCTTTCTCACCTCATCGATATAGGCAATCATGCGCTCAGCTGTTTCCTCATCGGGACAACGCACAATATTATTTTCCGTTTTTGATAAGTCGAGCTGCTGGTATTCTTTTTCCAGTTGAATGGAACCAACACTTGAGGTAAAGGCATTAATCTCGATGCCCTCCTTTTTAAGCATCAGCTTTGCCACAGCCCCGGCCACTACCCGGGCAATGGTTTCCCGTGCCGAAGAGCGACCGCCACCACGGTAATCACGAATACCGTATTTTGTTTGATAAGTATAATCAGCATGAGAAGGACGGTAGACATCCTTAATATTACCATAGTCTTTAGAGCGTTGATCTTTATTCCAAATCACAAAACCAATGGGGGTACCAGTTGTTTTTCCTTCAAAGACGCCCGAAAGAAACTCCACCTTATCTTTCTCATCACGTGGAGTGGTAATTGCCGACTGTCCGGGACGCCGGCGGTTTAATTCCTGCTGAATGAAGTCTTCGTCCAACTCAATACCAGGCAGCACGCCTTCAATAACGCCGCCAACAGCTTTTCCATGTGACTCCCCGAATGAAGTCAGCTTAAACAATGTTCCAAAAGAATTTCCAGACATATTAATTATTTGACCGAAATATGTAAAACTATCACAAAAAACACCCCTAAAATAGTTTATTATAAACTCCCCACAAAGGATGCTTATTATTCGTTCACCGATTCATACAAAAAAAGGGATGATCACTCATCCCTTTTATATTCGTTATTGGTTATGCAATTAGCATCCGCCGCATCCACATGAACCACAATCAGAGCTGCACTCTCCGGCGTCACAAGCATCAGCGATTTCCTCATCTTTAGCATCACGAACCTCCAGGATAGATCCTTTGAAGAACAAATCATCACCAGCCAATGGGTGGTTAAAATCCATTTTCACTTTGTCTTCACTTACTTCCAGTACGATACCATTTAGACGGTTACCATGAGCATCCTGCATTGGAATTTGGTTACCTACTGTCAATAATGACTCGTCAATTTTTCCATCTACTTCGAAAATATTTTGTGGAAGGTCAACAACGGCTTGTGGATTTACTTCACCGTATGCATCACCAGCTTTAAGTTCAAAATCGAAAGCATCTCCTGTTTTCAATCCTTCCAATTTTGTTTCGAACATTTCCAGCATTTTACCTGCTCCGAATACAAAACCAAGAGGATTTGTACTATCAGTTTTCTCAACCAATTCCCCGTCTGCACCATTAATCCTCAACTCATAGGAGAGCGTTACAAATTTGTTTCTTGAAATTTCCATTACAATAGAATTTTAAGCGTGTTATAATCCGTTACAAAGAAACTCAGATTTTTACAACCATCAAACCGATTGCCATAAAAAGACATAAAAATCCGAAAATTGTTCACTTAACCTGTTTTTATGGACACACATCCCCTTCCAGCCAGGCTTTGAAACGTTTCACCCGGTCGCGGCTCACTACCAGCTCCTCGCCGGCTTCCAGTCCTGTTGCTTTGAGTTTTAACCGACTGGTATTACTATGAATAATATCCTGAAAATTTCGATTTTACTATTGGGACGTTGTCCTAAACCCTACTTCATTTTTGGCATTGCCCCAAAAACAAAGCAAAAAAGTCTAGGCAAATAAATGCTTCCACCCACCTCCTTGATGAATTTTTTCCAACCCACTGGCCGGAATTCCCGCATTCATCTTCGTCGCGCCAGCGCCGGCCCGCTTATTTGCCGGGCTCCCGCGCTTCCCAACATCAGGGCCTGTCTCACAATCTGGTGATTTGCGTTATACATACCTTGCCAATAAATACACCAATATCACCCGTAAGACACTAACAAGGTAGATGGGAACAATGTGGGAATGTTCAATGTGGAGACATGGAATAGGAGAATGATTTAACACTATCAGGTCCTGCGGACGCTGCCAGGTTGATTAACTTTAATACTGACTGATTATTTTACACGGGAACTGTGACAAGATGCCCTGTCTGCACTGTTTGTAGTTCTTTGTGTTTCCTTTATGATACATTTTCATTATCATATTTCTGTGAATCTGTGTTTTTACTCGGGACGTTGTCCCAAAACCCTACTTCATTTTTGGCATTGCCCCAAAAAGAGTAAGTAAAACATTACCTGATATGGGACGTTAGGACAGTTTATGGTATTAAGTCACTCTGTTCACTGTTCACTGTTCACTGCTCACTGTATCTCACCTCCTCGATGAATTTTTCCCAACCCACTGGCCGGAATTCCCGCATTCATCTTCGTCGCGCCAGCGCCGGCCCGCTTATTTTACCACTCCTTATAAGAATTACATTGGGGTAATGCCGATAGATGCTGGACGTAAGGACAGTCCCGTAAAACGGGGATTAAAGGCCAATTAAAAGCGAAGCGCATTAAGTGGACATTTTAATCACTAATCGGTATGTCCGGGCTCCCGCACTTCCCAACATCATGGTACGACTCGTCTTTTGGATTTTTGGGTTATGCTGACGATTTGCTCACAGCTTTCTGGTAAGCGTATCAAATCGTGATCGTGTTCTAACTGGGAATGGTTGTGATATAAAGTGATACTTTATAATTGCGAAAAAATGGCACTTTCTTATTAGCTATTTACAATCCCCTTCCAGCCAGGCTTTGAAGTGTTTCACCCGGTCGCGGCTCACTACCAGCTCCTCGCCGGCTTCCAGTCCCGTTGCTTTGAGTTTTAACCTACTGGCACTATGAGACACAATATCTTGTATTCCATCCAGCCGGACGATAGCTTTTCGGTTGATGCGAAAAAAGTGAACGGGATGCAACTGTCCCTCCAACTGATCCAAGGATTGATCTATTCCATACCGGTGTCCGTCACCCACACACAAATAGGTGTTTTTAGCCTGACTGATAATGGCTACAATATCCTGAACGGGAATAAGTTTAATGCGTGGTCCCACACGTACCACAAAACGTTCCTTAAAATTCCCGGCCTGCATACTTACAGAGGTATTGAGAATGGCTTGCCGAACGGCTTCCTGGACAGCTTCATTGAGCGGCACAGTGTTCTGCCTGAATTTCTGTACGGCATTCTCCAGCTCTTCCTCATCAACGGGTTTCAACAGGTAATCCACACTGTTTACCTTAAAGGCCTGGATGGCATACTCATCATAGGCAGTGGTGAAGATGACCGGGAAACGAAATTCACTCTTTTTAAACAATTCGAAGCTGAGCCCGTCGCCTAATCGTATATCGAAAAAGCCCAGGTCGGGATGCTCATGGTTATTCAGCCATTGAAGGGTACCTTCTACCGAATGGGTAAGGCCCGCCACTTCTATGTCGGGAGATAATGCTTTCAGCATATTATGCAGCCGTTCTGCGGCCAGGGGTTCATCTTCTACAATCAGGACTTTCATGGAAAAATAAATATGAGACGGTTAGATAATAGATTTTGAGATAAGAGACGGTTAGATGTTTGGATGTTGGACGTGGAGATGTTCGATGTTGGACGTGGAGACGTGGGGATGTTCGATGTTTGGATGTTGGACGTGGGGATGTTCGATATTGGATGTGGAGACGTTCGATGTTCGATGTGGGGACGTTCGATGTTGGACGTGGGGATGTTCGATGTTGGACGTGGAGACGTTTGGATGTTCGACGTGGGGATATTCGATGTTGGACGTGGAGACGTTTGGATGTTCGACGTGGGGACGTGGGATGTTCGACGTGGGGACGTGAGATGTTTCATGGGATTAGTTTTTGATTAAGGGTAGTTTGACATCGAAGTGGGCGCTGCTTTCCTCTACTTTCACTTCTTTACCGGTGAGGTAGTGGTAGCGGTGTTTCAGGTTTTGCAACCCGATTTGGGAGCTTTCTCCTGCGGGTGCTTTTCGTTGCAGGTTATTCCGCACGCCTATATAATCATCTTCAAAATAGATTTCCAGATTTAATGGTTTATCGGGGGTAAAACTGTTGTGCTTGAAGGCATTTTCAACCAACATCTGCACCGAAAGGGGTACAACAAGAGCGCCGTTTAACTCACACGCGTTGATTTCGGTGCTGAAACCTTTGCCAAAACGCATACTTTGCAGGTATATGTAACGGCTTACAATTTTCATCTCTTTACCGACACCGATTACTTCCTGCTGCTTCAACTGCAGAAGGTCTCGGTAAAAGGCCGACAGCTCCTTCACAAATTTCTTTGCCATAACGGTATCCTTATCAATGAGGGAGGTGAGCACATTCAAACTATTAAACAAGAAATGAGGATTTACCTGGTTCTTCAAGGCTTCGTATTGCAGGGCCAGTGCTTCCCGCTTAAGTTCTTCTTTGTTCTGAAGCGCTTCGCGCCATTGGAGAAAAAACGAACGGGCATAAAACCACAAGGCGATGAAATAAAGAATGGCGTACTCTCCATAAATAATCATTTTCAGAACGGGGAAAAATTCTTCCATTGACAAGCCTTCTACCAGACCATACCAAATACCATTCACAAAAAAGATAACCAGGGTGGAATAAAGGGTGGTAACAGCAAAGGCTATGAGAATGCTGCGAAATGGCTGTTGAATCCATCGAATATACTTCGCTTCAAACCAGTTGAACACATATTTATTACAGAACAAACCATACCCCAGCATGAGGGAGTAACCTATGTTATTTAGCACCATGGTCAAATTGGTGATGCAGGAAGGACAAGACAGGTACAGAAAGGTTAATCCAATGCCAATGGAAAAAAGGCCAAAAATCAGGAGGCGATAGAGGATGGTTTTTAATTTTTGCATAGGTGTAAAATTAATGTTTTGAAACGAATGAGGTTCATGAGAAACTACAATTAATATGAATTCGATTATAAACTTAAACTAATTAGTATATCCGGGACGTTGTCCCAAAAACCTACTTACTTTTTGGCATTGCCCTAATCTGGATAATCCAGAAAAGTACACAGATATGAGTATCAAGTATCAAGATATTTGCATGACCGACGTTGCAATATCCTGCTATGGATGGTATAAGGCACAGATTGCAAATCTGCGCCAGCGAGGGAAAACAGATAGAAACACTTAGAGATAAATGGAGATACATTGAAACAGATAGAAATATTTTGAAACAACTTGTAATTACCAAAGAAAAATCTCAGTGTCTCAGCGCCTCCCCAGTGAATAATGAATCTTGTAAAAACAACAAACTAAAAGCAACATCCCTCGAAGAGGCTTTTTTCAGGATACTCCTGAAAAAACATAGATCCTCACTGGTTATATTACAATCAAACCACCTCGATTTTCATTGCATACTCAATGAAAATCACTCCTCCTAATTCTTTCAGGAGGAAATAAAAGTGACCGGGCCAAAAAAAAATAAATTACGAGTATTTGATTTATATCCAGCGAAGGATATTATAAGGCACAGATTGCAAATCTGCGCCAGCGAGGGCATCTCATAGAGATCTGCGGAAATCTGCGTGAAACCAAAGGTACTGGTAGCGACTTTACAGGAAGATTTCTGAGCCTCAGAATACACCAAACGACCTCGCGGGAACATTTCTGAGCCTCAGAAAACGTCAAACGACCTCGCGGGAACATTTCTGAGCCTCAGAAAACGTCAAACGACCTTGCGGGGACATTTCTGAGCCTCAGAAAACGCCAAACGACCTTGCGAGAACATTTCTGAACCTCAGAAAACGCCAAACGACCTTGCGAGAACATTTCTGAGCCTCAGAAAACGCCAAACGACCTCGCGGGAACATTTCTGAGCCTCAGAATACACCAAACGACCTTGCGAGAAGGTTTCGCGGGCTCGCGGAAACACCAAACGACCTCGCGAGAAGGTTTCGCGGGCTCGCGGAAACACCAAACGACCTCTCGAGAAGGTTTCGCGGGTTCGCGGAAACACCAAACGACCTTGCGGGAAGGTTTCGCGGGCTCGCGATGTGTTCTATTGCTTTCGCCTTTGTAATTCCCTAAAATAGCTTGACAGATTTTTACTCTATTTCTTTGGAGAGGGCACAAACATAACATTTAATTCTGAAAGAAAAACAAGAGTTGTTGTTAATCCTGATTTTACCTTCCCCAATTGTTGCTATTTCTGCCTGATTCTGCATGTTTATCGTTATTGCTGATACTGGCATTAAATGTTCATGATATCCCTGATCCATCTGCGGTTTTTTATTCTTATTTCTTTTTTTTCAAACACTGTTTTTGATATGCCACCAATAAGCTTACAGGCGATGGGTAGCAAGGATTTTGGTAAAAATACGATCCGCTTGCCGGATGGAGATTTTTATCAAAACCCGAAG
This sequence comes from Marinilabiliaceae bacterium JC017, assembly GCA_004296775.1. Classification (GTDB taxonomy): domain Bacteria; phylum Bacteroidota; class Bacteroidia; order Bacteroidales; family Marinilabiliaceae; genus JC017. The sequence continues at coordinate 66,988 of RHGE01000031.1, forward strand.
GGCTTGTCCTTGTATCCCATTGACTGGGAGCTTAGTTTTGCTTTTCAAAAGCAGGGGTAACCCGTCTGTTTTTTTTCTTAATCCAGTGCTTTTTCATCACACCCGTGTGGGTATGGGCCTGTATGGGTGTCATCATATCACAGCTGCGGTGTGGACGGTGATAGTTATACTTTTCAATGGCCTTTTTTACAGCTTCCAAAGCATGTGCATGATCCCGGAAAGTATCAGCCAATTCATACTCATCTTTTAAAATACCATTGACCCGTTCGGCAACCGCATTTTCATAAGGGTCTCCGTTTTCTGTCATGGAAATGTTGATATTAGCGCCGTTTAAGTAGTTCACATAGTCGTAGCAACAATACTGTATGCCCCGGTCAGAGTGATGAATCAAATCCTTTGAGACACCTTCATTGGAAATAGCCATTTTCAGGGCATTTAAAGCTCCTTTGCTGGTTAAGTCAGGCCAAAGACACCATCCCACAATCTTTTTTGAATAATTATCGGTAATGAGTGACAAATACGAAAAGCCTTCCAATGTGCGGATATACGTGATATCACTTACCCAGACTTTCCCAGCAGACTGCACCTCCACGGTACTGGCAATGTTGGGGTATTTCCGATAAAGGTGATTGGAATTGGTCGTTTTGGGTTTGCGCCGTCGTTTTCTGATCATAAGCCCATGAGCACGTAAAAGTTCATAAAACTTGTCCCTCCCATATTTGATTCCATGTTCTTCTAAAAACGGAGTCATTAAAACCAATAATTTCTCACCACCCATGCGCGGATGTATGTCCCGTAACCGGGTGGCTTCCGTTAATATAAGCACTTCATGCATGTGTAATGCAGAGTGACGTTTTTTACTGTCATAATATGCCTGGCGAGATACCCCAAACAGTCCACATAATTGCTTTTTCGAAGAAAGCGGATACATGTGGGCCAATACATCTACAGTTTGGGGCCAGACTTTTTTCTGATTTCCAGTTTATAATCCTGTTCGGCAATATCAATCATCGTGTTGATGGCCACATTCTGCATTTGGGCCAATTCCAGCTGGCTTTCCAATTCTTTGATGCGCTGTTCCAGCGCCTTAATATCTGCTCTTTCTTTTGAACTCATGGCCTGCAAAGATAGGTGCAATTCATCAGAGTACCTTTCTTGCCAACGTTTGATGATTCGTTTGTATTCACATGAATTGAGACCAAAGCGGTCACGGGCTTCCTCCATACTCAGGTGACCACCGTCAATTTGACTGATCAACCAGCGACGGAAACTTACTTCGTAATCGTTGTAATTGATAGAACCTTCATGAAATCCTTCCATGTGATTAGTTAACATCGCTTCCTTACTTCTTTTCATTTTTTCTTGACTTTTAGTGTCAAGCTATTTCAGGATAAGACACTTTTCACTTCGCACCATTGCTTGCTTCCTTTTACCTCAGCGGCTGTGATGGTGCTGCGGCAGGGGGCGCAGTGGCAGCCGGCCGGTACCGGGGCTGATGTGGCGTGCCGGGCGGAGGCGACGAAGGAGCCCACGTACCGGCATACGCTACACAGCCCGGGTGCCGGACGCTATAACGGAGCACCCGCCCGGCCGCCCAAATAATTAATCGGCGGCATCATTGCATTTTTCAACCAGGTAATTGTTGTATTCTTCTCCCCATGCGGGCCAGATTTCATTGTTGTTATGATAGGAGGCGAAAAGTTTTTGGGCTTTAAGGAAGTGTTTGAGGGCTTTTTCTTTTCCGCCGCCAAACATTTTGGGGGTATGCATCACGTTGTTTCCACGCCAGTAGTGGAGCCGTGGGTTGTTGGGATCGAGCTTTTCGGCGGCACCCAGGGCTTTATCGGACAGGGTGGAATATTTGTATCCGCGTGCCGGGCTGGTGATGCGCATGGAATAGATGAGTGCCTGAAGGATGTGCACTTCGGCCTCGCGGGTCTGTTTCAGGTTATTATCCATGATGGACTGGGCCTTGTCGAGGAAACTATCAACGGAGTCGCTGTCGTGGGTAAAGAAGGTGGTGCTGGCATAGGCGTAGGCGGCATAGTAGTAGGGCAACCATTGTCCCTGCTCGGTTTCACCAATGCGGTAGAAAAGGGCGCCCAGCTTGTTGAGCTCATCAACGGATTGGGTTTTATACATCTGGACGATGTTTTCTTTCATGACCTGGTTGAAGTTGGAGGCGGTTACGGCTTCCATTTGGCACATAATGGCCACGATGATGATGGCAAGTGTTCTCATTGGTTTAAAATTTAGATAATAGATTCAATAGATCTTTAGATTTTAAATAATAGTCAGAGATGGCCATTAGCCATATTGACATCAAGCTAATAGTTTTATTGGGACGTTGTCCCAAACCCTACTTCATTTTTGGCATTGCCCCAAAAACGAAGCAAAAAACGCTAGTCAAATAAACGCTTCCACCCACCTCCTCGATGAATTTTTTCCAACCCACCAGCCAGAATTCCCGCATTCATTTTCGTCGCGCCTACGCCGGCCCGCTTATTTGACCCCTCCTTATAATAATAACCTTGGGGTAATGCCGATAGATGATTAAAGACCAATTAAAAGCGAAGCGAATTAAGTGGTCTTTTTAATCACTAATCGGTATGACCGGCTCCCCCACTTCCCAACATCATGGTCCGACTCGTCATTTGGCTTTTTGTGTTATAGTGTCGATTTATTCAAGGGTGACTTCACGTTTGCCCCTGCTAGCATCGATTTGCAATCGGTACCTTGTTATATGATAGCCCTTAGACTGATTTACATTACTCCCATTTTATTGCATGCCAGAGATATTGAGACGCAATGTTTTTCTTTATTATTCATTGACTTCGATCTTTGGATTCTTCTGTTGTTCGAATCCTCAACTTCTCAATTTTTCAGTTTCTCATATTCTCACTTAATAGATATAAACACTCCCAGGAACATGAATTGCCGGATGTCTTCTTTCAGCGGAATGAGTGTGTCGGGTTGGTTGCTATCGGAGGCGGGAACCGACCGGTAACCCAGCACATTATCGCGTCCCAGGGCATTGGAGAGGGAAAAGTGAACGATGGTGAAATTCCCCCACAAATTGGTGAGGTAACTCAAATTGAGACTTAAACTGTTGTAATGCGGTGTTTTTCGACTCATGAAACGGGTATCGCCGGGCACATTATAGGGACGTCCGGAGGACATCACCCAGGTAGCGCCGATTTGTGTATTGATGGCTCCTAGGAAATATTTACCTACTGCCGACAGGGTGTGTTTGGCAATGTAGTCGGGTGTGGCTTCAACGGGATAATGCTTGTATTTTCGTTTGGAATCGACATAGGAATAGGACACCCAGTAGTCGGTGAGCTTAATGGTTTTGCGGTCTCTGAAAAAGATGTCGATGCCCCGGGCAAAACCATGTCCATTGTTGGAAAAGGAGGGATAGTCCTGCCCTTCCCGGTTATTGATAGTGAGGAGTTGACGGTATTTTTTATAATAGGTCTCGGCCCGTAGCAACCGGTTATGCATGTCGCCAATTTGAAAGCCCAGGATGTAATGGGTAGCTTTTTCGAAGTTGAGTTCCGGGGTGTATTTGAGGTAATCGTTTTCGGGATTCTGGAAGAATTGCCCGTAAGCGGCCGACAACTGACTGTGTTTTCCGGTTTTCCAGGCCAGGCCCAGACGGGGTGAAATACTGGCTTTCTGCAGATAGGTGGAATACTCATAACGCAGTCCGCAACGGAAAGCCAACCGGGATGATAACTGTATTTCGGGCTCGACGAAAAGCGACAGGATGTGATCATTGATTTGGCCGCTCCAGGTAAAGCCGTTGGTTTGTAAGCGGTAATCCTGGTTGTAATGCGTGAAGGCATCGGCAATTCCATAAGATACCTTAATGCCATCACCCAGATGATGCGCCAGTGACACACGTCCTTCAACGGATGTTTCCAGGGTATTGGTTTTATGCACATCGGCCAGCAGGTAGTCGTCATCAAAGGTGCCGGAGATGCCGGTGTGAAGGGCTATGTTATCGGATAAACCGGTGTTATAGGTGGCATTAAAATAGGCATTCCCGCCTTCGTTATCGATCTTAAAATCCTTTTCAGCCCCGTTGCCATAAGTATTAAAGGTTTGAATGCCGTAATCGCCGGTGGCAAACAGTTTAAAGATGCCTCCTTTCTTATCCTTAAAACAGTGGATGATATTAATCCCGGCGGCTTCCACCGGCTTCTCCCAGTCGAGTTGGTTATGTACCATCCCATAATAAGGGGCCATGTTGGTGTAATTTACCCCCATGGAGGTGGAGCTGTTGGGCCGGCACCAGGTATTGGACAGTTCGGCGCCAATTGACATGAGCGAAAGACTGGTCACCTCTTCTAGGGTCACATCGGTGGACTCCAGGATGAGCACGGATGACAAGGCCTGTCCGTATTCGGCGGAGTAACCACCTGTGCTGAAGACGGTGCCTGAAAACAGGGAGGGTGCAAAGCGGCCACGTGTTGGGAGGTCGGGCACTTTTGAATAGAAGGGTTTGGCGGCCAGTAGGCCGTCGACGTACACCTTGGTCTCATAGGCTTCCCCGCCACGCACCAACAGGCGACCGTCGTCGGCAGCCGGCTGGGTGCCGGGCAGTGTTTTAATCGCGCCGTTAATGTCGCCGAGGGACCCGGCTGTGGTGTATATATCCAGGGGCTCCATCACGGCTGCCCTATTCTTATCCCCGGCGATAAAGCTTCCGGCGGTAATGGTGACAGCACCCAGGCTTGTAATGCTCTCTTTCAGCCTCACATGCACCGGTCCGGTTTGGCCGCTCAAAGGGATGTATTGAGTGACATAACCGATGTAACTGACCACTAAAATTTGTTCTCCCTCGTAATCGCTTTCGAAAGTGAATGTACCATCGGGGCCGGTTATGGTGCCGTCATAGGTGTTTTCCAGGTAGACATTCACCCCCACCAGCGGCTCTCCTTTTGCCGATTTCACGGTTCCGGATACAGTTACCTGTCCGTAACACATGGTTGTTAACACTAAACTCCAAAGGATTAAAAATATTGATTTCATTTGGTTGTAATTAGACTCGAGATTGATAGATATGAGATAATAGATTGCAAACACAGAGACACTGAGACGCAGAGTTTTTCTTTATTAATCATGGGTGTTTCATTTGGTTAATATTTTAGTATCAAGATTCAAGTATCAAGACACAAGACACAAGTATCAAGACATAAGATTCAAGACTGGTGGAAATGAGATTGAGGTTAATCGGTCTAAAATCTAACGATCGATGGTTAGAACATTAGCTTCATGTCTCTTATCCCACCCCTCTTTCTGTTGATCGTTGGAGAGGCAAATTTCAGCTGTTTCAAGCCTATCCCCTTTTCCAACCTTGCTCAATTGACAATTCAAAGATGATGGTTGCAGAAGATGAATGGAAATAATAACCGATGAATGGGAAAACGGTATCGACCGGCGGGAAATAGAATGTGATGAATGGTTTTATTGATTGGATGGTTTAACGCTACCGGGTGCTGCGGACGCTGACAGATTGATTGGATTTAATACTGACTAATTATTTTACACGGATACTATGACAAGATATTATGTCTGCACTGTTTCTCAGTTCTTTGTATTTCTATCGAGTGCCTTTGGGATACAGTTTCATTATCATATCTCTGTGACTCCGTATCTCTATGTTTTTATCCGGGACGTTGTCCCAAACCCTACTTACTTTTTGGCATTGCCCCAAAAAGCAAAAAGGTCTAGTCAAATAAAAGCTTCCCCCCACCTCCTCGATGAATTTTTCCCAACCCACCAGCCAGAATTCCCGCATTCATTTTCGTCAACGCCGGCCCGCTTATTTGACTGGCCACCTCGCTTCCCATCATCATGGCCTAACGGGTAACCTGGAAATTTGCGTTATCGTGACCTTTTAAAATACCTTGCCACCAAATACACAAACAATACTGATAAGCGCCTAACAAGGATGGGGGAGACGTGGGGAGATGTGATAGGAGGATGATTTAACGCTATCAGGTCCTGCGGACGCTGACAGGTTGATTGGATTTGTAAGATTCCCCAAACTCCTTTACAATTACTGTTTCAATATTGATTTCCCTTAACAATTGACTATTTTCACGCAAAATTTTAAATCACATGCAAAATAAAGTCATCATCATAACCGGAGCCTCATCGGGCATAGGACTGGCCTGTGCCCGGGAGTTTGCCTCCAGGGGAGCCAAACTGGCACTGGCTGCCCGCAGCAGCGATAAACTAAAAGAGATTGAATCGGAACTAAAAGCCAAAGGCATTGAGGTTATCTCGGTTCAAACCGATGTATCAAAAGAGGATGACTGTAAACACTTGGTTGAGGAGACCATCAATGCTTTTGGACAGATCGACATTCTTTTGAATAATGCCGGTATCTCCATGCGTGCCGCCTTTGAAGATGTGGACTTAAGCGTGTTGAAGCAACTGATGGATGTGAACTTCTGGGGCACGGTTTATTGTACCAAGTATGCCCTGCCTCAATTATTAAAGCAAAAAGGATCGGTTGTGGGTGTTTCCAGTATTGCCGGTTTCATTGGTCTGCCCGGCCGCACCGGTTATTCAGCCTCCAAATTTGCCATGCACGGCTTCCTGGAGACCATTCGCACGGAAAACCTCAAAAAAGGGCTACATGTATTAATCGCAGCACCTGGCTTTACGGCTTCCAACGTGCGGAAAGCGGCATTAACAGCCAATGGCAGCCAACAAGGTGAGACACCTCGCAAAGAAGAGAAGATGATGAGCGCCGAAGAGGTAGCTGCACACATTGCCAAAGCGATCATTAAACGGAAGAGAACCCTTATCCTCACCTTTGTGGAGGGCAAATTAACGGTCTTCCTGAAGAAATTCTTCCCCGCCTTATTAGAGAAACTAACCTATAACCACATGGCCAAAGAGCCGGATTCACCCATAAAATAGTTTGCCATGGTTGAGAGTAAAACCGAATTAAGAGTACGATATGGCGAGACCGATCAAATGGGGATCGTCAACAATGCCAATTACCCCACCTATTACGAAATCGGCCGTACCGAAATGTTCAGGCAGTTAGGCATCTCCTACAAAACACTGGAATCACTGGATGTAATGTTGCCGCTGTCGGAGCTGCATGTAAAATTCGCTAAGCCGGCTTTTTATGATGATGTACTAACAATTCATACACGGATTGAGGACATGCCTGCTTCACGCATCCGGTTCGATTATAAAATATACAATGAGAATGAAGATTTGATTAACGAGGGCTATACCACGCTGGCTTTTTTAAATGCAAAAACGCGACGACCTATCCGCATGCCCGATATGATTGCCAGCCTGCTAAAGCCTCACTTTAGATGATTAAATTTTAGATAATAAACGCTTAGGTCGCAACTTTTACCAACATGTTGTTCAAATTGGATGGAATTATAAAGAGAGGTCAGAAGTTAGAGGGGGAAATAAATAGAAATACATAGAAACAGATTGAAATAGACCGCACTTACTAATATCAATCTCGAGCAACAATTAGCATTAAGTAACATTACTCGAAGAAAGCTTTTTTAAGACTAGTACTGAAAAAAATAGATACTTAGACTGATTTACATCAATCTCATTTTTTCAGTTAAGAATAAAAGCTTAGCGACCTATTGTTATTTGATACGAATAAGTTATCCGACCATAAAATATTCTCTTATGGTCCAAACAATAAAAGCAATTACTACCAACGAAACAATTGCTGCGCCGGCTATTTTATTAATCCACCAAAGTCGGCGCAGATTAATTTTCTTACGGAACAGGTTAACCAATGAGCTTAAAACAAACCACCAGAAAGAGGCTCCCGTAAATACGCCTAATATCAATACCAATTGACGCAGCAGGCTAACTTCGGATTTAACCACGCCGAAGCTGGCAAAAAAGGCAATAAAAAGAAAAATGGCCAATGGATTGGTAATGGTCAACAAGAATGTAGACACAAAATCCTGCAGCAGGTTAGAATTACGTTTCCGCTGTTTTCGTAATTGGATGGCCGGATTGGTATAAAATATTTTGAGTCCAAGGCCAATTAGGATAATGGCCCCGATAATCTGGATCCACAGGATTTGCTCCTCAATAAAACTAACAATGAAAGACAGACTAAAACCGGCTATAATAGCGTAAATCGTATCGGAAAAAGCAGCGCCCAGCCCGGAAATAAAACCAGACCACCTTCCTTTATTCAGCGTTCGCTGAATACACAAAACACCTATGGGGCCCAAAGGCACCGAAGCAGAAATACCTATTAATATACCGTCAGTTATATAGTGCAAATGCATTAATTAAATTCTTTTCATCTGCCAAGTGATCTATAATTAAACCATTCACCGGGCATTCAGGTTTACTTCAGACAGGAAATTGTTTTCCCTATATTTTTATTTTATCCATTAAACATCTGTGATAATCAAAAAGACCACCTATGCCAAAATATATATAGCAATTACTATTGCGCTTAAAAAAAACGAATTGCATATTGGTCTCGTATCTATCACTTAGAGTCTAACGTCCTTTTGCCATAAGCAAGTATTACCACCTTACTTTTTTTGACCGGCCAAAATTAATGAAACCTTTTTAAAAAAGGCACTTCTCAAAGTATTAAGAAAAGGAGAAATTGAAATAAATAAATTCAAAAGGAGATAAAAAACATGTAATTTGAGGCTTGCTGTTAACACAAAGTTAACATACCCTTAACCCAACTCAAACATTAGCACTATCAGATCTAACTATGTTTGCGGCACGAAAAAGAACGACTAATTATTTTAACTGATGGAAAACATTTATCTATTCATGGTCATCATTCTCTTTGTGTTGGCCATTTCAGACCTTATTGTCGGCGTTAGTAACGACGCGGTCAACTTCCTAAATTCAGCCATTGGCGCGAAAGCCGCCACATACACAACCATCATGATAGTGGCTGCGATCGGAATTTTTGTCGGCGCCACCTTTTCCAGTGGCATGATGGAGGTAGCACGAAAAGGGGTGTTTAATCCTGAACACTTCTATTTTTCCGAAATCATGATCATTTTTCTGGCCGTCATGCTCACCGATGTAATACTGCTGGATTTATTCAACACCTTCGGGTTACCAACCTCAACTACTGTCTCCATTGTATTTGAATTACTTGGTAGTGCGGTGGCTCTTTCGTTGATTAAAGTATCCAATAACCCTGACATCCCTCTAAGCGAATACATTAATTCAGCCAAAGCACTGGCGATCATCGCGGGTATACTTTTATCGGTAGTCATATCCTTTACCGCAGGAGGAATCATACAGTACCTGACACGTTTAGTATTTTCTTTCAACTACACGCAACGCTTAAAATACATCGGTGCGATTTTCGGCGGCATGGCCATTACAGCCATCACCTACTTCATTTTGGTAAAGGGCGCCAAAGGAGCCTCCTTCATGCATAAGGATACGAAACAATGGATCGCAGAAAATGCCTCACTAATTATACTCTATAGCTTTATCGGTTGGACCATTATTCTCCAATTGGCCAAATCACTTTTCAAGATGGATATCCTGAGGGGCATTGTCCTGGTTGGTACATTTGCCCTGGCCATGGCCTTTGCTGGTAACGACCTGGTTAACTTCATCGGGGTACCTCTGGCGGGTTTCGAATCATTCAAAGCATTTATGGCCACCCCGGGAGCAACACCAGACAATTTTCTAATGGTGAGCATGGCCGGTAAAGTAAAAACGGACACCTACATGCTGATCATCGCCGGATTGATCATGGTAGTAACCCTTTGGACATCCAAAAAGGCCAAAAGTGTGGTAAAAACCTCATTGGATTTAAGCCGTCAACACGAAGGCGATGAACGTTTTGGCTCATCATTTTTAGCCCGTTCCCTGGTCAGAGGCTCCATCCTGATCTCCAACTCATGCAGCAATTTCCTTCCTCAAGTCATCAAAAATAAAATAGGAAAACAGTTTGACTCAACCGCATACGAAGAAAAACGCCAAAAACTAGGGAAAGAAGCCCCTGCCTTTGACATGATCCGCGCTTCTGTGAACCTGGTAGTGGCAAGTATTTTAATCTCCATTGCCACCAACATGAAGTTGCCGCTGTCAACCACTTATGTCACCTTCATGGTAGCCATGGGTAGTTCACTGGCCGACCGTGCCTGGGGACGTGAAAGCGCTGTCTACAGGGTTACCGGGGTACTATCTGTTATTGGTGGTTGGTTTTTTACAGCGTTCTCGGCTTTTACAATTGCCTTCATTGTAGCCAACATCATTCACCTGGGAGGCATCTATGCAGTGATTGGTCTGGTATTGTTAGCAGCCTTCTTCATATACCGGTCACACGTTATTTCCAAGAAAAAAGAGGTAGAAAAAACTGAAATCAAAGAATTCGATTTCGAAGAGGTAGAAGGTGAACTGCAAACATCAAAAGTATTGGAAAAATGCACTACCAGCGTTTCAGACACTCTTAGAAAAGTCTCAATTCTCTACAACCAATCATTAGCTGATTTTGAAGCTGAAAACCGTCGTGGATTAAAAGAAATAACCAAGGAAGTGATCACCTTGAATAAGAAAACCAAAAAGCTAAAAAACAACATCTATCCGACCGTCAAAAAGCTCCAGGAGGAGTCCATCGACTCAAGCTTATACTACGTTCAGGTGATCGACTATTTACGAGAAACAGCTCATTGTCTGACGTATATTGCCGATCCATGTCATCAACATCTGGATAACAACCACAAAGTATTCACCCCGGAACAGTTTGAAGATCTGAACAACCTAAAGCTTGAAGTACAGGATATCTTCTCCGCTTCCATTAAGATCATTAACACCTCTGAGTTTGAAGGTTTAAATGCGTTGCTCGAAAAACAACAAGCCACCATGGACCGATTAAAAGAGTTAAGAAAAATTCAACTTAAACGGATTAAAAAAGATAAAGTAGGAACAAAAATCAGTTTACTCTATTTGAATGTCTTGCACGAAACACAAAATCTCATATTACACTTGATCAACTTATTAAAAGCACAAAGAGATTTTGTGGCATTTCACAACAATAATCACTAAACACACATACCAAATGATAGAAGGAAGTTTTCCTTCTATCATTTGTAACACACACAGGAAAATACCGTATTCACACAATTATTAACATTTATTGGGAGAAAAATGCTTACGAAAAAGATTCTTTGGGGATTGGTATATCTATTTGCCAGTTCACTAATTACAACTGCGCAAGAGACAGAATTTAAGCCACACGGGAAAGTCAACGGGAAAATTTTTGCCAACTTCAATTCTACCCTATCAGGACCGAATCCAAGTACCGGATTCGAAGTACAAAGAGCTTATTTTGGCTACAAATACCAACTATCACCGGAATTTAGTGCGGCCGTAAAATTAGACATCGGATCACCGGAAAACGATCCTAATTATGAGCTATTAAAAAGGTATGCCTATTTCAAAACAGCTGCCCTATATTACAAAAAAGATAAATTGAAAATTGGCTTTGGATTAATGGATACCTACCAATTTAAAAACCAGGAAAAACTATGGGGCAAACGATACATTTACCGGTCATTCCAGGATGCCTATGGCTTTGGACAAAGTGCTGATATTGGTATGAATATTCAATACACGTTAGGGATGTTCACCTTCGATGCCGGTTTTTATAACGGCGAAGGATATAAAACCCTGCAAAAAGATGACTCGTTCCTGGGTACTTTCGGTGTCACGGTAAAGCCGGTGGATTTTCTCAAATTCAGAGTGTATGGCGACATGCAATCAAAAGATGCTGGTCAGGAGACCATTGGTGCTTTTGCTGGTCTGGAGTTAGATCGTTTTAACCTGGGGGCGGAATACAACTACAAGCACAACTACAAATTTCACGAAGATCAAAACAGATTTGGTTTCTCCGTATACGGGGATTATGAAGTGACAGACAAATGGCACCTTTTCGGTCGTTATGATAAGATTGATTCAAATATTCTTGATGGACAGGAAACACCCTGGAATTTAGCAAAAGACGGATCAGCCATAATTGGTGGTATTGAATACAGTCCCATTAAAAATGTTCACTGTGCCGTTAACTACCAGGACTGGTATCCGGCAGCCACTAATATTGACAATCATTCAGCCATTTATTTAAATGTAGAAGTGGTATTTTAACAACATTAAATCATGGAATGATGAGAAAACGATCTAAAATCATAAGCTTGCTATTATGCCTGATGACAGTCCTTGGCTGTTCAAGGAAAAGCGACTATGCCGTACCTGATGGGGATACCATTATTATCGATGAAGGCAGTGGGATTGGTAACGTTACCCTGACGCCTGATAAAAATTACTTATTTACCGGTAAGGTATATGTAAATCCCGGACAAACTTTAACCATTAAAGCCGGGACAGTCCTACGATTCAAAACAGGACAAGGAGAAAACGCCAGTGCCCTGATTGTAGCCAAAGGAGCTAAAATTATCGCCGACGGCACAAAGGAAGCACCAATCATTCTTACGGTCGAAAACGATGACCTCGAAGGATCGATCCCTGCATTAAACAGAGGTCTCTGGGGCGGATTGATCATCCTGGGAGCCGCACCGGTTAATACGCCTTCCGGCAATGGCCATATTGAAGGCCTTCCGGTAGAAGAACCACGCGGCATATACGGGGGTAATTTCCCAGGTGACAATTCCGGTGTCCTGAGATATGTCTCTATTCGCCACGGAGGCACCAATATCGGCGAAAACAATGAGATAAACGGCCTCACATTAGGAGGCGTGGGAAATGGCACTACCCTGGAACACGTTGAAGTCATCTCCAACCTGGATGACGGATTTGAATTTTTTGGTGGCACGGTCAATGCCAGCTACCTTGTTTCTGCTTTCTGTGGCGATGATGCTTTTGACTTTGATCTGGGCTATAAGGGCAATCTTCAATTTCTTGTTGGTATTCAACACAGCACTTTAGGCGAGTTATTGGCTGAAATAAGCGACCGGGACAATTCCCCGGTAACACAACCCCTGATTGCAAATGCTACTTTTATTGGAGAAAAAGCAATCGGCAGTCAACACATGGTACAATACAAAACCAGTGGTGCCGGTAAATTCCTCAACTCCATATTTCTAGAACAAAAAAACGGGATAGAATTAGAATATAAAAACACCCAATTAGACTGTTTCCAACAGTTTAAAAACGGACGAATTGCTCTGAACAACAACTTGTTTTTCAATGTAGCAGGCAACTCATCCCGTTCGGTATTCTCAGTTTTTTCCGACCTGGGATCCGATATCAGCGAACAAGATGAACTGTTTAAAGATCACTTTAATGAAGGTCAGAACAAGATCTATGATCCAGGCATTAAGATTGGAGAAACAATCGATCTGATACCATCCAATCCGGTTTCAGAAAACATGGCAGCGTATCCAAATGATTGGTTTGAAAAAACTGATTACAAAGGAGCCATGCTCAATGAAAACTGGCTATTAGACTGGACACTCCTTCACCAATCCGGATATATAGAATAGGACTCATTAATTAATACTTCAACAAAAAAAAGAGCTGCTTAAAGCAGCTCTTTTTTTATTTTGTTATCAAATTAATATCATTCATCAATTTGTCCTTATAAGACTTTCCTATCGGAATCACTTTGGTTCCACCATCATACTTAATAACGATGGAATTATCTTCAATCACCTTTATCTTACTAAGATTCACAATAAAAGAACGGTGAATACGAATAAACTTATCCGAAGGCATTTTTTCAGAAATGGCCTTCATCGTAAAATGAATGGTATACTTATCCCTAAAGGTGTTTAATACCACATAATTTTCCAACGCCTCTATCCAAAGAATATCATCATACTTGACTCGTACCAGCGAGCTATTATTTTTTATAAATATCTCCGTACTTTCTGTCGCCACCTTCTCCTTTTTCTCAAAGCGCTCCTTTACCCGATTCATTGCTTTTATAAAGCGACCATATTGAACTGGCTTTAACAGATAATCAGTAACATCGAATTCATAAGATTCAAGAGCATACTTTTCCTTAGAAGAATATATAATGATTTGAGGTAATTCATCCAATGATTTTAAAAAATCAATTCCTGACATTTCCGGCATTTCAATGTCCAAAAATATCAAATGAATAGGCTCTGAATCACTTTTTGATAAGTAATTAATTGCCGCCACAGCGCTGTCATATGAACCAACGAGGTTTATGCCTTCTGTTTTGTCAACAAATTCTTCAATTATCCTTCTAGATAACTTGTCATCATCGATTATAATACAGTTCATAAGATCTCATTTTTTCCAAATTTAAAAAAATTAGCCCATTATCCATTTTTATGGCCTTAAATTTTTCTTTTTAATTTCATTTTGATTATCATCTTTTCATCTCTTGGAGTCAAATCTAAAATGTTCCATTACAACTAATATGCCACACGTATCAGATACGATCAATCACTGCTATCTAAATTCATACTTTGAAACTTCCGCTCAAGCATGTCACTCTTTTTAATGGATTTTTTCAGCCATTGTAACATTACTTGTTGCTTATCAATAGCATTCAACCGCCATGCAATATCCGATTGATGGAGCAAATAAGTAAGGTGATGAAGAATAATGGAAGTAGATACAGAAATATTAAAGCTTTCAGTAAAGCCAAACATTGGAATTTTCACAAACTCATCAGCATTCTCTTTGACGATATCTGAAATACCCGTCAACTCGGTACCAAAAAACAACGCCACTTTACCTTTATTCAGATCAAACTCCTCAAGCTTAGTGGTATGAAGACGCGGGGAAGTACCTACAATTCGATACCCGTCCTCTTTTAAATACCCTATGGCATCGAGCGTATTCTGCTTCTTTCTATTATGATAATTTAATGTCAGCCATTTATTTGAGCCCATGACAACCTCTGGATTAATCTGATATTTATTCTGATTTTCGATTATATGGACATTTTGAATGCCAAAACAATCACATGTTCGTATAACAGCACTTGCATTATGGGGCTGAAATATATCTTCCAGAACTACTGTAATGTAATTTGTACGATCATTTAAAACACGATGCAGCTGTTCCAAGCGTTGTTTTGTAACAAATCCAGAAAGAAAATCAATTAATTCCTGATTCATTATCGGCCTCCTTTATTAAATCACCTTCAATAAAAATGTACAGATTAAATAGATACGCATATCATGACTAAAATAGAGAAAATCAA
Organism: Marinilabiliaceae bacterium JC017; assembly: GCA_004296775.1. GTDB lineage: Bacteria > Bacteroidota > Bacteroidia > Bacteroidales > Marinilabiliaceae > JC017. The sequence goes on from RHGE01000031.1 coordinate 82,199, forward strand.
TACCTTTCCAACCTGTCATAATTCCGAAAATTCTAAAAAAAAAGAGAGTACGGACGAAGTACTCTCTAAATATCTTTTGGTTGCCCAGTTGACTTAGTTAACTGATTCTGTTAGTTCGCTACCGGCTTTAAACTTAATCACTTTCTTAGCAGGAATTTCAATTTCTCTTCCTGTTTGAGGATTTCTACCAGTTCGTGCACTTCTTTCAGAAACACCAAAAGAACCAAAACCAACTAAAGCAACGCGGTCGCCACCTTTTAAAGCATCGCCAGTTACTTTTACAAAAGCATCTAACGCTTTTTTGGCATCAGCCTTAGTTAAACCTGATTCACCAGCAATTGCATCGATTAATTGAGCCTTGTTCATAATAACTTTTAATTTTAGGGTTAAAAACTAGATTCTTAAACTTTCCTCTACAAATATAGACTATTTCTAGTGTTTACCAAATTTCGCCAAAAATTTTTGAATTTTTTACGTCACATATTAATCATTTATTCACCTCACAGAAATAATTTGTGCTTTTTTAGCTTTTCTGCCTCATAAATTTTTGTCCATTCAATAAAATTTATACTTTTGCACCCGTCATCAGGGAGAGATGGCAGAGTGGTCGAATGCGGTGGTCTTGAAAACCATTGTACCGCGAGGTACCGGGGGTTCGAATCCCTCTCTCTCCGCAGGAAAAAGCAAGTTTACAGCAATGTAAACTTGCTTTTTTTATGCCACTTTTCATCGGGCATAAAACGACAATAATTATTTAAAATTTTGCGCAAATAGTTTTGGAGATTTAAAAAATAACTCTACTTTTGCACCCGTCATCAAGGAGAGATGGCAGAGTGGTCGAATGCGGTGGTCTTGAAAACCATTGTGCGGCAACGTACCGGGGGTTCGAATCCCTCTCTCTCCGCCAGAAAGGCTCGCAGATAGCGAGCCTTTTTTATTTCACCCAACTTCAAATTGATCCCGGGATACGCTTATTGATTTAAGAATTAAACTATTTTTGCAAAGTGAAATTTTGAGATTATGGCAACACAAGATTACGAGAAACTAAGAAAGATGCTATTGGAAAATAAACATTGGCCCCTGCTTTATATGTTTAAATTCATTGTACCCAATGGCGATGACAAAGTACAAAAGGTAGTAGACATCCTTCCCAAAACAGGTAAATTTGCTTATAACCATACGAAAAGCCTCCGATATGTTGCGGTCACCTGTAAGGCCCACATGAATAATGCCGATGATATTATTGAAATTAACAACAAGGTAGCAGCTATTCCCGGAGTACTATCATTGTAATAACCTTTTATTATAACCAACAAGGATTCCAAATACTTGCAGGGACACATATAAATCCGATCAGCAATCTGGCGCCGGGCACATCATTATTCCATTCTTTTTTGCTTCACAAACATAAACACCCAAATTGCGCGCCCCTATAACAAACGTGAGAATAACCCTAAAGAGGAGTGATAATCCTTAACAACAGCATCTTGGATTCGAACCTTATCCCTCTCACAAAAACCTTCCCAATCCATTATTTCAACGTAAAAGAAACACCACCCCATCATTGATAAGGATTTTGGCATTACAAGCTATAGTTAGCTTACAAAAACTAAAACACAAACAACCAAATCACTACCCGCATACCAGATCAATACTCTTTAGTTCAAATCAGTATTGTCCAAAATAAAATAGTATTAACAATGTACTCAAGCCGCACAGGCTTTTACTTTCGCTTTCAGCAACCGCGATAACTCATCGAACACTTGATTTTTCTCTTTCAGCTTTCTTCCATTCTTCAAAGGAATAGTATCATTGGGATTATTACGCTCGGCATCCAATAGTTTATGCAGATTTCTTTTCATGCCAAACAACAGATCGCGCACTTCATTACTCATAAATACGCCATGCCCCTGGTGGTAATGAATTCCACACAATTGATTGCAGAATTCCTTAGCCTGCTGCCGGCGAAAACATAGCTTTCGATTACCCGCTTCATCGGTACGGTGCACAAAAATGGTACGGTCATTCTCTTCATGGGTCAGGTAGGCCATTAACGACCATGTGGCCAAAAGAGCATTGGTCCGGCTTTGGGATTGCATCTCTTCGCGTTGCAACCGGCGATTTTCCTCCTGCTGCTTTTGCCAGCTTTTAAAAGACCAGCGATAGCCCAGCCAAGCCACTATAAATATACCTACAGCAGATATCAGACTACCAACTGCCGAGATCCAATCGGTTACACTTGCACTTTCCATATTGACAGGGATTTAGTTTTTTCAGTTAATTCATTGTATACTCCCACCACGATATCGAAAAGTTGCGCGATTATCAACTCCCCACCACCTACTCTCACTCGCTCTTTCAATGATTCTGCAAGGGGTATTTCATTGTGATTAATTTTATTACGCATTATTATAACCTCTTCTTTCGTCCAACCACCAGACAGAGAAATCCCCTGCTCAAACAATACTCCCAACAAGATGGTGTGATTCACATAACCATGACTGTTTATTTTAGCCTGCAACACCTCTCCCATTGATGACTGCAACGCCACTTGCTCAAAACTATAAATGGTTTCAAACACGGCTTCGCGCCGCAAGTCGTAACAAGCCAACTCTTCCTTTATCACCTCGTGCGCTATCTCCTTTTGAGGATAATAGCTCAACAGATTCTTTAATCGCCGGTCTTTCATGGCTGCCCGGAACTCCCCATAACGCCTGAGCGGCAACGTGTCACTAATAAGCTTATCTTCAATATTGATCTTCATGGGTATCTCTTTTTTCAACAGATTATTGCTCATTTGTGCTTCTTCGTTGGTAAAAAAGAGATGGCGTAAACTAAAGCGCTGCATATCGTATGCTGCATTATGCTCCTTTTGAGCCAGCACCTGTACCATTAACCACATAACCCGATCGTTGCTCTGCACATACCGAATAGCCCCTTCATGGTGCAAAACACATTTTTTCACCTTCTTCACATCTTGAATAGCATACTGCAACTGTTGTTTCTCCTTTTTATTCCTTGGCTCACGTTTTTTCATTAAATGAACCAACTCTTCATCCATGGCAGCCAGGCATACTTGATAATCATGCCGTTCCTGATACTCCCCTTCCCTGAAATAATACCGATTCATTAAATAATAGGGCTGACTATCCCCCATGAGCCATTGCCCCATGGCGTACACCAGGTTATCACCCGCTTTCAGTGCCACTCCTTCCCGGCGCAAGCCCTCCAGAACAGCCTCATTAAATAGCCCCCTGGGCAGGTATACCGGTTGGTTTTCGGGTTTATAATCAACCGGAAAACCAGATCGTTCCTTTATGGATAAGCTATAATCATACCGTTCCCGAAAGACCTCAAGGTCATTCCTCTTCAACAACCGCTCCCCCGCCGTTAACCACCGCTCTTTCTGTTCCAGGTATCTCTGGTAGAAATCAAGTATCCCGTTACATTCATCAAGCCGGATACGGTACAAAAACGGATGAGTATAGCGGTGCTGCTTTCCCACCAATGCCAACTCATTATGCAATTTCCGGATACTATACTTTTCCTTTCCAAAGAAGGCATACATACCCTGCAACAGGTCATACTGCAAATTATTGGGCTTACCTCTTCCTTCATCGTTCAATGGCTTAAGGAATATTACATCGCGAGCCAGAAACTGCGCCATGTCACCCACGCGAGGCGCCCGTCCTTTTTCAATGGCTTTTATCCGCTGTCTCACCTCACCTAATACCGCTTTTATCTTTCTTTGGGCCTCACTGCAATAGCTGGCCGGCACATACCCCAACAAGTATTCACGCATTACATCGGGCAAATCCTTCACTTTTAACCCATATCCATCGAGCACAACCTGCAATTGCCCGCTACAGTCACTCAATTGGTTCAGGACCCTGTGGTAATAGGGATCTTGCCGTTTAAAAAATGGCTTCCCGTCCAATGGCTTCACTTTCCCTTCACGCGTATCATTTATAAACCGCCTGAAATTTTCAATGTATTGCTGAATGATTTGTTCTGCATTACGGTTCTCAGGATTCTTTTTATATAAATATTGACACACCAACAAGTTTTGCAATTCATAGGTACTCAATATGGCATCGGGCATGGTTTTATACTTCTCTTTATTCAATGCCGGCCAAACGGATTCCCTGTTTTTCTCTGCATCGGTGATCAACTTTAAAGCAATCCGGTTTCCCATTATCCGATAATGGGGCGACCACTGTTCAATATCTTTTTTCCCTTTCCAATAGGGCGGCAGGGTTTGTTCATTAAAATCCTTCAGCCGACCAAACGCATTCACATCGGTCACCAACTTACGCTCCCGCACCTCTCCCCCGGTCTCTTTCAGGTACTCTTTTTTTACCACGCGACACAATTTCAAATGAAAACGCAAATTTTCGAAATACTCCTCTTCATCCATAAAGCGCAGGGCAAAATAAGGAAACCGGTCACCATAGCGACGCATGATGGTTTCAGGCAGCTCCGGATCATCATCAGCATCCAACACTATTTCCGGTTCATCCGCCGAAGCCACCAATCTTTGCCGATCTGCTTCGCCCAGCACCTGGTAAATTTCCTTGGGACACCGTGACAACTCGCCCAACAAGTCGAGCATTAACTCACCGCTCTCGAGGCGAGGCCGTGGTAACCGGCAACAAAACATGGCGAACGCCTCCAGGGTTGCCCTGAAGGCCGGATTAGTCGTATTCTTAAACCCATTCAGCCGGCTTAAAAAACGGAAGGCATACCGTCGCTCCAAAAACAGGCAAGTAAAAAAAGCAAGCCCTTTTTCCGTTAATGCCTGCCTGGGATCTACCAACGCATAAAAGGAGGTTAACTGCCCCTTCTCTTTCCTGACATCATCAGCCTCATACGTTACCATGTGACGAATATCGGCCTCTCCAATGATTGACCTGAAACGCACAGGCACCTTTTTTACGGCTGCCTTGAAGAAGCCCTCCAGACTATTACCATCTACAAACAATCCCTTTTCATCATGCTGGCCATGGGTATAGCAATTACGCTGACGATTCAGATTTTCCAGCAACTGCCGAAGAACACCCAATGCTTTTTCCGGATCATCAATACACTGAAGGAAGGGAAAATGATGTTTGAGCTTTTGAAAGGCCTTTAATTTCAAATCAAGTTTTTTACTCCTGCGTAACCGGGGCAACAAACCTGTATTGTGCAAATCCTCCTCGTTGATTTCTTCAATTTTCAACTCCTCAAAAACATCGGAAAAGTCATTTAAAATAAGATATGCATTGTGCCGTGCCATATTCAGATAATTCCCGAAATAAGCACCATCTGTTTTAAGGGTTTTAACCCGGCGGGTATAGGGGGCTTGGTTCATTATTGTAATCATTAAATTATTCTCATCTAAAATAATAAAAACAATTAAACTATTGACCGGCGGTATTACGATTAATAAGAACCTTTCTCAAACGACTCTTCATATTTTTTACAAAGCTTGGTCGGATTGACTCTTTTCTAAATAATGGATGATTTGAATTAATACTAATCTGGATAAGCCAGAAAAGCACACAGATATGAGTGTCAAGTATCAAGATATTTGCCTGACCGACGTTGCAATATCCTACCAAAAAATACACAGACATTAACCTCATTCGATTTTATACTATAAAATGTTTTTTTTATCGGGACTTTGTCCCATACCCTACTTCATTTTTGGCATCGCCCCAAAAACGAAGCAAAAAACGCTAGTCAAATAAAAGCTTCACCCCACCTCCTCGATGATTTTTTTCCAACCCACAAGCCTGAATTCCCGCATTCATTTTCGTCGCGCCCTCGCTGGCCCGCTTATTTGACGGGCTTATGCGCTTCAGATCATTATGGCCTGGTTCATTATTTGGATTTTAGAGTTTATGAGGAGAGTTATTTTTTGGAGGTACCTGTTGGGTGGTTCTGAGTTGTGGACGGCGTCTCTGCGGATCTTTGTGTTTTCTCTGCGAATCTATCATATAACAAGCTTGAAAAGTGTCCCATTTCCAGAGATTAGTACTTTTATCTTGGATACGGCTTGTTCAAGGTGTATTAGTTTGTTCTTAAGATATTCAAGAGTGTATTTTTGCAGGTAGTGAGAAGCATCTCTTTCTTTTCTGATTTGAAGGTAACGGTAGGATCGGGTTGTACAGTCGTCAATATGGGCAACGGCCATCTCTGACTCACCTTTTATTAGAATGTCAAGACTTGAAGACTCTGTATTTTAATCGGGACGTTGTCCCGGACCCTAGTTCCTTTTTGGCATCGCCCCAAAAAGGAACCAAAAAACTCTAGTCAAATAAACGCTTCCRCCCGCCTCCTTGATGAATTTTTGCTAACCCACTGGCCGGAATTCCCGCATTCATCTGCGTCGCGCCTGCGCCGGCC
>RHGE01000300.1 GCA_004296775.1 Marinilabiliaceae bacterium JC017
GTTTAAAATTCGTTTAATTCGTATAATTCGCGGTTAAAAACAACAGTAAATGTAATTTGCTCATAATCAATTAGGGTTTCTCTGGCGCTCTTGGCTGATACTTAAAATTTAGTGTTTTATAAGACATGGGAAACAGAGGTTAGCAATTATCCAAATGGACGTTTCTGATTAAATTCAGATATAAAACTGACAGATAAGATACAATAGATTTCGAACACGGAGACACAGTGACACGGAGTTATTCATCGACTTCCTCGATATTACGATTATCCAGTGGCTAAATTGACTTCGCATCATCGCTTCTCCTTTTCAGATTTTCAATTTCTCAAATTTTCACCTTTCCCCTCCACTCCTTCTCTATATTTTCCATGTCTTACCCATATGTGTTTAAAGCCTATAAAGCTTGCTTTGCAAGCTTTTTGCCAACCGCGAATTTATCAAATTATACGAATTGCTTTTCGCTGAAAAGCTCATAAAACCACGCAGTGGTTTAAAATTCGTTTAATTCGTATAATTCGCGGTTAAAAACAATAGTAAATGTTAGTTACTCATAATCAATTAGGGTTTCTCTGGTATTCTTTGCTGATACTTAAAATTTAGTGTTTTATAAGACATGGGAAACAGAGGTTATAAATAAATGCAAAACTGAGGATTATGCATTCAACATTTTCTCCCACCTGCTTACAGGGGGAGATGTCTTGCTTGCAAGACAGAGGGGGTAAGTAAGGGGTAAACAAATTGAATAAAATGACCAAACATACCCCCTT
>RHGE01000301.1 GCA_004296775.1 Marinilabiliaceae bacterium JC017
ACACACACTTAAGAAATAAGAAGACCGTAAAAATCTCTAATTGACTGAAATATTTTTATACGTATTTATATACTCAGATAATAGTATTCGTCAAAGAAGTAATGAAAACAAAGCTCCGACTCACTGTGCTCTCAWAACTAATAYAAATCAGTGAATGTATTGTGACAACTGAGTGCACGATCTTTCGAATACCGTTATATATACACTGTATATTACATGGTTTTATTCAGAGATAGAAGACGGCACGTTCACAGAACACATAWTGCAATTAGTAATGCTGATCTCATAATCTCACTCACCATGTTGAGATGCATAAAAACACAATTTCCTCACAYGTTTACATAGAGCACAGCACGTGATACYCAATGATAGTAMTTGTAAGATCCATTTTGAATGTTTTGTGTGTTTGTGAAAATCCCTCCATGTATATACTTGAACTTTGTGGTATTAAAAGTTAATTTCACAGTATCCAACATGTAGGATGATTACAAGTGTTGACACAAGAAAATACAGCGACCCGTAAATAGTAGACAAATAACATGATTGATGCAGTGCAAAACACACACTTAAGAAATAAGAAGACCGTAAAAATCTCTAATTGACTGAAATATTTTTATACGTATTTATATACTCAGATAATAGTATTCGTCAAAGAAGTAATGAAAACAAAGCTCCGACTCACTGTGCTCTCATAACTAATATAAATCAGTGAATGTATTGTGACAACTGAGTGCACGATCTTTCGAATACCGTTATATATACACTG
>RHGE01000302.1 GCA_004296775.1 Marinilabiliaceae bacterium JC017
AATGATTGGACCATGCAAACTAGAAATACCTTTTCTTGGACAAAGGAACAGATTACTCGATCCATTTCCGTATCGCTCATGATATATATAATCACTCGGACATACATTTCAARTGCATATCCSATTTTTGCMCARCAGRRTTATGAAAATCCACGAGARGCGACTGGGCGTATTGTATGTGCCAATTGCCATWTAGCTARTAAGCCCGTGGATATTGAGGTTCCACAAACGGTACTTCCTGATACTGTATTTGAAGCAGTTGTTMRAATTCCTTATGATATGCAACTRAAACAAGTTCTWGCTAATGGTAAAAARGGRGSTTTGAATGTGGGRGCTGTYCTTATTTTACCSGAGGGKTTTGAATTAGCCCCCCCCGATCGTATTTCWCCCGAGATGAAAGAAAAGATAGGMAATCTKTCTTTTCAGARYTATCGYCCCAMWAAAAAAAATATTCTTGTGATAGGTCCTGTTCCTGGTCARAAATATAGTGAAATAACCTTTCCTATTCTTTCTCCCGACCCCGCTAGTAAGAAAGATGTTCACTTTTTAAAATATCCCATATATGTAGGCGGGAACAGGGGACGGGGCCAGATTTATCCCGACGGGAGTAAGAGTAACAATACAGTTTATAATGCTACAGCAGCAGGTATAGTAAACAAAATTATAAGAAAAGAAAAAGGGGGGTACGAAATAACTATCGCGGATCCATCGGATGGACGTCAAGTGGTTGATATTATCCCTCCAG
>RHGE01000303.1 GCA_004296775.1 Marinilabiliaceae bacterium JC017
ATTTGCTATTAGTTCTTACGTCTTTGAACCATTAGTTATCTTCATAGCGGTATGATATACTATGTGAACATCTAACCCATAAAATAAACTTTTTAACTATCTGATTTGCTTGTAACATGGACCTAGTAGAGACTGTATTCCAACTATGGGCTTTGATTAAAGCAGTATTCATAATTACCACAAACGTAAGAGAGCCTGACATCACAAAAGGAGGGAGGGTGTCGTTACTGACCAGCAAACATTACACAGATAGATGTAAGAACCTCTCTTTAGAACCTTTATGGCACCGTAGACTAAACAACAATTTAATATTCCTTTACAAAGCGATACATGGGCTCTCTTTTCTAACCTCCTGCCCRACTATSAYCCAYGAMCYAGCCTATAGACTWAGAAACAACGCATATACATTACTTACCGTAAAACACCAAAAACAAATGCGTTGTACGTTTTTTACAGTACGGTATAGTTTATTGTGGAACAGGYTGCCAATRCCTATCCGTAACTGTGAYASKTTTASMARATTCAAAAGGCTAATAACCYTGTTWCTARASTSTAAAGAGCTTCAACATTCCCTTGAACTCCCGCCCACCGATGAGGCACTTTATTACGGACCACCTAGTATCTAGACAGAACAAGAATATAACGAGCCCGATTGTTGAATATTGAATACAACCAAATCACAGAATATATGGTTTATCCTTTCCTATTTTTCATTGTTTATTAATCATGGCCTTATGCTCCAA
>RHGE01000304.1 GCA_004296775.1 Marinilabiliaceae bacterium JC017
TGTTGTTCATGATATTGATGATGATGACGACGACAATGTCGTTGTTGGGGATGTTGTTATTTGAATTGGTGATGTTGTTCATGATATTGATGATGATGACGACGACAATGTCGTTGTTGGGGATGTTGTTATTTGAATTGGTGATGAGTATGCTGGAATAGTGCGTTTTCGATGCTTGTGTGATGAATGTTGTTGCGTATGTGTTGGTGATGTTGATATAGACTGTAGTAGTATGTGGACATATGGTGTATGTGCATGTTAGTAATTGTGAATGGATGATGTGTGTTGTTCTGTTGGACAGTAGGTTGTCCCGCGTGGTCTAGTGGTTAGKATTCCTGGYTTTCACCCAGGCGGCCCGGGTTCGATTCCCRGCRCGGGAAAGTTCTCACATCTACACACACACACACACAYACACACCAATCTACACAACACTCATCAACACTAGATCAACACCAACAAACACTTCCCGACCACTGACACTAGCATCCGTCACGTGCCTACATCGATAGGCAAGCACAAAATGTAAGCAAAATGTTCGATGACATATTGATTAGTCGTTCCACTTGCAGTATGTCGACAATATTCTATTCACACACTCGCTTCAGCACGTATCAAGAAACACACAACGTGTCATGGGAATTCACACTGAAACTTCGAACAATTCAATTCTCCTCGACTCATTCCTCGATTCGTGAAAGTGGAGAAGGTGAGGTAAGACACAGTGAGCCATTGCAAAGCATA
>RHGE01000305.1 GCA_004296775.1 Marinilabiliaceae bacterium JC017
TATTCTCCATTGTTGAAGTGGTCAAAATCTGTTGCATTTTTTTCATAAAATTCTTCTACTGGAATGCCATCTATCACATATACCTTTCGGAATTTCATTTTACCTCTTACAAAATAAGACTCCTTTATATATTCACGTCCTCTTTTATCTTTGTGAATATTACTTTTCTTTTTTTTCTTCAATTATCCTCAATTCTCTTTAATTGCCGAGAGCTTATTTCTTAATTTTACCTTTTTAACTATGCGGCCCAGCGTATAAGTATTATATCCTTCGTTGCAACGAAAGTAACAAAAAAGCTGGCTTATTACCGTTAAATGGAGAAATTAAAATAACGATAGCTTAATGAAGGATATAATAAAGTTGGACGATGGCGCCGGCCTGTTTCATGAATTTCCTACTCAACTCTTGAGCTCTCTGGTAGGAGAATGGGTGCTTTTTATTAATGTTGCTTGCCGAATAATATGAAGTTGTTGTCATAATCCTACAAAATTACAATCGATTCCCTGATGCCATCTTCTCTATTTACTTTTGGTTCAATAAACAATACCGATTAGTGATAAAATTGCCCCTTAATGCCTCATGCTTATTACCTGTCTTTAATCCCGGTTTTAAGGAATTGTCCTTTGTGGGCATACCATGCGCATTTTGAAATAACAACCCACCATATGATGCAAAAGAAAAAATGAATTAGGAGAATTAATATTCGGCCACATGCCAGATGGTTACAACGAAGCGAGAT
>RHGE01000306.1 GCA_004296775.1 Marinilabiliaceae bacterium JC017
TCGTGGTKTCACAGTGTGCTWGCTCGCTGTACGCTTGTGGATTTTATTTATGTTTARCAATAAAAACGTATCTCTACAACKGGTGTTCASRCTCCTGAATAATCTCGAGTAAATCCATAATTGTACTAGGAGATTTAGCCTACSTTAAATACTGAGTTAACGGGATATCATTTATTGGAGTGAGATATAGAGGAAATTAGCCTGAACACTGCCTCAGCTATCGATMGGTACAAGAGTCARGGGTGTGTCGACTGGCTGGAGAACCGGCATCTCCAGTTCATATGTTTCGATCTTGATGGCTCGTGGGCGGTTGGTCGAGCCACMTTGACACTCGTTCCATCGTGATGCTGGTYGCTGTAGCAAGCCCATTCAACTATTGTATCATTTGTCTACTCACTGTAATTCAGACACTYAATTCACTATGTTCATTTCTGTGTGTGTATRATTGAGCGCGTGTCTGCACATCAACCTCAWTCTATTCTCCTATTGGTTGTAACATWCACATAATCAATAATTTATCCACACTTGATTGACACTCAAACATWTATATGGATTTTTAACACACACTCACACACACTCACATATACTGTCGTGGTTTCACAGTGTGCTWGCTCGCTGTACGCTTGTGGATTTTATTTATGTTTARCAATAAAAACGTATCTCTACAACGGGTGTTCAGACTCCTGAATAATCTCSAGTAAATCCATAATTCTACTAGGAGATTTAGCCTACCTTAA
>RHGE01000307.1 GCA_004296775.1 Marinilabiliaceae bacterium JC017
GGATTGAATTGCAGTATAATGTTATGAACAGTCAGTTATTCATTGAATCATTCATTACCAATGTGATATAGTCTAACCTTCAAAAATGCTGATGGAATTACCAATGTGATATAGTCTAACCTTCAAAAATGCTGATGGAATACTGTGCATCGGTCTGCAATGTGACCACCACCACCACCACCACCACCACCACCTGCACGATCTTTACTATATCTGATCGGCCTGACACATACTACATATTCAACACTCATTCCTATCTATGTTTACAAGACTTCTTTATACAAAACTAACAGAAATATCACAAAGATAGATGCACCAGCAGTGACAACAAGTAATTTACATCGTTTCATCTCATGTAGAAACACAATTTATCAATTTCATGCATTTTTAACATAACAACTAACATACCGTTCACTTACMACGTAACACCACAAAATGCATTTCCATTCAATAAGGCGWAAATTCCTATTGAACAATCAAGTCAAACGTTTGTTTAATAGAGAAGAAATATTGCAAATTCARATGTAATCATTACTAAAGTAGTAATTAAAGGTGATGGTCACAAGAGTCACTCTCTCATGTCAGTAAATCATAACAATAATAATAATAATAATAATAATAATAATGAAATGGATTGAATTGCAGTATAATGTTATGAACAGTCAGTTATTYATTGAATCATTCATTACCAATGTGATATAGTCTAACCTTCAAAAATGCTGATGGAATACTGTGC
>RHGE01000032.1 GCA_004296775.1 Marinilabiliaceae bacterium JC017
ATGCAGAGAGGATTGTTCTACACATCTGCTAAAAGGATTCAAATACTCGTAATTCATTTTCTTTTCGCCCGGTCACTTCTTTCCCCTCCTAAAAGAATTAGGAGGGGTGATTTTCATTGAGTAAGCAATGAAAATCGGGGTGGTTTGATTGTAATATCAACCAGTGAGGATTTAAAAGAGTTATATAGAATAAACTAATACACCTTGAACAAGCCGTATCCAGAACAAAAGGACTAATCTCTGGCAGTGAGGCACTTTACGAGCTTGTTATATGATAGACACAGAGAAGATATTATCAGAGACAGAGGCATGTCCGTCCTCGGTTAGACAGAGGCTCGGGACAGTCGAGACACAGGCATGGAACAACCAGAACGGAGAGCATGTCCAAAAAAAGGAATTCATTCGGTACAGGACATTATCTTTTTTTCACCGCGGAGACGCTGAGTCGCGAAGTTTTTGATTTTATATTCCTCTGCAACTTTGTGTTTCTGCGGTTACTATTTATTCTTTTTGGTCGCTCTCCCCCTGCTCACTAAGCAATATTTCCAACTTCCATTAAATATAACATGTAGTCGACTCCTACAACCAGCAAATACATGCACGAAGGTACCAGGAATGATTCAATATCTCCTGCAACAGAAATCAGACCTTGAGGTTTTAAATACCTCAAGGTCTAAAGGCTTACCCAATACTTTATTGCATGAATAATATTACGGAACAGGCATTTACCTTTTGCAGAGTTTAAAACTTTGAAAAAGGTCTAACAGCCTTTCTTTCCGACGCTGACAGGTGCTTCGCACCCTATCAGGTCAACAACCAGCAACATGGAAGCGTCCGAAGGTCCTGACAGCGTTAATACCTCCCGACAACCGCAGTGCACAACAAGCACACGAATAGACATTTGCAACTTTATTTAATCAAAATCGCAGCCAACTAATTACAGCCAATCAATTTTTGTCGTATCTGTATAGCCACGTAGACCTTGAGGTTTTAAAACCTCAAGGTCTAAAGGCATACTCAATGCTTTATTGCATGAATATTATTACGGAACAGGCATTTACCTTTTCCAAAGTTTTAAACTTTGGAAAAGATCTAACAACCATCCTTTCTGACGCTGACAGGTGCTTCGCACGCTATCAGGTCAAAAACCAACAACCTGGAAGCGCCAGAAGGACCTGACAGCGTTAATGTCTCCCGACAACCGCTGTACACGAAAAACACATTAAAAAATGGTATTTGCTCAGCATGCCGGTACCTTCCACCTTGAAGCCGTCAAACGAGAGCTTGGTCACCTCTTGGTTCTTGTCGATGGAGACCTGCCAGTCCACAATGGCCGGGGCATAGATCTTGTTGAGGGCGGTGGAGATACATTAAACACAGGGTCATAGAGAAGATATTATCAGAGACAGAAGCATGTCCTCGATTAGACACAGGCATGGGACAACCGGAACGGAGAACATGTTCAAAAAAAGAAAATCATTCGGAACAAAGTATTATCATGACAAACTGATCTGCTATGAATGCTCTCGGTATAAAACGCCTGACTCCTTTCGGTACCTGTTTTTTTATACTCTTGCTTGCTGTGCAATATTCGTTAAAACTTACCGTTGTTGACAACCTCAACAAGCTGCGTGTTGGTTGGATATTACTAATAGCGAAGCAAAAAAAAGGAGCCAATTGGCTCCTTGATATAATTCAATTACAAACGATTATTCTATTTTAAACACCCAAGCTGATCCTGTATTTGGCTTCGCTACAAATAAAAATCTATTAGGCCAATTTTCAATAGCCGCCTGAACAGTTAAGCCTTTCTCCCAATCACCAGTAGCCCACTTAACTTGAATTTCTTTATGATTTTGAGTACTCAGAATCCATTGTTTTCCTGCACCAGGATCACCAATAAAAACCAAATCCTGTGAAGTTCCACAAGCTATGGTTGTAATGTTTTTATCATACGAATTGGTATAATATTTCATAACAGGTGCATTATCCCTAAAGTCAAAATCCCAAAATTGTCCATCAGGTTTAACTAATAAAAAGTTAGAAAAGTTACCTGTCATTCCTGTTATTCCTTTAACCCAATCTTGGGTAGCCCATAGACAATTATCTATTGTGCCATTTTCAAAATTCACTTCAAATCCCCAAGCCCATCCTGCATCAGGTTTACAAAGCATTAATCTATTAGGTTCTACAAAAGCAGTTAAGTTAATACCTCTTTCCCACGTTTCTGTACTCCAGGTTTTTTCTCCAATACTACCATCATTATTTATGGCATACATTTCAGCTTCTCCATAATCAGCATAAGAAATAAGCAAATAGGTTTTCTCTTGGTTTGTAAGAATTGTTGCTCCGTATGTTCCTTTTCTTTGGAGATTTTTCTCAAATTTTAACTCCCCCATTTCACCAGTTTCAATATTCATTGGGTAGACATGTAAAGTTCCCTTTTGTGAATTAATGATTAAAATACTTTCACCACCAGTACTGAGAAAACCACCTCTCCGCTCGTCAATTTCACTATTTGGTTTATACATTAAAGCTTGAGTCATTCCTTCTTCAAAACCGTACTTTTTGTTCCATACAACATTTTCCATTTTCTGTGCAAATAATGAAGCACTTAACATTAGAATTCCTAATAATAAATTTATTTTTTTCATTTCCTTCTGTTTTTATTTATTTCAATTTTTAAAGTTGAAAAATTACCCGTTAATAAAAAACACGTGAACCCGTGATTTTGCACTACTTTTTCTATTAAAAAATTCTGGCTTTATAGATAATTTGGTAACAATATTATTTTAGAGTATTAGTTTGTAAATTCGACACAATAATTTGAAACGAAAACTATCATTATCCGACCCTAACAGACCTACTGACTAGAGAAGATTACTACCATAGTACCAGCAAGTAACGCAAAGCGATATACCCCCGAATCCATGCCTTTATTTCGCAACAATGGTAATCTGGAGCATCTTTCTTACCTCTCATATTTATCCATAACGCACTATTGCGCCCGTTAATCCTATTTTTTCAGACAAAAGAACTATCGGGTACACGAAGAAAGCAATGTGTGAAGTTTTAATGGAACACGATACAATCGCGCACCAGCGAAGGGGGCTTTTACCTGACTTCTTCTGACGCCAGGCTTTTCACACTCTATTACATTAGTTTGCTGCATCACGTGTTGGTTGGCCTCTACGCTGAGCCTGGAATCTAACAGCTATTCTTTCCGACGCTGACAGGTGCTTCGCACCCTATCAAGTCAACAACCAGCAACCTGGAAGCGTCCGAAGGTCCTGACAGCGTTAACGCCCCCGACAACCGAAGCACACAACAAAAAGACTAAGAGATACTTGCAACTCCATTTAACCAAAATCATAACCGCCTAATTGCAATCAATTTTTGTCGTGCCTGGTCAACGTCGTTGTCGTACCTAGTCAACCTACGTTGTCATGCCTATGCAACCTACGTTGTTGTACCTGTGCAATCCAGATTAACCTATTTGTGCGCATTTTGAAAATCACCTCTCACCTCCATTCTTACAAAACGCACGCTTTCCCTAGGTTTCTTCTGACACCAAGCTTTTTACACTCTATTACATTGATTTGGTGTGCAATGTTAGATGGGAACTAACCATTAGAAACGACGGAGCAGCAAACTTTGCCGAGACTCGTACTGGTTGGACTTTACGCTGAGCAGGTGGAATCTAACAGCCTTTCTTTCCGATGCTGACAGAGATTTCGCAACTAATGGTCTTACAATTCAGCTACGTCTTTTAAGGAACCGCGAATTCGTCGAATTAGACGAATTACTATTGCTTCGCAATTATTGATGAGGCTTAATCGTTTCTTCCGAAACTTAATTTTACCTGCTTTAGCAGGTTTATATTTCTGCGTCATGTAAATCAACTGTAACTGCTAAGCAGTTTTTTTAGGGAACCGCGAATTAAACGAATTCAGCGAATTACTATTGCTTCGCAATAATTAATTCATGCTGATCCCAGAAGCAAAGCAATATATCAGGTCAACAACCAGCAACCTGGAAGCGTCCGAAGGTCCTGACAGCGTTAATACCTCACGACATCCGCAGCATACAACAAAAAGACTAAGAGATAATTGCAACTCCATTTAATCAAAATCGCAGCCGGCTAATTACAGCCAATCTATTTTTGTCGTATCTGTATAACCACGTAGACCTTGAGGTTTTAAAAACCTCAAGGTCTAAATGCATACCCAATACTTTATTGCATGAATAATATTACGGAACAGGCATTTACCTTTTGCAGAGTTTAAAACTTTGGAAAAGGTCTAACAGCCTTTCTTTCTGACGCTGACAGGTGCTTCGCACGCTATCAGGTCAACAACCAGCAACCTGGAAGCGTCCGAAGGTCCTGACAGCGTTAATGCCTCCCGACAACCGCCGCACACAACAACCACTCGAAGAGATGATTGCAACTCCATTTAATCAAAATCGTAGCCGACTAATTGCAGCCAATCTATTTTTGTCGTGCCTGATCAACGTCGTTGTCGTGCCTAGTCAACCTACGTTGTCGTACCTGATCAACCTAGGTTGTCTTGCCTATGCAACCTACGTTGACATACCTGTACAACCCAGGTTTACCTGTTTGTACGCATTTTGAAAATCACCTCTCACCTCCATTCTTACAAAACGCACTTTTAACTGACTTCTTCTGACACCAGGCTTTTTACACTCCATTACATTGGTTTGCTGCACAATGTCAGCTGAAAGCTAACCGTTAGAAACGACGAAGTTGCAAACTTTGCCGAGCCTCGTGCTAATTGGCCTTTACGCTGAGCTGGAGGAATCTAACAGCATTTATTCCCGACGCTGACAGGTGCTACGCACGTTATCAGGTCAATAACCTGCAACCCAATTGCAGCCAATCTATTTTTGTCGTATCTAGTCAACGTCGTTGACGTACCTATGCAACCTACGTTGACGTACCTGTGCAACCACGTTGTCGTGTTTGTGCGCTTTAAATCACCTCCCCCCTCATCCTTACAAAACGCACTTTAGCAGATACTACGGCGAACGGTGGAAATTAGAGATTTATCCTTTTTTCTTTACATAGTTACTATGATCTATGCATAATCCTAGTCTCTCCACTGGGTATTTCAATTGATCCGTTAATTCACCTCAATGATCCGTTTTTGAGATCGTTTACTTATTACTTCAGATTCACTCACAGCTTGCATCTCAAGTTCGTATGTTCCTGGTTCCAGATTCTCCAAAGTCCATGAACGTTGTGATTTATTAACCTGATTCTCATCTTCGACCAATTGATTATTCAGATAAATCCTGAAACCTTTTAAATCCATAATATTATTCGGGTATTTCCATTGGAAAATTAGATTCTTTTCTTCTATTGTAAAAGGCCAAACAGTAATAAACGGAAGTTTCTTAGAAGGGATCACAACATCAATGGTATCGGTATAATTACCAGAACTACCATCAAGGTTTTCATACTTTATGGTGAATTGATAGTTTCGGCCAGCACCTCCTTCAATACGATACTCATAACTTGTATCTTTAAAAACCGGGATATCACTTTCTTTTGCTAATATTCCACCAGATCTGTCACAGTATACCAAAAAGCCATGAATCTGATTGATAAAATCGTTTTCAGCTTGCCAATTTAGTTGTACAAATGCTTGATCGTTTTCAATTCTGGGAGTAGCAGTCAATTCTTTCATTTCTTTCACTATCGGCTTGGGGTTATAAAATAACCTTAACACATTACTCCAAATACCAAATGACTCTTTGGGTTTTACAATTACACGGTAATAGAAGTTTTTAATATCAGAATCCTGCAAAGAATTATCAGTATATGTTCTAACATCTGCCATAAGAGTATCAGAGATAGTTATGAACTGAGTTTCTGATCCTGCTTTACGCTGAACAATAAATCCTCTAACTTCTTTCTCATGATTATCTTCAAATTTCCATTGTAGTTTAACACCTTCCTTTATGAAATCTATATTAGGATGCTGTTTTGTATAGAGTTCAGGTGCTTGCAAAATAACTTCATCAGCTTTATTCCATGTCAATTCACTGGCTGCTCCCTCATTTTTAAAGACTGAAACAGGTGTAATGGCGTAGGTATATTGTTGATTTTCATCTTCTATTTTATCACCAAAATTGAGTACTCGTTTTTTGGTAGCTTTACTCAACCAGATTACCTTGCTATTGATTCTACTAAAATCCTCACTATTAACTTTACGATAAACATTAAAGCCAGCTAGTGTTTTCATACTATCCAATTCTTCTCCGTTATATTCGAGTCGCAATTGTATTTTCTTTCCTTTCCGTTTAATCTTTTCTTTAACCACTTTTACATTTAAATTGGCTAATTTCTCCGCATTCCATTGAAAAACAGCAGCAGGTGCCGTAGATTCTATTCCGTTAGTAACAGGAAAGAGGCCATATTCAACGATTTCCTTTTTAGGAAATTTCACATCAACATATCCAAAACCATACATAAGGGCAATGTCGTAATCAAAAATAAACATCAACCCTAACATCTTTTGCACTGTTGGATCTTGAAGCAATTCCTTTTTAAAATCTCCAGCACTTATTTCTGTAATTTTTGTAGTACTCGAGACGGTATTTTGAATAAGGGCAGCCCTTTTACTCACAAGTTCTCTAACGATAGTTTTTGAGTTAGATACGTTACTCAGACTTTTATTCACCTGATTATACGGCACTAATAACTCTGTAGTAAGGAGCTTCCAATCTGAGGTTTGACCATTTTTTAATATACTCCTTCGCTTTACATATACACCTTCCAGGTTATTATCCCATTTGTCCACAGACCATAGAAGGCTTATGTTTTTGGCGTTTCTTTCACCAATCAAAGTATAGTTAGATTGAGCAAACAAAACATTTCCAAGCATAAATACTAAAAATACAATCAGAATATTTTTCCTCATCATTCAAAATTACTTTTTTAATAAAATTTGTTTTTATTCAGTGAAAGTGTAAGAATATCTTCCATCGATCGTAGTCTCCCCAATTTTTTCCAATCCAACTACAAGTTTATAGCTGGCATCCATCTTCCAGGAAGGATTGATGTACTTGACATTTGCCTCCCCGTCCACAGAACAGTAAGGACTAAACTCGCAACCTAACGCTTTTACATCAACAGAACCACTTGAATGTATATTTCCACCAAATGATGCACTCTTCAACCCTTGATCAGTAAAATCAGTAGACAGATAAGCATTGAAATCGAAGTCAAATTTGCAATCTAAACTATATCCTGTGCCTTCCTTCTTAATCTGAGAGGTGAATCCATAACCAAGATTGCCATCAAGATGTCCCTTCGCACTCGTTAACACACCAGCTTCATTATAATTCCTGGTATTATCAAAACTTCCATTGAAATTCATCACTTTCAATATTGAAGCGTTCATGTTAGTAGTTGAAAAACTTTTTACTCTTTCAGTCATATTAAACTTAACCGTCTGATTGGCATTCAGTATCCAACCGGATTTAGCTGGAATTTTCACATCTGCCTCGATATTACCATAAATATCATACGAAGGCATAGCCAATGTTATATTGGCTTCTCCTCTAAACACTGGATTTGTTTTAGGAGCTATAATAGTTCCTTGTAAAGATAAACTGGCCTTTTCATTACCCCATTGATATATTGCCGGGTCAACAGCCAATTCAACTATACCGGCATTATCTTGTAAACCAAATGATAGACCAGCCAGATTATTTCCATATTTGGGAGTACCATATCGTTCTTTTTTCTGGAAATCAATACTGTAATTATACCCAAATCGACCACCTAATTTTGAAATTGATATGCCGGGAAACACTGGAATGGCACTTCCAACCGTTAAACTGTAATATCCAAAACTATAAGAGCCTTCATCGCAAGCTGAACAGGCACTCGATCCCATATCAACCGTTCCACTTACATTCAACTTTTTTGATATGATAGCATCAAATGATCCCTGAAATCTATCATCGCTAAATGCAGCATCAAAACGAATAGCCATTAGTGACTTATTTATGGATCCTTCAGCTTTTCCAATACTGATTTTACCTTCACTTGAAATCTCAAATTTATCCACTGCTACATATGAATCTCCAAGAAGTACTTTTGCATTTATTGACATCTTTGAATTAGCATAAGAGGCATTTAAAATATCGAATTTAAATGCGTTGTAATCAATGTTTCCACTGGATTTTAGACTTTTTAATTTACCTTCTTCAATGAGGACTTCAGACAGACATAGTTTTGAAGTCATTCCTTCGGGTTGAATAGCGAATCCACCATTTATCTTTTTTAGGTTTAAGTCTGTATCCATTGTCAACTCAAAGAACAAATCAGACATTTCCATTTTGCAAAACTGCAGACCTTGCTGACTAGCAGCTAAGGATGCTATGCAATTATTATTGAGGTATTCCAACTCGATTCCGATTTGCCCCTCAATTCCCCTAATATCTGAAATTACTACTGCACCTTTTCCGGATTTAAAATTGAATTCACTATCCTTCAAGTGATAGCTTGCATCAATATCGAATTTCTTTAGTGTAGCTTTAAATCCAGATGAGGCAAATGCCTGTTCCTTTACTACTTTAAATTTGCCACTCATTAATCCCGCTTGAGAAATACTTCCTGAAAAAATTGCTAAAGGTTTATCTTCTTTTATTAATTCAAGCTTTAAATTTTTCAAATTGCTGAGGTCAAAATATCCCAATGGATTGTCTTTCATTTTTGAATCTATCACATAAGAAATGGTTCCTTCGACTCCCTTCTTGAGTTTAACTAAATCTTTATAGATATATTTATCCTCTTTTAAAGATGCATCCAAAGTAATAGTTCCAGCAAAATCATCAGTTCCATCTTCATTTTTGGCATATTCAAAACTCACAGATCTAACCTTACTATCTATTGAATAAATCTCAGGAAATTCTATATCCAAATCACTAGCTTGAACTTTCACATAAGTGATTCCAGCACTTTTATCTTTTTTATAATCAACCTTTGACCTGAACGATACTGTTTTATCAACGTCTCCTTCTTTCACTTTTAAACTAACCTTCGCTTCTACACTTTTTATATTCTTGGAATTGCGTGGTTTACTTTCAAACTCAACTGTAAGAGGTCCTGCCTGCATAATGGCATCTATAGATACCTCTCCAATCTCAAAACTGCCATCCTTTTTTATTATTACTTTACTTATCGTTGTTTTGGCCTGATTATTCTCACTGGCCTTAACATCGACATTAGCAGCAAAATGAACACTTTTATCATCTACATTATATTCGCCACCAGAGAGTATTACTTTAGCAAACGGAACATATGAAACAGTACCGCCACCGGTTAACTTCTGAATGCTATTATCGCTTATCAAAACATGGTTGATCATTATCTCTCCCATAAGCGTTTTATCATCCTTAGTATTACTATAAGTAGCCACTATATTTTTACCTTCAATTGCTTCAAGTTCAAACTGATTAGTGAATTGAACTTTTAACTTTTTAGCGTCGAATTCCATTCCATAAAACTTAATCTTATCCATTTTCGTAACAGTACCTGAAATAAAATTGTCCGCTTTTTCAAAGCTAAGATCAATAGAAGTATTAATGCCTGGTATATTTCCGATTGATACACTACCCGATATGGAATTAAACTTAATAGTACTTTCTCCTATTTGATACGTCACATTTCCTTCTAAAGACTTTAAAGATACACTAAACCCTTTTTCAGAATATGTTACAGGTTCTCCTAATTTTAAGTCAGCAGTTAAACTTCCTGTTGCGTTAAGTGTCCCTTTGGCAACAGATGCAATTATCTTATCTGATTTAATTAAATCTATTTCTACACCATTAATACCTGACAAGTCAAAACTTCCTGCATATACATTATCATCCGATACCATAAAATCAAAACGGAAATCCCCCCTTAATCCTTTCCTTACAACCACCAAAGAACTGATGTTCTTATCCTTATTTAGATTAGCTGCAAAATTGACAGCTCCACTAAGAACACCTTCAGTATTTATTTTCAAATTAACTTTAGTTATTAGTGCATCAATAAAACCAATGTCTTTTATCTCGATTCCATTGGATTGCTCCCATGTAATATCTGCACTTTTCAACATACCTGTTTTGCAATCCAAAACATATGAAAGTTGTGCCCCTACAATTTCACTGGAATATTTTCCAATGGCCTTATCGTCTAAAACAAGTTCAAAATCAACCTTATCGACAGAATACTTACACTCCGCATCACTATTATCAGTTGATTTAACTGGATCTGATTTCAGAGTTATCAAGATTGGCCCAAACCGCACCTGGTCATTACCTTTAATATTAAATCCAATGTTTTGATTTACAACTTTACTTTTGTCATTATTTGTGTCATTTTCTGAATTGCTATCTTCCTCACTTTCATCAAAGGACGGGATAATAACGGTCTCTGGGGAATGGATGAGATCCCACTGGTACTTCCATAATTGATCTCCATTAGAATGATCCATTAGGTTTTCACTTGATCGTTCAGACAGGAAATATTCATTTTGGCTATCAAATACATGTCGCAAATTAAAGGCTCCATGCGCCAACTCATGTGCCAATACTGTTGTGTTGCTGCCAAAATTGAAGATGAATCCATAGGGCCCGGATAATGGCATATAACCAGTACTACTGATGTTGGGTACATTTACAAAAAAGAGGTAAAGAGTTTCCTTGTTAATACGGTGCTCTTTAATGAATGTACTTATTACACGATTCATGTCTTTGGTATAACTGCTCTCTATTTCTTCCACTTTAAAACCGTCGGTACTAAGCTTGGTCACTGCCAGGTTAGGTGCAATAGAGACCTCCCAATCGACAACGGCAGGGGCATAGATTTTATTCAACTCAGTTTTAATAATGCCGGGGGATTCCGGGCATTGAGCCCCATTGACTGGTACCAATACCACATCACGTAAAATGCGGTCGTAGGCAACAATGCCCAATGCTCCCGTTTCAGTGAGTTTCTCCTGTTTGGTGCTGTCGTTCACCTGTTGGGAGGTGGCCAAAGCCACGGTGAGAATGTCCTCTTCACCGCCTGCCAGGCCGGTGAGCAACAACCGCTGGTTTTTTCCTGATGGCGACACAGGGGTCAGCACACCACTTTCACGCAGGTAACGCAAGCTGTCGGGCGACACATCGCCCTGGATGGAGAGGTCCACAAAGTCGGTGGTGCCAGCTCCCAGAGATTTCCAGTGGATAAGATCGCCCCCCTTGCTCTTCTTAAAATAAGTATCGGGTTTATGCCTACCATCCCCCACAGCGTCGAATCCATAACGTTGGTTTTTGGCGGGCAGAAAGGTGGTGGTACAACCATACTGGCCGGTCTGGGAGGCGGTACCTACAGTTGAAGCACTCCCCCCAGTAGAGTTCTTATTCACCACAAAGACCTGACCACTTGCCTGATCAGCCACATAAACCTGATCGCCATCTGAAGGAATCACACCTACAGTTTCACCATTTCCAATACTTTCCTGTTGCGTAGAACCATCTTTTTTGGTGATAATCACCGTATTCCCATCCACCTTCACATCCGTAACCTCACCATCTACTTCAATGAGTTCATCGGTGGCCTTCTCCAATTGCTCCTTCACATCAACCACCTCTAACTGGGTATTATCTTCCCCTTTATCCTTACCTTTTCCACCACCTAATCCTACAACAAATCCCGTTGATTCGTCATACACAAAAGCCACCGAGCCGTCTATCATGCGGCGGTCGCTGTTGATGGTGATGTTATCGAAGGTGACTTTAAACTTGAGGAAGTTGAGGTAGGGCACCAAAGCATACCCGGTACCACTGAAACTACCGCCTGAGCCGCTGGCCTCTTCCACCTCTATCACAAAGTCGGCAGCTTTAAATTCATCATATTTGCCCAGCGAGACCAGGGGCTCCGTATTGGACAGGTCAAACTCATCCCCTTTGGCCCCACAGGTGTAATCCACAATACGATCGGTTTTACAGCGCACCACCCGGCTGAAATCACTTTCTGTGTCGGAGCAGATGGACTGTACCTTCAGTTCATAGCCGGTATTGTCATCCAGCCCTTCCAGCTTATAGGTAAGACTGCCGGTCTCGGCCTGCTGCCAATCGCTGTCATCGGTGCGTTTGTAGAAAAGGCGGTAGAGCTGAACAGAGCCGTCTCCGGACCATCGCAGCGACACATCGGTGTGCCCCACACCGGTGATCACCAGTTCAGGGATCATACAGCTTTTACCATAGCGGAAAGAGAAAACTTCTGACTTACCGTCGTTCTTAAACAACGCCCTTCCTTCCCGGTCGAAGGCCTGCACCTGCCAGGCATACCACATCCCATCGATCAGGGGCGGCCGGCTGATGTCATAGATAAAGTTGGCCGCATCCACCTCTTCACTGAAGACGGGGGCAGAGACCTGTACCATCTCATAGGGATCACGCCCAGCCGGACGTATCTCCCACAGGCGAAAACGATAAGCCACATCAGCCAGGGGATCGGCCGGCATGGTGGCCAGCCACGAAAAACGTATATTAGGCACGCCGCCGGGGTCTACCTCCGTTTGGGTGGCTGGAAAGGTAAGGCGGGGAGCGCGTGTGAGGTATATCATGGCCATGCCCGGCGTGGCCTGCGACACGTTAAAACCACGGTAATAGTCGAGCACATCCACACTGATCCGGTACACACCCTCGGGCAACCGCCCGTTACGTTTGTATTCATTGCGGCTGTACCCTTCGAAGATCAGGTTGTCGGGATTGAAAAACTGCTCCAGGTCCATCCCGGTGAAGGATTCATTGATGCCGCCGTCCATGAAGAAAGGCTCCTGGTGCATGGTGGGTTTGGTATACAGCCGGATGCCATTACCCTGTATGTTAAGACGAAACTTGACGGCGTACTGATCCAGCGAGATATCATCCACGTTGATGTTCAGCATCATCCGCCCCGGCTCACTGGCAAACCCGCTGAGCGTGTAAGGCAACGGCGAATTCAGGATGGTAAATGTCCGGATAGGGTAATGTACCTGGGCTGCTGCACTCAGGCATACAATAATTAATAGGATCTGGGTTAATAGCCGTTTCATACTTTCTGTTTTATTCACGCAAAGGCGCTAAGACGCTAAGAATTTAGTTTTGTTCTCCTCTGCATCTCCCCGCCTCTGCGGTTAATCCTTTTTATTTTATCCCACGCCAAGTCGCTAAAGTTTTCTTTCATTTTACTTATTCTCTGCGTCTTCGCGTCTTTGCGAGAGATACTTTTTTACTCTTTTCCCTCCTTCTTAGGCCAGCCAAACGAATAACTATACCCCAGGGTAGCCGTGAGGTACCCTTCGCCCGAGCCATTTCGTTTACGGTGGCTATAGGCCACACTCAGGTTAAAAAGGTGCTTCTTCTTAAAGGCATAGTTACTCCCCAGGCGGGCCGTCATCACATTTCCCGTGGACACCCCATCCTGGTAGGTGCCATTCCAGGAAACCGACAGGCTGTTGCGCCATGTTTTATCGAACATCGATTTACGCACAAAAAGCATGGGGCCGTAGGCTTCGCCCAGCACCTCCGAGGCCTTATTACGCGAATAATTCATGTTAAGACCTGCCGAAAAGCCCTGCTTGGGCCTGGACCACATATACCCCCCGGAGGCATTGATAAAACGGGAGTCGGCATTCTCCGGGGTGTCACTCTGGTTTTGGGTGGCCTGTTGCCAATTGATGTTAGCGTTCAGGTTGTGTTTGACCTGTTCTGTCTCTTTCAGGCGCCAATTGCCCGAGAGACTAATATTTTCATTGATCTGCGTGAACTTCACCGTATCCATCAATTCATACTCCGTGTGTGCATTGGTCTCCTCAAAGAGCGTGCGTACAAAGGTGTAGTTGTAGAAGTTGGAGTAGGACAGATTGAAATTCAGTTTCTCGCCCGGGGTAAACCCGATGTTGATGTTCTTAACCACATCCTGCTGGTCGGTATCCGACTGGTTATCCAGGTTGGTTTCCCGGATTCCCACATTCGCAGCCAAATTGATGCGCCCCTGAAGCATGACCGTGGCCAGGTTAACCGTGTAGTTCACAAAGTCATTCACCGTGTAATAAGCTCCCAGGGTATTGTAACCGGGCTCCACATATTCCATCCCGGCCCCGATGGATCCCAGGGAGGTATTCCAGGCGATGTCGGACTTGGCGGCGTGATAACGGAAGGTAGCAGGTCCGTTCCAGTCGGTGGCCCGGCTGATGCGCCGGTCGTGGCTCAGGGAGCTGACATTAAACTCTCCTCTGACCGACAACCGCTGGTAAGGGCGAAGGGTAAAGGTGGTGCCCAACACCATGTTTTCCATGGGGGTGATGCCCAGGGAGTCGATCTGCTCCACCGGCTTACGGGTGTCATCGCCACCATAAAAAACATGCATGCCGACCTCCCCGAACTTAAAGCGGTATTCCCCCTTCATGCCGGTGCCCATGCGCTTGTACTGGGGATCGTACCCATGAATGGTATCCCCCTTTAACTCCTTACGCAGCCGGCCATACATGGCACTAAAACTGAATTTATCCCCGGGATTCAACTCCACCCCGGCCCCTGAAAAGGTGTGCCCGCTGAGGGAATAGGGTGAAAAACTCATGCTCGACCACCCCAGGTGCAGGGTTGCCCATTTATAGGAAGGGCTGAGCGAAAACTGGTTGAAGGGCTGGGTATAGGTCCACTGGCTGTTGGACCAGGTAAACGACAAGGGAATGGACATCCCATACAACGAAGTACTCAGCTGCCCCGACAGAACAATGGAATAGGGATCTACCCCGGTGCCCACATTATCGCGAAACACCTGGTTAACATTGACGCCACCATTCACTTTTATGCCGCCTTTCTTACCTACCTGATCCAACTGCTGGCCATTGACACCTTCAACGGCCCACAAAAAAACAATCACTAATAAATAATGTGCTCTCAATACTGGTTCCTTTTACAGGTTATATTTTCCTCATTTTTTTACCACGGAGACGCTTAATATTTCACCGCGGAGGCGCTAAGACGCTAAGGTTTTAATCTTGCTTTCCTTTGCACCTCTACGGTTACTATTTCCATTATTCCCTCTGCGATTTATCATTTCAATATTTTTTACCGCGGAGACGCTAAGACGCAAAGACTATAATCTTGCATTCCTTTGCACCTCTACGGTTTCAATTTCCTTTTTTCCCTCTGCGTCTCTCCGTCTCTTCGGTTAATTATTTTCATTATTCTTCGCGTCTTAGCGCCTCTGCGGTTACTTTTTACTTTTTCCCTACGCAGTTAATCGTCTTCTAATGTACAATCACCTTAGCCACCCGTCGTTCCCCTTCCGACTCCACAAATACGGCATAGCGGCCACTGCCCTGTACCGCAAAATTCTCCCGGTACTTCGCCATCCCCGAACGCCTGCGCTGCTCATTAATCTGTCCGGTTCCTATTCGCACCACATAAAAGTTCACCGGTGCAGCTTCTTCCAGGGTGACCTCTACCGCAAAACGGCCGTCATTGGGATTAGGCGACACCTTTAGTTCCAACAGGTTTTCATACCCCTGCGAGGCTCCTTCTTCCGCCTGTTCATGATTTCCCGGAGGGGTCACCAACACCATTTTACGGGCCTGGCCCATGCAACCACCGGTGTAGGCACTCAACATGACTTCCCGCATGCCCTCTTCGGCAAAGATCACCTTGCAGAAATAGTCTCCTTTCTCTACCACGGTGTGCTCACCGGTGAGGTGCCACTCGATTTCCTGGGGCTTGGGCTGGCTCACCTCTACCATAATCAGGGTATCGCCGGCCGGCACACTGCTAGCCGTGAGAAATTCCGGCAACAATTCTGTCTCCCGCATAGTGACCGACATGGTATCCCGGCCGATACAACCATCGTCATCCTGCACCTGCACGTAATAGGTTCCTTCTTTTTTGACCACCAGGGACGTATCGACCCCCGCCTCTTCATTGCCATGCTTCCAGCTGTAGGTGGTAAAAAGTCCAGGATAGAGTTTGGCATCATTGCCCTGGCAAATCACCAGGTCCTCACCCAGACGCGGGTAGATGGTCCGCTCGTAGTTATATTTAAATTCCTGCCGCAGGTGACAGTTCATTTTATCATACACATCCAACACATAGGTTCCCGTGTCAAGCCCCGCCAGTTTGGTTCCATTGAAACCATTATCCCACTCGTAGCGGTATTCCCCCCGGGCCCCTTCGGCCGCCACCTGCAACACACCATCGGGCACGCCAAAACAAAGCGGATCCATCATACGGTTAACGGTCAGCGACAACGCTTCCGGTTCATAGATGGAGAAACGGCGGCTATCCTCACACCCATAGGGATCGGTGACCTTCACCGTATAATCACCGCCACCGAGGTTCTCCCAGGCAGTACCATTACTATCATCGGGCCAGTGGATGGTTTGCGGCCAGGAGGCCGGCGAAGTGGTAATTTCAGCCCGCCCATCAGCAAAGCCATTACAGGTCACATCTTTGAGCTGCAAATCGGTTATGGTCAAATAACTCACATCCAGTGCCAGGGTATCAAAGCCCAGGCACTGGTCGTCATCTGTTACCTGAAGGTAATAGGCCCCCGGATCGGTCAGGTTAACCTCCCGTTTACCGGAACGAAAGCCGTTGTTGCCCTGCCATTGGCACTTGGCATAAGCCCCGGCATCCAGGGGCAAACTGTTGTAATGGCAAATCAGGGTGTCATTGCCCACAAAAGGTTTTAGCTGCCGCTGATAAGCCATGTCAAAAATAAAATCACGGTGACAGTGGTGGGCATCAGTCAGGCTCAGGACATATCGTCCCGGATCCACATTACGGATTTCAGGGCCCTCGATACCCGTGGACCATTGGTAGGCATACCCCGGTGTTCCGCCGGTGCCTTCCAGCTGAATGGCTCCTTTTGCGCCTCCCAGGCACAAGGGATGAACCAGACTGCTGGCCTTATAATAGAGGCTATCGGGGGTTCCCACTGAAAAGATTTTGTGCACGGCACATTTCTTATCATCCCGCACCAACAAGTCATAATCACCAGCCTTCATTCCCCAGGCACTATCATTCAAGACCGAAGGGATTGTTTTTGACCAGGAATAGGTATAAGGCCAATTACCCTTTATCACCTTTGCTTTAGCCTGCCCGTTACTGTAATCCCAGCAACTCACATCCTTCACTACAATCGTATCAATGGCCAGGTCAGTGATATCACCCACAAAAAATTCAAAAGGCACCACACATCCATGTTCGTCGGTTACATCCACAAAATAACGCGATGAAAAGAGATTTGCTGCTTCCATTCCTTTTATCCAGGGCAAATCCACATAACCTATTTCACTTCCCTCAAGAAGGGTATCTTTGCTCCAGGAGTACTGAAGCGTACCCACGCCTCCTTCAAATTTTGCCTTGATGCTCCCCTCGTTATTAGAACAACGCGACTTGATCTCTTCCTTAAACGTACGGATGATCTTCTTCGGCTGGATCAACTTAACATCCTCCACCCGGGTGGTACAATCCATGGTGTCTTTCACATACACGGTGTAATCACCCACAGGCAACCCACTCACTTCATCCCCTTCTGTCCAGTTTTGCTGATCGGTGGAAACCAGGTAAGACCGGTTACCGCCCCGGATCTTAAGTTTAATCCAGCCATCCTCGCCGCCAAAACAATTGATATCTTTTGTCAATAAAGTATCTGCTTCCAATACATCCGGTTGGGTAACAGTCACCTCGCGTTTCCAGCTGATACCGGCACTGTCACTCACGGTAAGGTGATACGTCCCGGCCGGTAATCCGTCGAACGCACCTAAAGCCGTAACAGGGGCCTGATCCAGTTGGTAACGGTAATCCCCCCATCCCCCGACACCGTCCAGTTTTATTGATCCATCGGAAAGGTCATGGCAGGAGACGGCCCGGTTCTCTTTGATGGCAAAGGTCAAGGGCTCTTCCGGCTGGGCCATGGTGATGTGACGTACCATCCACTCCGCTTCCTGCTCATAGGGACAACGCGCGGTATCTCGCACCAGCAGCGTATATTCCCCGGCTGCCAAAGCTGTCAGATCGAGCGCCCCATGGGTTTGTCCCGACTTTAAGGCGGTGGTTGCCCCGTTCTTATACAACTGATAGTCAAAAAAGCCATTTCCACGGGTTACCCGGGCGGAGATCTTACCCGTGGCATCTCCCCAGGCTCTTATATAATTATGGTCCATGGTTATTTGGGCCGTATCCGGCTCCCCGATCTTAAATGGCTTGGAGGCCTGGCACCCATGGCTGTCGGTGACAAACAATTCGTAGTCGCCTTTTGCCAGTTTCCCGAACCGGTAACGGCGATCCATCGGTAACTCACCCGTCTGCTGCGTCCGGTCTGCCCGATTCTCAATGTGGTAGTGAAGCCCGTCATCAAAAGGGATTCCGTTGAGTACAGAGGCCTCTACCCGCCCGTTGGCATAAAGCGGACAGGTAGCGTTAAAGGTGGTATCGATTAATACATTAAGCGTATCAGGTTGCGTCAAAACCACCGGCCAGGCGTATTTTACTTGGGCAGTATCTTCTACCGTAACGGTATAATCCCCCGCTACCAGGCCATCAAAGCGTCCCTGGCTTTGCCAATGCGTTCCGTCCAGGGAGTAGCGGTATTCATTGCCCCAGCCACCAAAGCCTTTCAAGGTAATAACACCATCGGAAAACGATTTACAACTCACATGGGTCAGCTCACCTTCTGTATGCCCCAGGGCGTGATCCGGCTCTTCAATGGTAACAGTCTCCTTATACCACTGCTGGTTGTCGAAATAAGCGCACCCGGCCGTATCACGCAGTAAAAAAGTATAGGTCCCCGCCGGCAATTTCTCCATGGAAAAGTTGGTACCCCACTCCTCTGACGGGTAGTCGATCCGCCCCGATGCCAACAATTTATCGGATTCATCGCGCCACTGGTAGTGGTATTTGTGATTACCGCCACTCACCCCTATCGTGTACAACCCGGTAGAATTCCCCTTGGCTTTTATGTAGTTGTGATCCGAAGAGAGGATTTTTGCTGGTTGGAGATTCTTAAGTACAATAGAAGGATATTCTACCATACACTTATCCGACGCCGTAACAGTAAAATCATATTTCCCAGCAGGGAGCTCATCAATAACAACCGTATCAGGGGAAGTGGTTTTATATTCCCAAAAAGGCTCATTCTTCCCTGCTATCAATTTAAAGGTATAATCCAGATTAGGATCTATATTAATCAATTTTGGATTTATACAACCGGTTAAAGAATCCGTACAATCCGGATGGGTAGTAATAAGATCGGTAAGAGTAAAGGTATTTTCTGCTTCTTTAATCTGAACCGGTCCTATTAGCGAAGTGGCACATTCAGTGCCATCTTTTACCTGAATATAGTAAGTACCATCAACAGGCAATCCCTCAAAAACAGCGGCAGCATTTCTTTCTTCCTTATAGATCGACTTCGCTTCATCATCGTTCAGTAATAAGTATCTATATTCACCACCTGAATAAGGGACCCCATCTGCAGCAACAACAGTAATCTCTCCATTTTCAGCCAACACACATGACGCTTCCCTGGCATCATACGACTTAATCCTAATTCCTTGTTCAGAAACAGGTATAACCACGCTTTCTGAAGATGAACAACCATATTTATCTGTTACCTCAAAAAAGTAGGCATCAAGCGAACGATCATAATAAGTATGCCGAAGCTCCTGATTCATTCGATCACCTGCATCAATAAAACCAATTTCTTCTCCTGCAAAAGAATATTTATATGGCTGACCGGAAAGCGCTCCAATCCCATAATCAGTGAGCGAAACAGTCACCACCCCATTAGAGGCCGATTCACACGCCAGTTCGTTCGTTTTCATTTTCAGAATCGGGAACTGCTGCTTATTTATAATGTGTTGACGAATTTTTTTGCTACAACCATCCGAATCCTTAAGAGTTACTTGGTAGGTACGGGGCCCTGACAGGTTTGAAAAACTCACATACCCCTCTTTATCCTCTGATGGTTTTTCACCCGAATCAATAGAATAGGTAAGTGATTGATTTTCTCCGGAAGAAGTTCCTTGCACCTTGATGAAGCCTTTTCTACCCTTTGTACAATACTGATCGTCATAATCCTCTAATTTTAAAGAAATGGGATTGGAATTTGCAAAAACCTGAAGAGGCGAGCTTTTCACTACACATCCGGCCTCATCCTTCACATAAACCGAATAACCTCCCCCTTTCGCATATCCCTTTAAAATTCCTTTTCCATTAGTTAACGGTTGGTACTTCACTCCATCTTTACTATACTGATACCGGGTAGGAGTTTTCCCACTGGCATTTATTCCATCTTTACCCAGCAATATAATTTTCCCGTTATGAGCTGCATCACACGAAGCATTCTCCACTTTAGGATAACCATCAGCTATTTTCAGATGATGAGAATTCACTTTTATGATATAACTATCTGTATCGGAACAATTATTCCCATCCGTTACAACAATATTATAGGGCTTTACTCCGGATAACCCGGTAATGGAACTCCCACTCTTGTAATTAGAAATGGTTCTACCATCAATTTGTAACTTATATCCTCCCTGGGCACTTGGTGAACCATTGGCCAGCATTACCTGTATTTCTCCTGTTTCCTTCTCTTTACAAGGCGGCTGTTTGGGGCTGATCTTACTTATTTTAAATTGATCCTTC
Organism: Marinilabiliaceae bacterium JC017; assembly: GCA_004296775.1. Taxonomy (GTDB): domain Bacteria; phylum Bacteroidota; class Bacteroidia; order Bacteroidales; family Marinilabiliaceae; genus JC017. The sequence goes on from RHGE01000032.1 coordinate 20,698, forward strand.
TTCAGAATCGTTTCAATTTTAAAAGGTATTTTGGCCTTACACCTTGCTTTATTTTCTACGGTTGCATTATAACTTCCTGGTGACAAATCAGAAACAGTCATACTCCTGGAAGTATAAGTTTCACTACTACCATTAGAAAGAGTCAAAGTCATTTTGTCAACATCTGCCTCATGGCCGCCTGCTACTTTCAAGGTTATAGCCCCATTGCTGGCAGTATTGCAACTTGCTTTCTTATTCAATGCTTTATCTATGCTTAAGGTAAACTTGGCAGGTTCTGTCACTATCACGGCGTTACCTTTCTTTATGCATCCCTTTTTATCCTTCACTTTACATGCGTAAGTAGTAGCTTTTGCTGCTAATTCAGGGACAACACTAGTTGTGTATGGTTTATCATCTACATAGTAGGTAAACCCTCCATTTCCTCCTGATGCTTTGAAGATAATTTTTCCATCGTTATTCACTTGACAGGTCTCAGGAACCGGTTCACAGGATAAAGACAAGGCAGATTGCTGGCCAACATTAATTTTATCGGACACACTACTAACTGTTCTGTTATAATATGATACCTGAACTTTATAGTTCCCGCTGGTTAAATCATTAAAGATTACCTTGCCGGCTGTTGCAGGATTTTGGGTTTGAAGAATTTTATTGGATACCGATAATAACTCTACTTTATAGGGACCAAAGCCTCCTGAAAAGCTAAAAGTTATAGAACCGTTATTATCTATTCCTCCATCATCACTTCTATTACAATTTGGGATCCCTTTTTTAATTTTATCAGCAGGAATAGCCAATGTTCCTGGACAGTTTAGAGATACATCCTTACTAACAGCATTGCAGCCTTCTGAGTTGGAAAGAAAAATTTTATCCCCATTTTTTACTCCACTAATAGTAATAGTATTACCATCGAAATATTTATACGTTCCGCTAGAACCTATCTTATATTTATACCTGGTTCCGGCAAGGCCCCCACTTGCTTTTATGGTCACCTTACCGGTACTTCCCTCTTTGGGGATGTGATAGATGGTTTTTCCGTTTTCATATATAACATGCTTACTAACTGTTAAGGATAAAGGGTCAGGACGGGTTAACTTAAACCAAATCTCCTCGGCACATTCACTTTCAGGGGCATTCTTATTGGCCCTTGGCTTAATGCCGTAATACTTATCAACTTCCAGAAAGCTCTTTAAGACTGGCTGATTGGTGCCATTTAAACGTAATCTCTGCCCATTTGTAGTACAATTAAATCCAACCTCTCTTATCCGATAATAGAGCTGTCCATTATGCGTAACAGGAGGACCATCATAGGAGGCTCCTTCCTTTTTTTCAGATTCATGAATATACTTGCCAAGGTAGATATACATATTGGTATTCTCAGTTGTCGAGAGTCCAGAAAATTTAATATCTATTTCGGGAGCATGCTCATGGCACTTAAGTGGTGAGGAAGCCAAACCAGAGGAAAGTACAGGTAGAAAATAGATATTGTAGATGGGTTCACATTTTATAATCGTTTGACGTAAAACTGACCCATAATGAAAAATTGCAACCTTAAGCTCCCTTCCTTGCCACTCAGGTCGCCCGATATCCTTAAAGGACAAGTTAATATCAGAAGGATAAACATTTGTTTTTGCAATTTTCCAACTACTGTCATCCCCTTCTTTAGGATGCACCAAAGCTACACTTAAATGAGCACTATATCGCCCAGCATTGGAAGCTTCAGTAGCAGGATCGACAGGCCATCGAAAGTCTTTAGGTTTAATTCGTAGTTTTATAGAACCATCTCCACAAACAATTGATTTGGTTTCATCTACTAGCTCCGCCTTTAATATTGGAGTAACAAAACAATAACATCCCTGTATATTTTGCATGGAACTAGCATCTACCTTAAATTGACCTTTCTTGGGCTCTAATTGAAACCACGCTTTATTCTTATAACAATATCCATTTTCATAATATCCATAATCAGTATCACATTGGCCATAAGTAGTTTTTTTCTTGCATCCTATTGCACAACTAATTTGACTTGGTAATCCGCCCACAAGAAACGCATGATCGGTAACATTTTGCATTGGCCCTCCTTTATATCTATCCTCAATTGGTTGAGAATATAAACCAGTCAAACGAACAAAATCGATACCTTCCCGACAGGTAAGCTTATAATCAAAACGAAAAGAAATGGCGTAACAATTATTACCATCTTCAACTTCGAGTTGAGCAGCTACAGTGAAAAAAACAAAAAAATAGAATAACCCACTGATAATTAAATAACATCTATTTACCATCACTCTAAATTAAGGTTGTACAAGTTTGATCAAATATTCTTCTACTTTCCCTTGATAACTATGATCAGTGAATCGTGTTTGCTTCCCCTCCACACTATCGTAAAGGGTCCACTGTCCACGGGCATCTTTTTTATAAATCAGGTAGCGACTCACCAAATGTTTCGGGGCATCCCAACTTACCAATATCACTTCATTTCGTTTGTCGATCTTTACTTTGGGTTCAATCCATTGATCGATCTTTTTGGATTCAAATCGCTTCCCGGTAGCTGGTTTGGTAGGCCTGGATTCATTCCCGGCCTCATCCACCGCCAGCATAATGTACCGGTAAGAAGTGCCTGTCAAAGGAGGCACATCATGGTAAGAGATCGTACTATCGGGAGGCAATAGCTTGAGTAGTTGCCAGTCTCGACTTCCTGCCCGGTTGCGATAAAGCAACAACTTTGACACATCATTACTGGGGCTTTTTACCCACCGGATCACCACTCCCGAATCGGAAGAGGCGATGTGGCTGATCAATGGCGGGGCCGGTGGCACAATATCGGGCCGCTCCACTTCCAGTATGGCTGAATAATCCGATTCATTCTGCCGCTGATCTACTGCCACCACTTTGTAATAAACCTTTTTGGTAAGGGTCTTGAGCGTAATGTGATCAACATAGGGGATAACATTAACCGGTTCCTTAGTGATTTGAGAAAACGCTCCTTCCCGACTATTGGCCCGGTATACCCGGTAACCAAAAATATCCGGTTCGCTATTAGCCTGCCAAGTTAACTCCACCATCCCCGTAGTATCAGCTTTTGCCTCAAGTTCCACGGGAGCTACCGGGGGAATAGAATCAACAAATTGGAACATTTGCGGAATGCTATACGGACCATTCCCATCACTATTAAAGGCTTGTATCCGATAATAGCCAGACATCAGCGGTTGCCGATCCACATAGTTTTTAGATACTACGGGTATACTATCTACTACTTTTACATACCCCTCAGCAAATTTTGTGGAACGAAATATCCGGAACCCTTCAATAACTTCATTTGCCTGATTGGGATACTCCCATTGAATCCTGACAGATTGACCATCATCACCCTGCTGCAAGGTCAACTCCGGAATTGACGTAATTTTACTCTTCCCTTTTACCACCACCGTATCGGAGGGGGGACTCAACTCCCCGAAGGTAGAAATTCCAATCACCCGGTAGTGATACGTCTTTTTGTTATTGGCTAGCGTATCAATATAAAGATGAAATTCCGATTCATCGTACCCTTCCGGGGTAGTGTTAACCATTGGCACATCGTTCAATCTCATGAAAGTCTTACAGTTGTCCGCCGATTTCTCAATCCAGAAACTGTTATAAATCTCCGACTGATACTTCCGGTCCCAGGTAAGGGTCACCATTTTGTCTCCCGGTTCCGCTCGCAGGTCAAATGGAGAAGGCAATGGTAAATACTCATCCGGCCCGGTAAAGAAGAAAGCTGTATCCACTTTCATTCCCGGTGGCACAAAAGCGGGATAAACGCTGTAAAGGTATTTCTCACCTTTTCTCACATTCTTATCGGTCAGCCACAACCCGGAATACCTGGCCACCTCAGGACTTTGATCCGCTGAGAACAAAGCAAAACCAAAACGTGACTCCTGTTCACTCGCCCGGTTAACAATCTCAAACATACTTGGATTTCCTGTTCCAGAGGTAACCTCCATGTTTTCCCCATAGATACATTGAGCCGCCACGGCTGCATAATCGTTCTGGTTTGCCAGTGCTTCCCACTGATCTAATGGACGAGGCTTCAATGGAGCCGTTGTCAACTGCTCCTCACCGGCAGATTCCAATAACTCTCCGTCTTTAACCAGTAAAGAACGGGTAACATGATACCCATATTTATTCCCCACCAACCACAACCGATAGGTTGAAGGAGCCCACCTTAGCATAATCGAGTCAGCTGTAGGGCGCGCCAACAACTTCATCTCATGCAACTCTTCATCCTGACCATGCAGCACCGGAGAGAAAAGCAGCAACAACATAACCAGCCCAAACCGGCACTTCATACCATATACTTCATGCCAACTGACTACAATTTTATATGTCTGACAACATCGCACGTATTTTCTATTCATGGTCTTTTAGATTTATCTGTTCCAGGTAGAGCTCATTTTTCAGGTTAACCACTTTTGAACTGGTTACAGTCTTCCTACCCGGCAGAACATATTTAATGCTGATGGGATAATTACCACGACTGGTTTGTGGCCACGGATATTTATTCAGAATTCTACTTACCTGCGGAGTGACGGCGATTTCCTTATTTCTGAATTTAACACTTAACTTATTCCTCAGATGTGCATAATCTTTCGCCCAAATAACCGGCAACGCATACAGGAAGTTTGTTTCTCCCCCGTTGAAATCAATCCCTCCTACTGATATCTGATCATCCGTCAGGAAGCTATAGTATCCATATTGCCTTACATCCACAGGTTTGGTTGGTGGCAGACCCAGTTCGCCAAGTGTGCGATAAGTAATGCAGGTACCTCCAATGGGATAATGCTCATACATTAGTGGAAATATATTAGCCTGGTACCAGTCGGCCTGGGCCAATTGAGCTTCACACTGAATCAAAGGCTCATACTTACCCTGTCCATGCATCTCAAAGGCATCGAACAACTCATCATTAACCACATAAACAGAAGGCACATAGATGGCCGTGGAAACAGGCCTCAAGGCATCAACTTTGTTTTCATTGGCTTTAAGTTTTGCCAAGAATACATTGTATTTACTACATCTGAAGGGGATGTTGTAAAATACTGTCTCATCTGCATCCGTGATAGTACTGGTGGCATCTCTTGTGGTAATTACACTGGTTGTTTCTCCCTCCTTCAGGCTTTCCGTCTCACTTTCTACCACATTTCGATCCAAATCATTATCTCCTTCCTTGGGAACATTCACCAGTTCAAACTGATATACCGCCCCGTGTTTCAAATGATCCGGCACAAGAGTTTCAACCGTTTTATCACTTTTACGATAGGTCAATTCCGAATAAACGGGTTGTCCGTTAAAGGGAACCCATCTCCCTTTTTGCGAATTACCATCCTGGGACGAGAAATAATCACTCACTCCCCTGTTAAACGTTATGTAGGCCTTAGGATACTCATCCTGGTAAAAATTCAACTGGCGGGCAATCGGGTAGGAATACTCGATTAAATGTCCGGGTATTCTCGTTGGCCGTTCACCTGTCATAAACACAGCCTCCTTACTTTCCACATACTCTTTTCCTGAATCATCGGTATAGGCTTGCCATTTTCCATCCTTTTGCTCCTGGAAACTGACTTTGGCCACAACGCGATAATTTGTTTTGGAGTGATACATATCTTCCGAACTATACACCAAGGTTTTCTTATCATCGCTCCACTGTAAAACCCCTTCTATTTTTTGATTCTCCTGGTAAACAGCAAACTCTTTCAGCTTGATCCGGAATATTTTCGTCAGGTGTTCATCCTCAGAGATTCTCAACACCTTATCCACCGGAAGGTTAAACACCACCTGGGGTAAGGCAAACACATCCACCTCCTCGCTATTATCCACCGGGGTAATGCCACCGATGATTTCCAAGTCAGACAAATCTTTTAATGTTCGCAGCTTACATTTTTCTCCTACTGTTGCCTCAAACCGACAAGTTCCTTTAATCAATCCGCCAAGAATCTTATATTTTCCACCCACAACCCCTTTCATCCAAGTTGGATTGGGCCCTTCCACCCTTATTGCTGCAGCGGCACGTACATCAATAATCTCGTATTTTTTACGTCGTCCAAAAACCCGTACCTTAATCCCAATGGCACCGCCAAAATAGGCATAGGCCTGTCCTTTGGCATACCAACCATTGATTCCTACCGGGCCGGAACGTCCCTCGCAGTAAGCATTCGACCCATAATCCAGCAGCATTACATCAAAACCACCCCCCATCTCAAACTGGGCATAAAAAATCAGAAAGGTTAAATCCCCGGTATCGATAGCAAAATGCGCCCCAAAGGCCAATCCATTCCCGGAATTCAATTCTCCTTCTTCCCGGTTACCATTGAAATCCTTCTGGCTCATATTAAGGTAATCCAGAACTTTTTGATTCATCATCATGGCATCGGGGATATCATGGCCGGCCATAAAGTAACTGGTCACTTCCATGAGCCCGATAAAATTTAACCCGATCGGGTTTTGAGGAGTTCCCAGGTGCAGATACCATTTCTCCCTGTCATAGTGAAAGACCCCTTTTCCTGCCCGGTTATTGTCTCCCACTCCCTTTAACACCCCCACCACGTTGAGGTATAACTCCATCTCACTGTGAAACGTTTTCTCCACATTGTTCATTACCATGGAAACAGTAACTCGCATGGTTTCTGAAAGACCAACAGATTGTTTCTCTCCAGCTGTGTTATCACTGATCATCTTTTTCAGGTCGGTCAGGGCAAACTGTTTTTGAGGAGAAAGTACCACTGCCTCTCCGTAAAAACCAATGGTATGTATGCCACCGCTTTTAGTGAAGCTCATTTCATAGGAGAGTTTGGCATCCACAATGGCCTTATTGATGAAACCGGCCTTTACGGTCGCTTTAAAACCAAATGAGACCTTCTCATCGGGCAAATACCTTATCCCCGAAAGTGATTCGCCAAAGGAGGACGCTGTTTCTCCGGGCATGGCCTGTCGCATTAAAGTGTATAATCCCCCGCCAAACCCGTTCAGGATGAAGGGTCCGGCAGGTATCCCTAAAGGCCCGGGGATTAGCAGTGCATCCACAAAAAAGTACTGTTCTCCATTCACCTTTCCGAACACGGCAATAGCCTTCATTTCAAATTCGGAGAAACGGGCATCAATCATCCCTCGAAAACCATCACCATATACGGGGTCACTATCCGCAAAAGCCACCTCTCCCGCCAAGTGAAATGCCTCCCCTTTGGAAGCTTCAAACCGGATTAATTCTACGGCCAGCCCATTATATTTCCAATGGTCACCTCCAATATCAGCTTTTACCCCTATCCGGGTCTCCCCGGAGATATCCAATCCTTTGACCACGGATAAATTAACCAACAGATCAAACATGAAAGAGGCTTGCTGCTCCCCGTTTTTCCTGAATTCAGCCCCTGCCACACTTATGGGGAAACGATTAAACGACATAGGTTTTCCTCCAGTGGTTAATGCAAGGCATTCCACATCAAAATGTGGAGCGGTAGTGGCAATTTTCATCCCCTCAAATGCGATAGACGGAATATCCAACAGGTCTTTCCCTCCCCCTCCATCACTTTGCTTGGAGACCTCAAACGAAATGTTACCATATAACAGGGCAGTTGCCTCAAACTTCTGGTCATACTGCATGACATCAATCCGGGAAGAGGGGTCAAGCTCTACCCGGGCCGCAAAAACATTGAAATTGATTTGCCCATTATTAACAACTCCAAAATGATAATCCCCCGAATTATCACAAAAGGCATCATACTGCAATGGTTCACTGGCCCCTTGAATTTGTAGCTTTCCATCCAATCCTAATTTCCGGAACTCACCGGTAAAAAACTCCATCTCAAAGTGATCAATGGACATGGGCCACTTGGATAAACGCCCATCTCCAAGGCCAATTATGTCTGCACCTCCTACTTTCCCCGTCAATCCGTAATTATCCAGTATTAAATCACTGGCATAAAAAGAAGGAGGTGCCGATTTGTTGCCTTTAAATTTGGATGACAGAAAGACTTCTACCGACTTAGCATATAAGCCACGCCATAGATTAGCTTTATCCCCTGTAAAACCACCAGGATACTTTGCCGGAAGTTTAAATCCCGGTGCATTACTCATATCGCTAAAATCAAGAACGACCTCCTTGAAAGCAAAATACGCCTCGTCAAATCCCCTTATTTTAAACGGATCCAAAGAAAAGGATAAATACACATTATTGAAATCAGCAGCCGTTATAAAGAAATCATAGCTCAACTTTCCAGGTTGTTTCTTTCCTGTTCTGGGATCTACCTTAATGAATTTTTCCTCACTTAATTCAATCGCTCCTTTAATCCCCAATTCTTTAAATCCGTTACAATCCCAATCCACATAGCTTCCTTGCTTCCAATACAGAAAAGAGTTATCATTAATTTTGGTCCGCATCTCTGTCCCCAATTCTAACTTACAACCATTGATTAACCCACTTTTAAAAGTAAAAGCAACGTTGTTGGCAACAAACTTCACCTTCTTTCCATCAATTGGATTCTTAAGAACCATAAATGCACGAAATTCAGCGTAATCTTTATGTATAACCGCCGAGTCAATTACGATCATATAATTACCATCACCCGCACTCAATCCAATTGGTAAGGTCATTAAACGAAGAGAATCAAGGTGATCAACAATTCGTTTTTTATCTTTTACCCATTGACTGATCTGTTCATATTTATCAATGCCCTTCTGAAGCTCATTCGTTAATTCATCAGGAGTATTAACAGTTACCATATCATTCTCAACTACTACCGAAAACTCATCAAACTGCCTTACCGCTCCTTCTGAATAATCCTCCGCATTCAGGACATAAGGAAAAAACAGAGCAAATAAAGTGCTCCAGATAAAAATGATTAAATGCTGCGTGTTCTTTTTCATGAAGATAGGTTATAGCCAATTAGTCAAAGGTGGTAATATAGGTTTCCCTGTTCTCTTTAATCCAGGCCCGTACCCTTGCCAGGGCCCCGGAATAATCCTCAACATCCAGGTCGCCCGAAGCGACCAAGGCAACCGGAAAATCTGCCATACAGGGAGCCACCAGCTCCAGGAGCCGGTAGCCACAATTGATCGCTATCTCGTTATCGGGATTGGCAGAGGTACAATGCTCTTCTTCCTTCAATATTTCATCGAGGATAAAATCTATGACCTGCCTGTTTTGCAGGTAGAGTAAATCGGGAACCAGGTGGAACACCACCTGATCATTCATGCCTACTTGCTTCACCTGATCAAGGCAGTAATCAACACTGGCCCCATCACCCATTCTTCCCAGCACCAATTGAACATTCCATTTATCACGATTGGTATACTGCTCCTCCGAATCCCGTGCAGACTCCAGGAAAGTAATTAGCTCATGCATCTGAAGAGTACCTGCTAACCGAATCATCTTTCCAAAATGTGCCGGATACCCCATTATAATGGAGGCTAACCGCCCGCGGCTTTGGGTATTAAACCAACCTATGGGCACCTCTTCTAAATAATTTAATACCCGATATAACAAACCGGCATCTTCATCAGATAAACCTTTATCGATCAATACAAACACCCCCCTGTATTTAACAGCATCCATAGGGGATTTCATGACTAATTTATATACCAATAAATATGACAGATACCGTATTTGATTATCCTCATTGGACAAATAATATTCCACTTCACTTAACAACTCCCCTTGGTCGGTATTATCAATTAAAAGGGAAATGTCATTATATACACTATTGCCTTGCTGATAGGCCTCAAATACACTTTCCAGATTTTTGCAACCTTGCGCATATGACTCTAAATTAAATACACATAAGCACACAACCATCACGTTTAAACCGAAAACAAACTGCTTTGTCGTCATGACACTTTAATTAAGATAGGCATTTCTCTTATCTACACACATAAATACATAATCATACGAAAAACAATCAAAACAGGTTCAAAACTACCAACAATTATTGAGTACACAATGATTCTATTTAATGATTTTTAACATGTACATAATCATATAGAACTCTTAGAATAGAAGAAGAAGTGCAAATCGTAACTGCATTATTAAACTCAATACTCCCGTACATATTGTTCTTTCATTATCGCAACTACGCAACATGGCAAAAAAAGAACTTAATACCTCTTTTCATTTCGATACTTCATGCATAGGTAAGAATACGAGACACAGGCTCGGGACATCCGGGCCAGAGAGCATGTCCAAAAAAAGGAATTCATTCGGTACAGGACATTATCTTTTTTTCACCGCGGAGACGCTGAATCGCGAAGTTTTTTTGATTTTGTATTCCTCTGCAACTCCCCGCCTCTGCGATTGTTGTTTTACATTTTATTTTCTCGGCGACTTTGCGTCTACTATATAACTCTTTTAAATCTTGACTGGTTATGTTACAGTCAAACCACCCCGATTTTCAAACCACCCCCGCCCCCTCCTAATTCTTTCAGGAGGGGAAAGGAGTGACCGGGCGAAAAGAAAATGAATTACGAGAATTTGACTCCTTTTAGTAGATATGTAGAACAATCCTCTCTGCATCCCATTAGATCTGCGTGAGACCAATGGTACTGGTAGCGTCAATTTAGAGTTATCTCACCACTTGTTAGTATGTCAAGACTTGAAGACTCTGCGGTTAATTATTTCTTTTTCGCAGCTTTACAAGGAAGAAGCTTCGCACCCTCAGGTCAACAACCAGCAACCTGGAAGCGTCCGAAGGACCTGACAGCGTAAACACCTCCCAACAACCGCAGCGCACAACAAGCACACGAAGAGATATTTGCAACCCTATTTAATCCAAACCATAGCCGGCTAATTACAGCCAATCAACTTTTGTCGTGCCTAGTCAACGTCGTTGTCGTACCTAATCAACCTACGTTGTCGTGCCTGATCAACCTATGTTGTCGTGCCTAGTCAACCTACGTTGTCGTACCTAGTCAACCTACGTTGTCGTGCCTAGTCAACCTACGTTGTCGTGCCTGGTCAATCCACGTTGTCGTAGCTATGCGCTTTTTTGAAAATTACCTCTCCCCTCGTTTTTTTTACAAAACACACTTTCGATTGACATTCGGGGAATATATTCGGGAAGTATTCACAAAACAGCATTTGTTTATTTATCCTTCTTTTTACACCTGAAGAAAAACATTAATACAGTCCTGACAGATTACATAAATCTTTCTTTATTTTTGCGGCCAAAAAGGAAAGGACGCCTTTGAAAATACGGTATTATTACCTGCCACGCCCCGCCTGATTAATGGAGATCACAGGTATGGAGCAAAAGCGGGAACGAAAGATATTTACCAGGATGGCAGAAGGCAGAAAATCCCTTATCAGCACAATTAATCAGAACCAATCAAGACATGCAAATTCCTCAGCAATATAAATTCATCGTACAATTGGGCAAAGCCTTACACACCTATGGTGTGCCGTCCTATAAATCACAAATCTATTTATCACAAATATCGAAAAGGAAAGGCATTAAGGGCAGTTTTATGGATACACCCACCTGGATCAACTATGTGTTTTATGAAGAAGAGGACCAGACGTACAATTATGTGGAGTGTGTTCCTCCCGGCGAACTCAACCTGGGAGCCCTCTCAAGAATCATTGAAATAGCCAATAAAGTTTTGTCGGATGAATTGAGCTTTGAACAGGCAAAAAAAGAAATTGAGCAGATCAAAAACGCCCGGCCGGAATATGGGAAATTCATCGTATTACTTTCCTTCATGCTATCTGCCGGATCGTTCAGTGTCATCTTAGATACCAGCTGGACGTCGGTTATTACGGCTTCTTTGCTGGGTGCTATTATATATGGAATTCAATACCTGGCTCAAAAATCATGTTATATCCGCAGCACATTGGAGTCACTGGTGGCTTTTATCGCTACTATTGGTACCGGCCTGCTGTCACTCCGTTTTTCACAGATTGATATCTCAATGACCATTCTGGCCTCCATCATTATTTTTATTCCGGGATTGTCCATCACCAGCGCCCTGGAGGAGATCACTTCAAAGAGCCTGGTTTCGGGCACTGCCAAACTATTCGATGCCTTGATTTCGCTTTTCAAACAATTTTTCGGCGTAGTACTGGGACTGGCCACCCTGCCGCTGTTTGTGGATTTAAAACCCAACCAGGTAATAAACGATATTCCGGAATGGATGGATTACTTTGCCATCATCATCTTATCATTAAGCCTGATGCCGGTGTTAAAAGTGCGTCCCAAAGACATGTTTTTAGGCGTTACAACCGGCTTTATCTGTTTCTTCACCACGACATTTTTAGAGCCAACAGGCATATTAGTAAGTATCTTTTTGGGATCCATTACGGCTGTTACCATCAGCAAACTATTCAGTAAAATAAACCGGGCACCGCAACTGGTATATCTTATCCCTGGAATTATAATGCTGGTTCCAGGAAGTAAAGCCTTCATTGGATTAAGCACTGTTTTTCTTAACTCATCAACCTCCCACTCCAGTAACATGGGCGAACAGATATTATACATCTTCATGGGTATTATTGGAGGATTGCTATTCTCCGGCACCTTTATGGATCGCAGTTTAATTCAAGGAGCAAAACACCACTCAGCGCATGTTCCCTTTAACAAACCCACTTCCCTTCTCCACCATTTCAAAACAAAGACCGGAAGAATGGACAAGTCTGAAAAGTAGTCAGATTTGAGTATCAAGTATCAAGACTTTTAAATAACAGGAAAGGTTATAGCCAGCTATATTATTTATAGTACATTAAGCTTTAATCAGGCTGTTGTGAGTTTTTCAATGGCCCAAAACTGTTATCCAAAAACTAACGATCTATTGAGAATTTTTACAAGAGATCATAAACTGCCTACAATGCGTTGTTAATTCCCCATTCTCCCATTAGGGAATACTTTTTTGGCGTCCTGCCTCGCTTCAGGCTCGCCACCGCGCTTTCCGTTCCTACTCCTCGCTATCCCTTCCCGCCCATGCCAACACCTCGCTGTGGGGTATCCACTGCAATCGCTGGCCGAAAACAAATTACAGGCAACAGTTACTAATTCAATGTGAATTATTCCAATTCAAAACTAAACACTGTTTTCAAAACAACTTAAGGCATTCATAATCTTTATTTCTAAATCACATTTCTACTCTTCCTTCCCATGCCCCCTGGCTTGGTTGCCTGCCATAAAAAAAACAATATATTCCTATTATCACCGTTCACCATTATAAACATATCAAAAACACTTAAAACACAAGATCGATGAACTCTGTGACTCAACGTCTATCATATAACAAGTTTATATTTACTCAACAAATACGAAAAGGCCATGATGTTGGGAAGCGGGCAGGCACGTCAAATAAGCGGGCCGGCGTAAGCGCGACGAAGATGAATGCGCGAATTCCGGCATGTGGGTCAGTAAAAATTCATCAAGGAGGTGGGCAGAAGCGTTTATTTGACTAGCGTTTTTTGCTTCGTTTTTGGGGCGATGCCAAAAATGAAGTAGGATTTGGGACAACGTCCCAATAAAACTATTACTGAAGGACTAATGCTTATATATCATTTAATAAGCTTGTAAAACTATTAGCTTGATATCAATATGACCATTGGCCATCTCTGATTATGATACAATCAAACCACCCCGATTTTCATTGCACACACAATGAAAATCACCCCTCCTAAATCTTTTAGGAGGGAAAAGGAGTGACCGGGCGAAAAGAAAATGAATTACGAGTATTTAACAGATGTGTAGAACAATTCTTCCTGCATTCCTTTGGATCTGCGGGAACCTGCGTAAAACCAAAGGTACTGATAGCCTCAATTTAGAGTTATCTCACCTTTTGTTAGTATATCAGGACCTGAAGACTCTGTGTTCGCAGTCCCTTAAAGAGAAATATTTGAAAAACTGAAAAGGTGAGAAATTGAAACAAACATGCAAATTCATTTTACACACAGGACAATCGTGTGATCGACGAAGTCAACAATAAAAAACAACTCTGTGACTCAGTGTCTGTTTTCACAGTCTAAAATCTAAATTCAAACACATGAAAACCATAAAAACACTATGCCTTCTGCTGGCCTTATTACTCACAAGATGCACCGAACCTCAGAAACAAGAGGTATTCAAATTAAATTACAACAGCACAACCTACGTAAATTTTAATGTTTCCAATTGTACCGACACCACTGAATACTATTTTCTATATAATTCACTCTTTCCATTTGATCAAATCAGTGATAAATTAATCATCAGTAAAGACTCTGTTTATTCCTTTTGTCTTAATGTAAGCCACCCTATTACGGTACACTTCCCTGATAAGAATCATCGTATTGCTCTTGAGTTTTTTCTACTCCCCAACGATACTCTGAACATTCATTTTAATGCAGCCAATAATATTAAACTCTCTAATGCTGTTACCTATCAAGGCAAAACAGCTTCCATATCCAACTACCTGACAAAAGGGAAAAAATATATAGCCCCATGTCCAAGAAAAGATGAAACAGTTGAAGATTACAACTCATCTATCGATTCCCTGACGCAATTAAAATTGAAAGCACTGGAAGAGTACAATAAAAAAGAAAGCCTTCCCGCCTGGTATCTTGAACACGAAAAAACAAACATTCTATATAATGGTGCAAATGATAAAATGGCACAGTTTGATCAAAGGCAAGCTTTTTTCAATCAACAAATGACCAAACCTGACAATATGATACAACAACTGGGCATCCCTGTTAACAACCCGAAGGCCCGGTATTGTGATACTTATTTCTGGCTATTAGCATCTATTCGTCCCGAAAAATATGATACCCTGTTATTTCAAAAAAGAGATGATGATACATTTTTCAATTACACCATTGACAACATGGAAACATTGAAAAAGTACCTGAAGAAGGATGTAATGTCATTTTTTGCGGGCGTTCGTATCTCAGGCTGGTTAAGCTCAAAATTTCTTAATGATCTTGACAACAATCAGCTTTCAGGTTATATGCAAAAAGTAGATTCACTCATCAGCTATGCCACTCCCCTGATCAGCGACACCACCATACTAAACTCATTACTGGCCTATAAAGAATCACAATTAAAAAAAGTCAGGAAAAGAGTTTTACTGAAAAAAGGAGATAAAGCGCCTAACTTCTATCTGCGTTCCATGGATGGGAAAACAATTAACCTAAATCATTACAAAGGCAAAAAGGTTCTGATTAATTTTTGGGGAACCTACTGCCATCCGTGCATCAAATCAATCCGGAAAAAGAATATGATTTTCCAAAAATACAACAACAAAAACTTGATCATGATCAACATATGTCTTGATGCGCAAGTTGAAAAATGGAAAGAACTCATTCATAAAAATGACTTTCAAGGTAGGCATGTAATATGCAAAGGCAATTGGGAGAAAAACTTAAGGATGAATTATAACATCAACACCATTCCTCACTCAACGTTAATTGATGAAGAAGGTCTTGTGATTGCCAATAGAATTAAAACCAGTGAATCACTCTTGAATATACTGGATCAACAGTTCTAATAAACACAATGGATCGTTAGACTTTTTGATAATTGACATTAGACTGAATCACAATCATATCATGTGGTGGTTTCTCGTAAAGATCCTGCGGTAATTTAAACCCTGAATTAATTAGGCGCTTATCAGTAATGTTTGTGTTTTTTTGGCAAGATATTCCAATCCCGGTTGTGTAATCTTGATACTTTTATCTCGTAATACGTTTCTGTCTTGTCCAGGCTAGGCTACTACAAAAAGTCAACGACCTATTGAAATAAAAAAAAGGGATTGAGAAACACCTTCCCAATCCCTTACTCTATCTATTAGAATGCTTTTAGTTCAATCCTCTTCTGGATAACAATGGTGTTACAGAAGGATCTTGCCCCCTGAACTTACGATATTGAACCATTCCTTCATCATCGCCTGATTCAGCCAGACAATGCTTTCTGAATTTAGCAGCCAGCTCCTTATTAAAGATATCGCCCGACTGTTTAAAGGCATCAAATGCATCGGCATCCAACACTGCCGCCCAGATATACACATAATAACCGGCCGAATAACCGCCATCATAGATATGTCCAAAATAAGTGGAACGGTAACGAGGCAAAATCTCATCAATTAACCCGATCTCATCCATGGCTTTTTTCTCGAATGCCATGGCATCTTTTACCATTTCGCCGGCTTTTAATGAATGCCAGTCCATATCAAGCAAAGAAGCTGCCAAATACTCAGCAGTAACAAATCCCTGGTTAAAGTGACCACTCTTCTGAATTTTCTCAATCAATGCCTCAGGAATAACTTCTCCTGTTTTGTAATGACGGGCAAAATGTCTCAACACCTCCGGTTCTCCTGCCCAGTTTTCCATTACCTGCGATGGCAACTCCACATAATCCTGAGGCACTACTCCTGCAGTACGTCTGTAAGCACCGGTAGTAAACAAACCATGTAAAGCATGACCGAATTCGTGAAACATGGTAGTTACTTCGTCCCAGTTAAGTAGTGCTGGCGCATCACCCGTTGGTTTGGTAAAATTACATGCAATAGAAGCCAGGGCAGCCACACGTTTTCCATTCTTCATTCCGGCATCCCGGAAAGAGGTACACCAGGCACCAGGCCCTTTACTGTCACGAGGATGGTAATCCAGGAATAAAAGACCAATGTGCGAGCCATCTGCTTCTTTAGCTTCATACACCTCGACCTGTGGGTTATAAACCGGTACATTATTGATTGGCTCAAAGGTAATACCATACAATTGATTGGCTACCCAAAACATACCATCACGTACGTTATCCAACTGGAAATAAGGGATTAATTGCGACTCATCCAGGTCATATTTAGCCTTTCTCAACTTCTCGGCATAATACCACCAATCCCATGAAGCCAGCTTAAATTTACCACCTTCCTTGTTGATAATGGCCTGCATCTCTTTCATCTCACCTTTAGCTCTTTCCAGTGCCGGTGTCCACAACTGGTTCAGGAAATCATAAACCTTCTCAGGTGTCTTGGCCATGTTTTCGTCAATCACATAGGCTGCATGCGAATCAAATCCAAGCAGCTTGGCTCTATATGCCCGCAACTCAGACATCTTAACCAACACTTCTTTATTATCAAACTCATTGTCATTATTACCGCGCATAAAATAGCCACGATAAATCTTTTCTCTCAGCTCACGATTTTTCGCATACTGAAGGAATGGAATCAAGCTGGGCTTTTGAAGCGTGAACACCCACTTGCCTTCTAATCCGGCTGCTTTTGCTGTTTCTGCTGCTGCAGCAATATTACCCTCTGGCAACCCAGCCAAATCTTCCTTCTTGTCAACAACCAGCTTGAAGCTTTTATTGGTTTCTGCCAACAGGTTCTCACCAAACTTAAGACTTAACATCGAAATCTCTTCATTCAGCTTCTTAAGCTTATCCTGATCTTCAACAGACAATTCGGCACCATTCCGTACAAAATCCTGATAATACTTCTCGACCAATCTGATTTGTGCAGCATCCAAACCACTATTCAAACGATTCTCATATACTTTTTTCACCCGTTTGAACAAATCCAGGTTCATGGAGATGTTGTCCCGATGTTTAGTCAGGATAGGGGTTACCTCCCTGGCAACTTGTTGCAAAGCCTCGTTATTATCTGTTTCTTTCACATTAAAGAAAACAGCTGATACCTTTGTTAACAATTCCCCTGACTGATCGAACGCCAATATGGTATTCTCAAACGTAGGCGCTTCACTATTTTTTACAATCGCATCTACCTCTTTCTCCTTTTGAGCAATTCCTTCTTTAAAAGCCGGTAAATAATGCTCAGCTTTTATCTGATCAAAAGGAGGCACTTCATAAGGCGTATTATACGCTGAAAAGAACGGATTTCCATCCTTTGTCTTTGGTTGTGTACAACTAATCACCATAGCACTTAATGCAATAGCCAATACTGATGTTTTTTTCATTCTTGATTATTTAAGGGATTAAGAAAAATTAGCAAACTATCTTTCAGATATATCGCAAGGGATAATCGTATTTAATTATTTAAGTAACTATTTCTGAGAAGGACTACTGAATATTCCACACTTCTACCTTCTATTACACCACTGTTCAATGGCACTAAACAACTTGGTTTGACAAATATTTAACACGCCACAAGCAGTAATGTGGTAGAATTAGCCCTTGAAAAAACCACAATAGATGACAATCTAGTTAAATGCAATTCCCCTTGACAGGTTATCCTACAAAAATAATTTTTTCAACATATTTTCTCTCAATCCAGGTAACGTTCTGTCAATCCCTGATAAAAATCAATCCGCCGATCCCGGAAAAACGGCCAGATACGACGCACATCTTCAGTTCGCTTCTTATCAATTTCTACCAACAGCCGCGCCTCCTCACCGGAAGCCCGGGCTAAAAACTCACCTTGGGGTCCTGCCACAAAGGAGTTGCCCCAAAATAAAATCCCATTGGTCTGCCCCGAAGGATCTGACTCATGCCCTACCCTGTTTACAGTAATAACCGGTAAACCATTTGCCACTGCATGAGCGCGCTGTGAAATCATCCAGGCATCTAACTGCCGCTCCTTTTCATCCGGCGAA
The DNA here is from genome assembly GCA_004296775.1 of Marinilabiliaceae bacterium JC017. GTDB lineage: Bacteria > Bacteroidota > Bacteroidia > Bacteroidales > Marinilabiliaceae > JC017. Next base: position 39,251 of record RHGE01000032.1, read on the forward strand.
TCTGTTGATTCCCATCCAATGGCAGTGGGGTAAATCAATACCTCTGCCCCTCTCATGGCCATCAAACGAGCGGCCTCCGGGTACCACTGATCCCAGCATACCAACACACCTAATTTACCAACGGAGGTGCTGATGGGCTCAAACCCCAGGTCGCCGGGAGTGAAATAAAATTTCTCATAATAGGCCGGATCATCCGGGATATGCATCTTTCGGTATTTTCCGGCAATACTTCCATCTTTCTCAAACACCACCGCAGTGTTATGATAAAGCCCAGGAGCACGTTTTTCAAACAATGAAGTAACCAATACCACCTTGTTTTCTTTTGCAATGCGCCCATAAAAATCTGTTGCTTCGCCAGGAATAGAAGTTGCCTGTTCAAATTGCTCCGTATCTTCTGTCTGACAGAAATACAAACCATCGTGCAACTCCTGCAACACCACCAACTCAGCTCCTTCCAAAGCACATGTTTCAATACTTTTGGCAAGCTTCTCCCGGTTTAGTTTAGTATCGGAACCATTAACTTGTTGGATCAAGGCAACTTTTATATTTTGCTTCATTTTCTTTTACTTTTTAAGAACCACCATGATAACTAAAAACAGCACCTGATAATTCCTTCAATTCTTATTTCAAAAATCCCTCCGGGAACTGCATCGTCACACAATGCAAGGAGCCATGTTGTTTTATTAAAGACAAACAATTGATTCCAATAATCTCTCTTCCAGGAAATGCCTCCTTTAAAATTTCCCAAACCAATTTATCCTTCAAACTATCATAGGTGGGATATAATACAGCATCATTAATTATCAGAAAATTCGCATAGGTTGCCGGCAATCTTTCACCGTCACAATAAACCGGATCTGCCATTGGAAAAGAAATTAACCGATAGGGTTTTCCTTGTTTAGTCACAAAACACTTTAACTCTTCTTCCATTTTCTCCAAGGCATCAAAATGAATATCGGCCCGATCATCACATTTCACATAGGCAATTGTTTCTGTATCCACAAAACGAACCAGGGTATCAATGTGACTATCGGTATCATCTCCCTGGAGAAAACCATGATTCAACCAAAGGACTCTTTCCGCTCCCAATGTTGACTTAAGGTACTCTTCGATCTCTCTTTGAGAAAAATTCCCATTACGATTAGGCGACAACAAACACTCTGCAGTAGTCAGAATTGTCCCTTCGCCATCGGACTCAATGCTCCCGCCTTCGAGCACAAATCCCAATTGATTTTCACGTTGAACATCATCAACATAAGCACCCATTCCAATCAATTTCGAGGTAATAAGATTATCTTTATCGGAAACAAACTTTAACCCCCAACCATTGAATTTGAAATCGACTATGACAGGTTGATTATTTTTTAACACAGCTATTCCGCCATGATCGCGGGCCCAGGTATCATTACTTTCAATTCCATAGAAATGGATATTTTCTTTTTTTCCACCCTGCAAATATTCATTTACAAACAATTCATCCTTACAAACGATTATCACCTTTTCAAACCAGGAAATATGCTTCGCTATTTGCCCAAAACATAAGGATACTTCATCGAGGTCATTAGCCCAATCTGTTTCAGCATGTGGCCATGTCAACTGCACACCACTTTGAGGCTCCCATTCCGCCGGAAGTATTTTATTCAACATGCTCGCTTATCATTTTTGAAAAGCAAAAATACTAAAAATCCACGGCTCTGCAGGAGTAAAAAAAAGGACATCTTTAAAAGATGTCCTCTTAGTATTAGAATAAAATGGTAGACTCTTAGAATCTTAATTGACTCTCTATCTCTTTCACCTGGTGCTTAATATTCTTATCCGTTTCCAGGAGATTATTTATTGTCTTACATGCATGCAAAACAGTAGCATGATCCTTTTTCCCAATCTTTGCACCAATAGTTGATAACGAAGAATTCGTAAGATTTTTACTAAAATACATTGCAATCTGCCTGGCTTGTACAATGGCCCGCTTCCTTGTTTTAGACTGCAAAATATCCATTTCTATGCCAAAATACTCACAAATAGTTTCGGAGATAAAGTCAATGGTCAACTCCTTTTTAGTCTTCTTCACCAACTTATCAACCGTTTCTCTTGCCGTACTAAAGGATATATCTTTCTTATTCAAAGTTGACTGTGCCAACAGAGAAATCAAGGCACCTTCTAATTCTCTGACATTATTGGTAACGTTATTAGCAATATAATAGATAACATCCTCTGGTACTAACAAACCATCGTTATATATTTTTTTCTCTAATATCGAGATTCTGGTCTCATAATCCGGCAGCTGTAAATCAGCAGATAATCCCCATTTAAATCGCGACAGCAAACGATCCTCCATGCCACTCAACTCTACCGGCGCTTTATCTGAAGTTAATATCAACTGCTTACCCGACTGATGCAGGTGATTGAATATGTGGAAAAAAGTATTTTGAGTTTTTGTTTTCCCTGCAAATTCCTGAACATCATCAATAATTAACACATCTATCATTTGATAGAAGTTAAGAAAATCATTCTGAGTATTATTTCTTACCGACTCGGTAAACTGAGTTTGAAACTTATTAGCATTAACATACAAAACAGTCTTTTCAGGTGTATTTTTCTTTACTTCAACACCTATTGCCTGCGCCAAATGCGTCTTTCCCAACCCTGAATTTCCATAAAGAAACAAAGGATTAAAAGCTGTTTTACCAGGATTCTTAGCAACAGCTAAACTTGCTGACCGAGCCAGACGATTACATTCTCCTTCAACGAAATTCTCAAAAGTATGCTGACTATTCAATTGAGGATCAATATTAAGCTTTTTAATTCCAGGAATAACAAACGGATTCCTTATTGAAGGACGCTCCTGATTTGCATTCATGGAAACAGGTCTGTTTCTTAAATCTGCTTTATTGCTGGTAGGAAAATTAAGCGTATAAGGCTTATTGGTATTGGTCATACGACTATTTTCCATAACCACACTGTATTCTAATTTGGCACCCGGCCCAATTGTCTTTCTTAAAGTCTTCCCCAAAAGATCAATGTACTGCTCTTCCAAATACTCATAAAAGAATAAACTCGGCACCTGTATTGTTAAAATTCCATTTTCTAGCTTTAATGGTTTTATTGGCTCAAACCAAGTCTGAAAACTAATTTGAGGTATATTATCCTTTATAATTGCCAGGCAATTACTCCAGACATGAATGTGGTCAGGTTTCATTCTTTTTTCGATCTTTTAAGTGTTATGTTTAATTTCTCTCCCTAATCCGACTACAAAAATTGTGAAAAAAAAAATGAAAAAAAAATGCACCTTCCTTTGGATTTCTCGGGTAGGTGCTAGATTGTTAGTTTTCAATGTATTATATTGAAATAAGGCCGCCGTCTGTATATCAGCCATTTACATATCGAACTTCACAATTTATCAACAACGTGAAGCCCTTGTTTTCAAATATTTTTGGAGTCGACCCAAAGAAAATTAAAGATCGAAGGTATTTTTCCTATCAACACTCTATTTAACACCATAATCCCAATACACTACTGATTACGTTGCGCTTTCTTTAAAGAGATCAAACGCCCATTTTCAAGGGCGATAATCTCGGCCTGGGGAAATTCAGTCACAACTTCTCCATATACAACATTTATATCCTCAAGCTTATTGGATTGTCCAACAGAGTATATAAATCGACGATGGAAATAATCTTCAAAAATGCGGTATTTTCCTGCAACATGTATGGAGTCAAATCGCATAGGATGTTTTGATTCGGCAATCTTCACCTGATAAACAATACCATCTACCCCATATGAATCTCCAGGTTTATAAACCTTCTTTCCAAAATCAACAGCTGAAAAATGAACATACTTTTCTGGCTGATGCCTTACATCCACTAATAAACGATTTAAGCTATTTACGACATCAGTAAGACTATAATACAGCTCCTTATCCTTAAGCATCATTCCCATACTACCTTCACCTTCATTAACCGCCCCTAATAAAGTGCTCGTTTTTTCCAGCGTTTTTTTCAATTCCTTTGCTGCTAAATCAATATCCGATTGGCTTAACTGCTTAGAAAAATCACTCAAATTGGTAAATGTAGTATCCAAATTTGCACTTTGCTCATTAAACGTTTTCAAGATACTATCAAGCCGGCTGACCATTACATAAAACTGCCCCTCCTCTTCAAACGAATCAGCCAAATCACCTGACAACCGGTCAACATTTCCCATGGAACGACGAAATCCATTAAGAGCTGCTGACAGATTTTGCCTATTTTCATCCGTAAAAACACGGGCCACATTTGTTAGTACTGAATCCAATTTCACAATAAGCTTTTCCGTCTTATCCTTTAATGGCAAAACCTCCATGCTTACCTGATCTCTGAAGTCGCCGACAACATAAGTTAGCAGCGTATCACCCGGCATCAATAATTCCATGCTATTACCAGCCACAAGCTCTACCCCTTTGGTTCCCATCAGGTCAAGACTATAAATCTGAGCCATAGTATTGGAAGGCAATGCCAGTTCTGTATTCAAAACAAAAGAGACAAGTAGTTTACCTGGTTGGGTTGGATGAAACTCAATAGTTCTAACTGAACCAACCTTAAATCCTTTAAAATAAATAGGACTAGCCTGACTTAAGCCGCTTACATTATTATAAACACCGAAATACTTGTTCCCTGACTGGAAAATATCGCGTCCCTTCAGATAATTTAAGCCCCATATTAATATAAAAAAAGCAACTGTTACGGTTATTCCTATTTTTACTTCTTTACTAAAATTCTTCATAAGTGCATTTTTTGCAGATATTGTCCAAAAATAACGTAAAAAATAGCGTTGTAAAAGAAATAACACTTCATTTTACTAACCCGCTCCATACACATTTACTACACCAAAGCCCACAACCAAAACATCATCATAATTTTACACTCCACAATCAATTAGATTCCAAGACCTTTTCAAAGGCCTCCTCTAAGGGCAAACGTTTTTCATTTTCAAAAGCCACGATAAAACTATCCGATATTTTACTTTGTATCTTTTTTAATAATGCAGTAATCTCTTTATAATTTGAAGAACATCCGGTGGTATACTTATACCTATTACCATCACGATACATCCAAACATCATCAAATCGCTTATAAATACCCGTACCTTGTTTGATTTCTTTACGCGAAGAGGCCACTTGAATGCGAAACAATACAGAAGGTTCAGCTTTTGGTTCTGGTGTTACTGCTGCTTTCCGGGTTCCTTCATCAACAATTAAACTTTTAGACTCAAACTCTTTTTTATAATCCCGAAAAGCCCGGTAGATAGCAGAAGCAAGGTAAGCCTGACCGTCGGATGACGTTAAAAACCGCTCTTCAATTCGATTGCTTAGAAAACCAGTCTCAATCAAAACGCCAGGCATTGATGTACTTCTTAATACTAAAAAACCAGCCTGCTTAACTCCCCGGTCTTTCCTACCTACCCGCTGATGAAACTGATTTTGAACAAGCGATGCCACTTGTATACTTTGATCAAGGTAAACATTTTGCATCAACTCAAATATGATGTAAGATTCAGGAACATTAGGATCAAACCCTTCATATTTTGTAGTATAATCCTCCTCCATCACAATAACGGAATTCTCCTTTTTAGCCACCTCCAGATGCTCTTCCGAACGATGCAATCCAAGCACAAAAGTCTCCGTACCATATATACGCGGATTAGCTATATAATTAGCATGAATAGATAAAAACAAATCTGCATTATTGGCATTCGCAATCTCTGCCCGCTCATTCAACGGCACAAAAACATCTGTTTTACGCGTATAAATAACTTTTACATCCGGAAGATATTTCTCAATATAGTTTCCCAATTTTAAAGAAATAGCCAATACCACATCTTTCTCTTTAGCCAGCTTTCCTATAGCACCCGGATCCTTACCACCATGCCCGGGATCAATCACAACTGTTTTTAATTTAAGTGCATGCTGCCCGTACAAAGGCGACAACAGAAGCATAAATATCATTGTACTAACAACTAACCCAATTCTTTTTTGCATACCTTTTCCACAAATTTGCGAAACGCCATCAACTTTAACAGCGAAATACAGAAATAATTAAATCAAACTACCACCAAAAATAGAAAAATAATATTTAGTACTAAAAACCGTTTTCACCCATTATTTTGACATCTTTCCTAGCAATGACTATTTTTTCTTTATTTTTGTGGACGCTAAAAAAAAAGAGAAAAACATTGATACTTTATAACGACACTATGCTTGGGCTGAGCAAGATTTTTTTGACAACTACCCTTTGGGCGTACTTTCTAATCTCACCCCAGACAGCCAGAGCTCAGGAGGATAATCTTACGGCTCAAGATAATTTCGCAGAAACCGATTCTACCAAGAAACATTCAGGGACAACATTTCTTATTGACACTGAGGTAACTTACGAGGCTCAAGATTCAATCTATTTTGCATTAGAACGTCAAAAAATGTACTTGTATGGCGATGCCAAACTGACTTATCAAGACTTGGTTTTAACCGCTCACACCATTGAGTTAGATCTTGACAGTAGTCTGGCCTATGCTTACGGATCAACAGATACCCTTGGCAATGAGATTGGGCTACCTGTATTTAAAGACAAAAGTGGCGAATATACCATGCGCACTCTTAAATACAACTTTAAAACAGAGAAAGCGCTCATAAAACACATCGTAACGGAACAAGGAGAAGGATTTGTTATTGGTGACCGGGCAAAAAAAATTGAGGATAATACCTATTGTCTGAAAAACGGTAAATATACCACCTGTGATCACCACGACCACCCCCACTTTTACCTTAATCTAACAAAAGCCAAAGTCATTCCGGGAAAAAAAACAATAACAGGACCGGCCTACCTCGTTGTTGAAGATGTTAAACTCCCTCTGGTCTTACCGTTTGCCATTATTCCTGCCACATCATCTTACAGCTCCGGCTTTATTGTTCCCTCATATGGAGAGGAGAGTAATCGCGGATACTTTCTAAGAGACGGGGGCTATTACTGGGCGGCCAGCGATTACTTTGACCTGAAGGCCACAGGTGATATCTATACCAATGGATCCTGGGGAAGCCGTTTAGCGTCTAAATACAAAAAGCGTTACAAATATGGAGGAAATTTTGACCTTCAATACATTACTAACATTTTTAGCGAAAAAGACTTACCGGATTACAGAAAATCGAAAGACTTTTCAGTATCATGGTCACACCGACAAGACACAAAAGCGAATCCATTTCAGACCTTTTCTGCGAGCGTGAATTTCTCAACCAGCTCGTTTGACCAAAATAACGTTGGGAGCATCATCAACTCCGATCTTGTTTCAAGAAACACTAAACGATCGAGTATTTCCTACAGTAAGCGCTGGCCCACCGGTCCGTTTAACTTTTCTGCAAACATGATGCACTCTCAAAACAGTCTCGATAGCACAATTGACTTAACAATACCGGATCTCACCCTGACAATGAACAGGATATATCCCTTTAAGAAGAAGAATAAAATTGGAAGTAAAGAAAATTGGTATGAAAAAATAAGCCTTTCATATACAGGAAACACCAAAAACTATATCCACACAAGAGAAGAAGATCTAAGTTTCGATGGAAACAGTCTTACCAATGACTGGAAAAACGGTGTCAAACACTCAATTCCGGTAGCCATGAACCTGAAGTTTCTCAAACACTTCACCCTATCCCCCAACTTCAATTATACGGAACGATGGTATTTTAAATCCACCACCAAAGAATGGGATGAAGAACAACAGAAAATTGTAGCAGCAGATACAACCTCAGGCTTTAACCGGGTTTATGACTATGGCTTCGGCGTTGGTACATCCACTAAGATATACACTTTCTTTACCCCCTGGCGCAAACTATTTGGCAATAAAGTTGAAGCGATTCGCCACGTAGCCACACCTTCGGTAAACTTCTCCTATCGACCTGATTTCGGAGACCCCAAATACGGCTACTACGATTACTTTGAATACTTTGACAAAGAACAAAAGGAAACCTTCAGACATGACTATTCATATTACGATGGTGCATTATATGGCGTCCCGGGACGAGGCAAATCAGGCTCCATGTCTTTAGGTCTGGGTAATACACTCGAAATGAAAGTAAAGAGCGACAGAGACACCACCGGGTTTAAAAAAATAAAAATACTCGAGAGTTTAAATTTCAATACCTCTTATAACTTTCTGGCTGACTCCATGCGCTGGAGTAACATTACCATGTCAGGAAGAACAAAAGTATTAGGAACCAACATCAACTTTGGAGCAAATTTTGATCCCTATGGTATTGACACCACCGCTACAGGTCAACCTATAAGAATCAACGAATCGGCATGGAATGCCAATGGTAAACTCTTACGGTTAGAAAGTGCCAATTTGAGTTTTGGAATCTCTTTTGGATCTGACAACTTTAAAAAGAAGGATAAAAAAGACAAACAGGAAAAAGAAGATACACCTCCTCCGGTTGATCCTTTGACAGATGCCATGCTTACTGAAGAACAAAGGCTCAACATGCAAAGCAAGGATTCCCAAAGAAATCTTAGCCTAAGCGATGATGGTTATGCTAAATTTGAAATACCATGGGATATCTCATTGAATTACTCCATGAGAGTAATAAAAGATCAATTTAATAAAACCAAAATGGATTACGACTACAAGATAACTGCAGACATAAATCTGAATGGAAACCTATCATTAACCCCAAAATGGCGGATTAACTTTTCCACTGGATACAACCTGGAGACAAAATCCATTGCCCATACCAACATTGGTATTACGCGGGATTTGCACTGCTGGGGCATGCGATTCAATCTTGTACCGGTCGGCCGATATAAATCGTATTTCTTCTCTATTAATGTTAATTCAAGCTTATTAAAAGACCTTAAATACGAAAAAAGAAATCACCCACGTGATAATCCCGGATTCTATTAAAAGAAAAACATCAACTAAAAAAGGAGGTAAGCAATTCAGCTTAACCTCCTTTTTTTTTAAGAAAAACCTATTTTCATCTATATTAAACAACAATAGATTATTAAATTTGGAACAAGTTAGTCTGATATTGGTTTACCCTACACCTTGGCAGCATTAATTAATTCACACCAATACTTAAGCTTTAACAACATAATGAGTTAAGTCAAAAACTTAACATCTGATTTAAAAAGAACCCTGTGTCTCTGTATCTCAGTGTTCGCAGCCTATTATCTAAAGAGATATATTTGAAAAACTGAAAAGGTGAGAATTTAAAAAATTGAGAGGGTGAAAATTTGAATCAAACATGTAAATTCAATTTACACATAGGATAATAAATTTTAAAAAAAAGAACTCTGCACTTCAGTATCTCTGTATTGCAGTCTATTATCTAAATTTAATCATATGAAAAAGATTATTTCCACGTCCAAAGCTCCCGGAGCTATCGGCCCATACAGCCAGGCTATTGAAGTAAACGGAACACTTTATATTTCCGGACAAATACCAGTAAATCCGGCAACTGGTAAAATAGCAGATGGCGGTATTGCAGAACAAACACGTCAGGTAATGAATAACATTGGTGCTATCTTAGAAGAGGCCGGTTATTCCTATGCCGACGCAGTTAAATCAACCTGTCTACTGAGCGATATGACAAACTTTAAAGCCATGAATGAAGTTTACGGGGAGTATTACAAAGAAAATCCACCTGCCCGTGCTGCTTTCGCTGTAAAAGAATTGCCACTTGGGGTAATGGTGGAAATCGAAACCATTGCCGTGAAATAAAAAAAAACTTTAAAGGCATTAAAAAAGCCATCTGCAATGCAGATGGCTTTTTATGTTTGTTTGAAAAACGTATTCTGTAATTTATCCGATAATTTTTAATTATTCTGCTACAACCTCAATTGAGATTTCAACCTTCACTTCTTTGTGTAGTTTCACTGTAGCAGTGTATTTACCAAGTTCTTTAACCTGATCTTCTTTAATGGCAATATGTTTACGCTCGATAGTGAAACCCTCTTTACCAAGAGCTTCAGCAATCTGAATAGTATTCACAGAACCAAAGATTTTTCCTGTAGAACTTGCTTTTGCTCCAATCGTAATCGATTTTCCTTCCAGCTGCTTAGCCAACTCAAGAGCATCATTCTTGATTTTCTCTTCTTTATGCGCCCTTTGCTTTACATTTTCAGCATGTACTTTTTTAGCAGAAGAGGTAGCCAAAACAGCATATCCTTTAGGGATAAGGAAATTGCGACCATAACCAGGTTTAACAGTTACAATGTCATTTCTGTGGCCAAGATTTGCGATATCTTCTTTCAATATTACTTCCATCGTAATTCCTCCTTAATTATTATTTCATCAAATCGGTTACGTAAGGCAACAAGGCCAAATGACGTGCTCTCTTAACTGCCTGAGATACTTTTCTTTGATATTTCAAAGAAGTACCAGTCAAACGACGAGGCAAAATTTTCCCTTGCTCGTTTAAGAACTTCTTAAGAAATTCAGGATCTTTATAATCCACATACTTAATTTTGTTCTTTTTAAAACGGCAGTACTTCTTCTTTTTAATCTCAACCGATGGAGGAGTTAAATATCTGATTTCTGATTGATTCTGAGCCATGGCTTAGTTCTCCTTTCCTTGTTTTTTGTTAGCACTTCTTCTTTTTTCACTGTACTGGACATGGTATTTATCCATTCTAAAGGTCAAAAAGCGAATAACGCGTTCGTCCCTGCGATAAATAGTTTCCAGCTTGTCAATGAAACTTGGTTCGGCTTTAAATTCGAACAACTGGTAAAAACCGGTCGACTTCTTTTGAATAGGGTAAGCCAATTTGCGGAGGCCCCAATTCTCTTGGTTTACCATTTCACCTCCATGCTCGACAATCAGTTCCTTGAACTTGTCTACCGCTTCCTTCATCTGAACCTCAGACAAAACGGGAGTTAAAATGAAAACGGTTTCGTACTGATTCAACATATTTCCTTAATTTTTAAAGGTTTTATTTATTGAGGCGCAAATTTAGAAATAAAATGTCTCAAATCAAACTCCTTCTCTTTTAAATTGCGGAATAACTAAAAGAATCTAACCTTAGTTTACCTATTTTAAAGAGCAAGAAGTAAAATGATCTCTTCTAAACATACGCATCTTCAATTCGATATAAAAAACCGCATCAGAGAAAAGCCTCCCCAATGCGGTTTTTAGCATTTACTCTCTTATAACTTCACTGCATGATCAGAGAAGTATTTCATAAACTGAACGCGCTCAAAAACTTCCGGACAATCCGATTCCTTTTGACTCATTTGTCCTTTGAAATCATTTAATGAATTGAAGCCGCGACGCTCCATCCACGCTTCCATCTCTTTTATTATACTACCAATAATTTCCGGCCCATTCTTATAGATGGCAGAAACTACTTCAACACTAGCTGCTCCTACCATAACCATTTTAATAAGGGTAGTAGCATCATGAACTCCGGTTGAAGCAATTAAATCACATCCTACCTTATCAGCCATAATAGATATCCACCGCAATGACATACCGTATTCATCATTGGATGAATACACATTTCGAGTGGTAAACTGGTCGGTTTCAATATCAAAATCAACAGAGGTGAACCGGTTGAATAACACAATTCCTTCAACACCACTGTAGGATAAACGACTAATTACATTGGCCATATTGGTGAAATAGGGTGCCACTTTCAATCCAACCGGAATGGAAATATGATCTTTAATGCGTTTAGCTATGTCAAAATAAATCTTTTCAATTTTCTCACTATTGGCATGCACATCGGAAGGAAGCTTAAATATATTCAATTCTAAAGCATCCGCTCCGGCTTTTTCAATGCGCTTGGCATAGGAAATCCATTCACTACTCGAAGAGCAATTAATGCTGCCAATAATTGGCACATCAACTTTACTTTTCGCTTCATGAATAAGCGATACATAATTATCAAGAACATCTCTTTTTACCTGATAGTCATAATAATCAAAGAACTCCATATTATTCTCATCAGCTCCTAATTGTTGATTGACAGTATTATCCGCTTCAGAAAGAATCTCTTCCTCAAAAACAGATTTCAAAACGATGGCACCAGCCCCGTTGTCAGCCAACTTTTTAATTCCGCCTATTGTAGAGGCGAGACCTGAACTTCCGACAATTATCGGATTCTTCACAGGTAGTCCAAAGAATGTAGTTGATAAATCTTTCATTGTGATGAGTTTTTTAGTTTTTTGTTTTATTACTGATATACTCATGCATTGAAGCTGCAGCTCGACGACCATCGCCCATGGCCAGAATCACGGTTGCTCCTCCCCTCACAATATCACCTCCGGCAAACAAATCCGGGATAGACGATTGAAATGTATCCTCATTAACTACAATGGTTCCCCAACGCGTCACTTCCAGCTCGGGTAATGAATCCGGAATAAGTGGATTTGGTGATACACCAACACTAACCACCACGGTATCCACATCAATAAGATATTCTGATCCTTCCAATGGAATAGGACGACGACGGCCACTGGCATCAGGTTCTCCCAATTCCATTTTTTGAACTTTCATCTGTTTCACCCGTCCTTTTTCATCTGCGAAATACTCTACCGGATTACATAAATTTAAAAATTCAACGCCTTCTTCCTGTGCGTGTTTAACCTCTTCTTTTCGTGCAGGCATCTCCTCAATGGATCTACGATAAATTATCATCGCTCTGTCAGCCCCCAAACGGCGTGCTGTCCGAACGGAGTCCATAGCCGTATTACCGCCTCCAATAACAGCTACACGCTTACCACTAATAATTGGTGTATCTGTTTCCGGATTTGCAGCATCCATCAGGTTAACCCGGGTCAGGTATTCGTTAGAACTTAAAATCCCAATGTAGTTTTCTCCCGGAATTCCCATAAAACGAGGTAATCCGGCTCCACTTCCGGTAAAAAAGCCTTGAAAACCCTCTTCACGTAAATCATCAATAGAGGCCGTCCGTCCGACAATAAAATTGGTCACAAACTTCACCCCTATTTTCCGAAGATTCTCAATCTCTACATCTACAATGTGATTTGGTAAACGGAATTCAGGAATACCATATTTCAACACACCCCCAATTTCATGTAACGCCTCAAAAACCGTTACATCATAACCTAATTTGGCCATTTCACCGGCAAAAGTCAAACTCGCCGGTCCTGCTCCAATACAGGCTACCTTAATATTATTAGATGGCGCAGTTTCAGGTACAGAAAAATGACCCGATTCCCTTTCATAGTCAGCTGCAAAACGCTCAAGATGCCCAATGGCAATAGGATCCTGATTCAATTTTTGCGTATAGAAACATTGCGCTTCACATTGTTTCTCCTGTGGACAAACGCGCCCGCAAACAGCTGGTAAAGTACTGCTTTCTTTTAATACTTTGGCCGCTTCCAGGAATTCACGCTGTTCGATCCGTTTAACAAACTTGGGTATATTAATTTCCACCGGACAACCAGTGATACAGGTAGGATTGGGGCAATCCAAACAACGGGTTGCCTCTTTCACAGCCTCTTCAATATTCAATCCTCGGTTTACTTCTATATAAGAGTGTGTTCTTTCATTCGGATCAGCTTCTGTCATCTTAACCCGGGGAATCGCTGTGCGTTCTTTATTCTTCTTTTTCCCTCTTAATTCAACGCGCCAGGCTTGCTCCCTTTGTTCTTTCAAATATTCTTTTGATACAGACATGACAATTATTTTTTCGTTTTATTCAGAAAGTCCTGATTGGCTTGTTGTTCAACTTCCTTATAGCCATTAAGACGGAGCAACATTTCATCAAAGTCAACCTCATGAGCATTAAACTCCGGTCCATCCACACAAACAAATTTTGTCTTACCTGCAACGGTAATCCGACAAGCGCCACACATACCAGTACCATCTACCATAATGGTATTCAAACTGGCAATAGTCGGTATATCATACTTTTTAGTGGTTAAGGCCGCAAATTTCATCATAATTGCAGGTCCAATCACCACAGACATATCCACTTTTTCACGATTAACAACCTCTTCAATTCCATCGGTTACCAATCCTTTTTTTCCATACGAGCCATCATCGGTCATGATAACTACCTCGTCGGAATACTGTCGAATCTGATCTTCCAGAATAATCAAATCCTTAGAGCGGGCAGCCAGAATAGTTATCACCTTGTTTCCAGCTTTTTTGTATGCTTCTACAATAGGTAACAACGGCGCCACTCCCACGCCACCGCCGCAGGCCAATACAGTACCTTCTTTCTCAATGTGTGTTGCCTGTCCTAATGGACCTACCACATCGGTAATGCAATCACCCACTTCCAATTCAGCCAGTTTACGAGATGAAACACCTACCCGTTGAACCACCAAAGTTATTGTTCCTTTAACCGGATCGGCAGCCGCAATGGTTAATGGAATGCGTTCGCCTTTTTCTCCAACTTTAATGATTACAAAATGACCGGCACGTCGCGCTTTTGCTATCCGGGGAGCTTCTACGTCAAGCCTGACAACGTTGTCTGAGAAAAACTCCTTGTCAACAATCTTGTTCATTTGTTCTTTATTTTTAGTATTTTCAGAAACGTTTCAATCCATCTGATTGACTCATTTCCGATACCACTACCATCTTTTTATTATAATAATAGGGTTTGCGTTTTAACTGAGCTATTGATTTAATTAGTAACTGACATTTCCCATATATATTTTAAAGCCTATAAAGCTTGCTCTGCAAGCATTTTACCAACCGTGAATTTACCGAATTGCTTTTCGATGAAAAGCTCATGAAACCACACAGTGGTTTAAAATTCGTTCAATTAGTATAATTCGCGGTAAAAACAATAGTAAATGTAATTCACTCATAATCAAACATCACTTCTCTGGTATTTTTGATATACGCCTAAAAATTAGTCTTTTATAAGACATGAAAAACATCAGTTAGTAATTGATTATTCTCCGCTGCTTATTTTAATGAATTTTAGAACGCTAAAATTATTAATATATCCCATTGCAACTACTGATTTTCGTTATTGATTGGCTATTTACAAGCGGTCTAAATTATTCAATTATTTTCTAATTCAATGGATATATCCCAAATGGATGTATAATTTTGGTAATGCATTACGTTTTTACAGATGATTTCCCTAATCACTCCTTGTTTTAACCATAACTTAAAGACTAAATCATGAATATCGAAGCATTTTTTAAGGTAACCTATGGCCTGTACATTGTTTCTTCATCACATGAGAAAAAAAACAATGGCTATATCGCCAATACTGTTTTCCAAGTAACCGCTGAACCACCACAATTAGCCATAAGTTGCAACAAAGACAACTTAACGTCGGAAATCATTAATAAATCGGGTTTTTTCTCCGTTTCGGTATTAAACCAGGAAACCAAACCGGAAACCATTGGCTTATTTGGGTATAACAGTGGAAAGAATAAAAACAAATTCGAAACCATTGATTATTTCACTACGGATAACAAAACACCTGTTGTCACGGAAGATTGCATTGCCTGGTTTGAATGCAAAGTGATAAATAAAGTAGATGTCGGGTCACACATCCTATTCATCGGAGAAATAATCAATAACGACTTAATCGACTCAGAAGCTTCTCCCCTGACTTATGCCTACTACAGAGATATTAAGAAAGGCATGGCTCCCAAGAATGCCCCAACCTACATTGACAAAGAAAAATTATCTAAGAAAGAAAAAACTGTTTCCCCTGAATTAAAAAAATACCGTTGCCTGGCCTGTGGTTACATTTACGATCCGGCCATAGGCGATAAGGAACATGGCATAGAACCGGGAACACCATTTACTGACCTCCCTGAGGATTGGGTTTGCCCTGTTTGTGGTTCCCCTAAAACCATGTTTGAAGAATTATAGAATCAATCAAGTCTATGATAAAAAAACCAGATAACTAATCAATTAAAACAAATTATTAAAACATGAAAAGTTTAAAAGGAACACGTACCGAACAAAATCTATTAAAAGCCTTTGCAGGAGAATCACAAGCTCGTATGCGCTATGATTATTTTGCCAAACAAGCCAAAAAAGAAGGATTGGAACAGATAGCTGCCATTTTTACAGAAACGTCATTGAATGAAAAAGAGCATGCCAAGCGCTTCTTTAAATTCTTAGAAGGCGGAATGGTTGAAATTACAGCTTCATACCCTGCCGGAAAAATCGGAACGACATTGGAAAACCTAAAAGCTTCGGCCGACGGTGAGAATGAAGAGTGGACAGAGCTCTACCCTGAATTTGCCCGTATCGCCGAAGAAGAAGGACTCAAAGAAGTGGCTGTAGCCTTTAAATTGATTGCAAAAGTAGAAGAGGCTCACGAAACTCGTTACCGCAAACTATACGACAACCTGGAAGCTGGCAAAGTATTTGAAAAAGGAGGCAAAGTAATTTGGAAGTGCCGTAACTGTGGTTATTTGCATGAAAGTGAAAAGGCTCCACAAACATGTCCGGCATGCTTGCACCCACAATCTTACTTTGAGATTAAAGAGAGCAACTATTAATTGCGAAAATATTTCCCAAAAAGCGGTTGTCGTGCACACGACAACCGCTTTTTCATTCAATAACACCTATGACAATCTGATTGATCTATCCTAACTTGGACAAGCCAGAAAAACATTAAGATTTAAGTATCAAGACATCAGTATCAAGTATCAAGATATAAGTAGCGAGATTACACAACCGGGATTGCAATATCTTGCCATAAAAAACACAAATTTCACTGATAAGACACTTTATTTTACAGCATTAGTCTGAAAAAAAAGCCTCTTCTAAGGATGTTGCCTTTAGTTTGTTGTTTTAACAAAATTCATTATACACCGCGAAGGCGCTGAGGCGCAGAGATTATTCTTTGGCAAGTACAGGTTGTTTCAAAAAATTTCTATCTGTTTCAATGTATCTCCCTTTATCTCTAAGTATTTCCATCTGTTTCCCCCTCTAACTTCTGACCTCTATCCTCTCTATATATTTCCATTCAATTTGATCAACATGTTTGTAAAAGTTACTCCCTAAGCACCTATTGTCTGATCAAACGCTTATCAAATCGATTCCAACACTTATAGAAAAAACAACCACCAATATTCATCTTATCTCATTTTTGATATTCGATTGTTTAGCATTGTATGCCATTCCGGGATTTGGACGCTAGTTAATTCGGCCATCTGGAAGAGTAGAAACATATCTATTAACAAAAGATTAAGAGATGGATAACAACGAACAAAATATCAGACTGAATCCAACGGATCCGGCATCGCTCAAATCTGCCATTGAGTCATATATACTTCGCATAGAAACTGAAACAATAGGTGTGGGAGAAGAAATGACCCACTGCTTCATGAAGGGAACTGAAGATGAACCGGTTTATTTATCCAATCAGGATGTCATGAACAGGGAGCTTATGGTGAAGTTGCTTTCCGTTTGGGAAATGCTTGATTTGGATCAATACACAGGTGATGAGGAAGAGCCACTGTTTTCGGAAATAGTAGTGGCAGTAAATGCCCTTCAGTTTCCGGAACTTAAAGGGACTATGGTAAAATGGGCTGAGACCATTGTTCGGATTTCCAGAAAACATAACGACACCAGCGACCTTTGGGTTGACTGTATGCATGTGTTTGGTCTGGATACGCTTTATGCCATTGCCCTGACTTATCCCGAATACATGTACTTTATCGGTCTGTACCTGATTCCCTACTGGGATGATGAGCATGCACACTATGCCTATCAGTACCTACCCATGCTTCAATCTCAATTTGGGTACTCCCGTGACCTATTAAAAACCATCGCTTTTTGTGATAATGAAGAGGCAGTCTCCCAGGTTATTGTAGAGGAGGATTATATATCTAATCATGTGGAAAAGCCACTTTATAAACACCTTTTGGCACATCCTGATGATTATACCTGGTTTGCCGAGTGTTTGGTTGAGAAATTCCATTTGTATCCGGTGGCGCCTGAAGATGAAAACGGGATACATATGGCTGAAGTATGGATCAGACATATTGTTCCTGCCATGAGCCAGGAGGATTGGGAGACCAAACAGTTTATTTCCGATACGTTTGAAAATGAGGTGGCAAATCTTAGTCAAAGAATTGATCAGGTTCTTGAGGATATTCCGGAATCGGACTATTGGTTCAAAGACAAAGATGATGACGTAGAGGACGAAAATAAATCAAATGAACAACCCAAACAAAGATGGGAAGCCTTCTGCGAACTTTGTGAAAAAGGGTTTGACAATGGCGAACAGGTATTGAACTATGTTTTGGAAGGGACGCAACCGGAAGTATTGGATACCATTCCCATGGCTAATCTTTTTGAACTGGTTAAAGAGCGAGACTTATTAGGTTTGAGTGAGGCTTTTTACATTAACAGAGGTGATAATTTGAGTTGGTTTGTTTCCGATTACCTGGAAGCATTGGATGAGTACCTTCCTACTTTTTTAAGTCAATTCAGAGGATCTAAAACGAAGAAATCCAAGGGAATTATGTTGAGGGGTCTCGATGTATTGTTCCGGATTCATGGAAAGCGCTCTTTCGGTCCTGAAATTGATCTTGAGGAGGAACTGGTAGAGATATATGAGCTGTTAACAAAGGAAGAGTTAAACCTCCGTTTCAAAGGAGATAAAGAGGCAGAAATAAGAGATGCCCTGAAAAAACATCTGAAACAGAAACGGTCACGCAGAATGACTCGTGAAAAACTGGAAAAGATTTACCAACTCTACAAACAAAAACCAGAGATATGGAATGATTTACTTCAGGGCATCCAGGTAAGTGAATATGATGATACTTCTATTCTGGAAGAGGTGGATCAACTCACCGGCACCCAAAGCCAACAGTTGGTAGGAACAGGCGTTCAACTGCTTAATGTGGCTTATATTTGTTGGCGCGAAAAAGCACATCGTTCAGATCCGATGTTAGCCCCCCTTGTATCCTTTTTTACCAATAGTTTCTGGAAACGCTTGTTATACGACTTGCTCGAAAACCAAAGAATCGTTGATGAAAAGGAAAAAGAGAACTTCCTGGTTTTGCTGAAAGATCTCTTTGAATATGGTAATGGGATGCGGGCTGCTGAAGGCCAGAAAGAGGCCATTCTGAAAATGGTAAAAGAGGGTAAGGATGCTCTATCAGAAGAGGAACTCCGATTAATTCACCAAAAGCCAAAGGCTACCAAATCAAAAGAGGAGATCAACGATCGATTAAAAAGCTTTTTCCATAAAAAGGAGGAAAATCAGTGGTTAGGAATACCAGAAGTAGAGCTATTTGACTCTTGGCACATGAATGGGATTTTGGCCGCAACCATGTTCGGATTTCGGAGTTTGTCAGTGGAAATGGAAAATGGATTACTCCGCGCTTTCCACCTGATTTTAGACCTGGCCCCGGTGAAAACACTACATACGGTGGCTAAATTATATCTCGCCGATGATGATGAGTTTTCCCTTAAAGAGTATTACGAGTTGCTGGAATTGTTCCAGCAGATGCATGTGCCTGAGGATTACCTGAAGGCCTGGCAAATCGTTTACTTTCAAAAGCACCTTCAGTGGGATAAATCCCTGGTATGGGATGACTACAGTAAATTGTTGGAGTTATACCATACCCGCCATACGATTAACGAACAACAGATCAACCTTCATGTAACCGTTGAAAAGCGTGAAAAAGCAGGTATGCTTGACATGATGCAATATCTTGATCATAAACACCGCCGCTTATTCATCGAAAACCTGAATGAGCAGTATCCCGAACAAGTTTATCAAGAACACTTACGCCAGGAGTTTCTGAAGGACTTGAAGCAATTTATTGGTGAAGTAGTACGAAAGGAAGGAATGGGCAACTGGCACTACAACACAGATACTGAAAGAGCGGAACATGCCCGGTTTGTGAAAGAAATGACGGCACACCTTGAAAGTTTCGTGTTTCAGAATGGTTTGTTTGAACCCATTGAAACAGGCTTACTACCCTATCTCGACGAGGATATTCCATGCACGATAGATGACAGCTTGTGGTATTTACCGGAACAATACCGTCACCGGGTGCTTTACTTCCATGGTCGAATGAATTATATGGATGGTGTTTATGCCTACTGGGAAGATTGGGAGGAGAAGAACAATAATATATCCCTGAATGATATGTTTGAATTGCTCCTGGAAGTAGGTTTAGGCCGCTCGTTTGCGCTCCGGTTTCTGTTGGAAAACTTCCCGGATGACTACCTTGAACCACGGAATCAGGATGATTTTATTGAACAATATCATCGCATTTACGACCGTTCCTCCATCATGATTGATGAATATCAGTCCATAAACCCATCACTGGTGGTGAAAGCCGTTCGCTGGATGGGAACCGACCTGATGAACTCACCCTTCCTGCTGCAATTTTTTGCACACCGCTCCCGTAAAGTGAGGGATGAGGCGATCAAGCAGTTGTTGACAATGCCGCATATCAGTTTAGGATTTCGGAATCCATTTATGATTCAGTTTTTTCAAAATCATCCCGGAAAGGCAAGGGAATGGTTCTATTTGTACATTCAAAAAGTAAGAGCCGATTTCCCGGCAGAAAAAGTTGGCACCCATTGCGATGAGTGGCAGAAATTGTTGGATAAAATGGAGAAGACCATCAATTAAAATAGGCCATTCATAGTTACCTGGGGCGATGCCCCAGGCTCTGTTATTAAAGGCCTTCAGCCTGAATTAATGATACGGCTTGAAGAGCAATGTCATAAAGTTTACAATTCTATGACACTAAACAGACTGAAAGTCTGATACATCAAAACTTAGGGTAACGCCCCAAGAAGAGCCTAAAACGCACCATCACAGGCTGAAGGCCTGAGACAATAAACGTATCCGGCTTTAGCTCACCCTTCAGGGTAATGAATACAAAACCATAACACTTAATAAAATACCCCATGGGTTACAAAATAAGACTCAAGGAACAAGGCAATTATCTCATCGAAGTATTGCGTAAAGAATCCCACAACCGTTACCATTTAGATTGGACCATTGATCTGGGAAATGACACACACGTCATCTGCAAACAGCTTTATCAAAACACGAAATTGATTGTTTACGACTGGAGTGGCCTCCTGAGGATTTATGATATTTCAACTAAAACTCTTCTTTTTCAAAAAGATTTTGAGACGAGAATATCCACAGGAATTAAAATTATTCACAGAAAAGGATGTATTGCCATTGCCTATACATGCCGAAAAGATAAAGAAAAATGGCTGGAGGTTTTGTCTCTGGATGATTACTCAACAACTGCCCGATATGAATTACCCAGGGAGACTTCAGGAGACTTTTTTCAATTGGGGATCAATGATGAATTTCTGTTTTATTACAACGATAATGATGACCTTGGGTCAACAAAATGGCAACATGGCTATTTCAAACTGGATTCTGAAACAGGAAATATTTCAAAGTTTCCATTACCTAATCCTCAGCGCGATGAATTTGAACCCCGTACCCCCTGGTTAAATCCTGAATTAAGGGTGGGCGTGATGCCTTGTTGGGATAAAGTGGAAATCAAACAGAATGAGGCTGGAGAAAATCTTTTTGTTTACAAATTGTCAATCTTTAGCCTGGATGACTTCAGCATCATTAACACCTTTCCGGTTCGTGAATTCAGAAGCAATGAATTGAGCTGTCAGGACTATTATTGTGAAGAGATGGAGGAAGGCTTGATGAAAAAAGAGTTTAAAACCGGAGTGTACCAGGAGGCTCAGAATGATTTTATCGAAAACCTCAATTCATTAGTTTTCGATAATGAAACATATACCTTTTGGCTCTGTTTCAGGGGCGGTATCATGATAAATGTGGGGTATAACGGGACTACCTCCGCCCAGTTTGAACCGGAATCCCATCCTGGTAACATATGTAAGGGGCGGGACGAGTTCTTTCACTGCTATATTCATTCATGGAATAAGGAGGAATTTATCCTGAAAGAACATTGGGATTTATACCGGTTTGAAATAACGGAAGAGGATTTAAAATCGACGGAGAAAACAGTGTACAAACCGCTTAAACGGAAAGAAAAAATAGAGGTGATTCTGTCTGAAGACGATAAAATAAAACAGGCAGAGCAGGGAAAAGTGGTGATTGAAGTGGAAGACCTTGAAACGCCCGAAGGTTATTTGAATGCCTTGGATCAGATGGTTGAACTAACCAAAGATATTAGCGCCATCCAATCGGGAGGGTATTTAATATTCAGGGTGAAAGACAAAAAGGGGAATGTTGAACAGGATGACTGCTTTTTTAAAAAAGCCGTTACTCATCCCGGGGCAAAAGAAAAGATCAACCAGGTGATCAACCAGTTCGTGGCTTATGATAGAGCTGATGGATTGTATATTGACTGCGAAACAACCGCACTGGCTTATGCCGTGTTGGAATTGGCAAAGGCCGGAGAAGAGTATGCCGAAACGGCTAAAAACTACTTTTTCACCATTGATATGGAACACGATGTATTCAACCAGGAGGAATTGGTACCTACATTGTGCGAACTCTATCCGGAGAATCCACACATTAAGGTAATCGATAAATTCCTGAGGGAGTATCACGGTTGTGAATAGACTGAAATTCGCAGAATTCGCAGACAAAAAACACTGCGAATTCCGCGAAACTTTGCATTCCAGTTTTTATACGTTCTGAGTTTGAGGTTACAGGTTACAGGTTCAAGGTTGTGGGTTCAGGATGGACATGACAGACTATAACTTACTTTGCGGTTCTCCGTGTTTTCTCCGCGAGACCCTGCGTTACAATTTTTATGTGTTCTGGGTTCAGGATGGACATGACAGACTATCGCCGGCTTTGCGTCTCTGCGACTTGGCGAGATATCATTTTAAGCTCTGGGTTCAAAGTGTTTATTACATTCTACTTTGCACCTCATGCGTCTATGCGGAGTAATCCTTCGCGATTCTCCGTGTCTTCTCCGCGAGGCTCTGCGTTACAACCTTATGCGCTCTGAGTTCAAAGTAACTATATTTTTCCAGTAGTATCCTGAATAAACATAGTCTCCAATCGCCGTTTTACAGAACTATCCCTTTTCCGCCTAACGGAACTACGCCATCCAGCATCAACCGGCATTACATCCATGTCAATTAAAAACATATTGGGTATTAAATCAGATGAAACACCCTGCCCAACAGCGGAAAAGATATTTCATCCCTGCCTTCTTTCAGGGTTAAACCAACAACAGATCAACATACCCGATAACGTTAGTAAATTCAAGCTTTAGGGACCTATTCAATCCGACACCTATATCATTAATGAAGCTCATGGTTTGATTCCAGGAAATATTGTATAATTTAGGCCTGGAAATTTTGAACGGGAAATATGGTATGGCCATATGGGGATATAAAGTACTCGCTTTACATCCCGGTTACCAAGATCTTAAAGCAACAATATGGAAACATGGAATTTTAAAGTAAAAAGTAATCCTCAAGAGATTATTAAGAAACTACACTCCGCACTTGGATCTGGTGATGGATTTGTTTTTAATATGGATCATGATAATAATGATTCAGTAACATTTAAAGTGCGTAAACGGGTTATATATCCATTTCAAATTTTACTAGATAACAAAATCGTTGTAAATGGGAAAATACTAAAAACAGATACTGAAAACGAGACCGATGTAGAAATCTCTTTCGTGCATCACTTTTTTACAATAGTGTATATCTCTATGTTTATTGGCTTGGGCCTGCTTGCAATAATCTTAGGAATAAGCAGCAGTGTCTCCATGTCCATAACTGGAGGATTATTAATAGCAGTAGGAATTGTATTTTGGATTGATGTACAAAGGAAATCCAAAAGGTATATTCAAAACTACAAGACATTAATCTCTAAAACATTAGAATTTTAAGAAAGAATAAACATTTGGTAACCGAGTAGCCACCCGCCAGGCCAATAGCCTGGTGGAAAAGCTCTCACACCAACCCATTCCAACGTACAGAACAACCTGTACACTAGCCCCTCCCTCCCTTTTGATCCAAATGTCCATCTGACATTTCAACCTCAGACACGCAAGACGTTACTCAATATCGTGGGCAATTAAAAACCGACACAGTCAAGAGCGAATTTGGGTTTATTGATAGAGATGAAGACATTTGGTTATACCCGGAAGCCAGAGAGGTATAGCCATATATCCAGAATCCCGTTAATTGTACCCACATCTCATAAATACTGACCTTACTGTAAGATCAGACCATAATAACCATAAGCGTGTGAAACTATCATACCGGTGCTATGTTCCGCGTTCAAAGAGGTTATTACATTCTCCTTCGCATCTCATGCGCCTCTGCGGTTCAATCCTTCGCGGTTCTCCGTGTCTCCTCCGCGAAACTCTGCGTTACAATTTTTATGTGTTCTGGGTTCGAGGTTACGGATTCAGGATGGCCATGACAGACGATGACCTACTTTGCGCCTCTACGTCGTGGCAAGGTATTTTAACGACATGTATGAAGTTGCTAGCGAAATGCGCAGACTAAAATTAAAAACAGCCGCCAGGCTCCGCCCGACAGCTGCTCTCTCAAGGTATCACTCACTCAATTATGCTATTTCACCCACTTTTTTCTTACTCACATTATCCACATCAAAACCCCAGGCACCCAATTTACGCAGGTCATCGGGGTATTGCGCTTTCAGTAAATTACGAACACGTTGCATCTCCTTGGTGATCTCCCGCATCGCTTTTTTCTTTTGCTCATTCATCTCCTCCTTCAACCGGTTAGCCTCATTGGCCTTCATCTCAAAGTCCAGCATTTCATCAACTTTCGTTTTAATAGCATCCATACTAACAACCGAATTTAAAATACTCTGTTCGCCATCACTGTTATTTTTGGTATTAATTTTACCCACCAGGTCAGACAAACCTTTTGTTGTTCTCGGAATTTTAACTTGACCCATAATTTTATGGTTTTAAAGGATTAATAAAAAATAAATATCACTATTCAAGGTAACAGGATGCATTGAAAATTTCAATGAAAAAACACCGTTCGAAAAACAACAAATGCAACCAAGACCATTTGCAAACACATTCACGCCTGTTGGACAGTGTTATTTTTTTTGCCGTTCGATAAAATCCGATAGCTCGTTAACGCAAACCGGTCTCGTGTATAAATGTACACGTGATGTTTCAACGTCAAAACATCATGCGTATACTTGTACCGATCATTGGTTAACGTATACCGGAGGCTCGTTTGCAAAAAACGGTGTTATTTCAACATTTTTTTGTCTCTGTTTTACATCCAAACACACCCAAAAACGCATACCAGTCATCCGTATACGTATACCGCTCATGTTTCTACGTTAAATCTTCATGTGTACACGCGTACCACTCACTGGTATACGTTGCTTTGTCAACGTTTAACGTTTACCAGACACAGGGCAATACTGCCCAAACAGCGGTTTCCTCTGACAAGACAATGGTTAACACTGCCGAAACAAAGATTGACACTACCCCAAGGTGCTGTTAATAAGTTATCCATGTACTATACACCATTTTTTCACCACGGAACGAAGACACATAGCATCCTTTAATTACAAAAACAAGAACTCAAATATTCATACAGACTAACCTCAAACAGCTATAAAATGCACCCTTTGAAAGAAACACTTCAACAAACAATAATTTCAGCGCGAAAGAAGAACCGCTATATCGCATTAATAAAACAATACCCGTTATTGAAATAAATCAGGTTGAAGAAATATTATAACGACCACACACCAGGTTTCAAGCAACCACAATTCGCACACTTCATATCCTTTCACTAAATCCATTCCTTTTACTATTTTATTTGAATAATGATTATGGTGGGAGTTTTGAGATTATTGTTTATTTTCGGGGACGGAAAGTTTTAACTTTCAATAATTCAAGAATCCTATCAAGGATACTAATTTTGAGGACGATACCTAATTACATCTACCCAAATTAGACAGATATAATTAGGTATAAAAATGATAAAGCAGAAATATAATCAGGTGATGATATACAGTGGTTATTGCCAATTGAAAAACGATACTGCAACAAATGAGCATTTTTGAAAATATATTTGGAAAGAAAAAGGAAAGCGGACAGACAAGTCCGAGTAAACCGAGATATTATGCTCCTGATTTTGATAAGTATGATGAGTTTGGACAAATTGTTACAATATTTGATTACACTTTAAATCCTGATTTTGCAATTGCAAACAAAGCGGCAGAAACAATAAATCGACTTTTTAATTCAGTTCAAGTATTTAAAAACAAACAACTGTATGAGACTTTCAGATATTTAAGGATAAATAAATCTGACATTAAAAAGTTTGACCGATTTGATAAGGAATTAAAAATTACTCTTTTGTGCATTGCTTCTATGAATGGAAATGGATATTCAAGAGAAAAAGCTCTAAACAGATTGATTGGATTACAAACACAAAGAACAATTCCATTTATTCTTTTCCGTCTTGCAGACTGGGTTGCACCAATAAGGAAAAAGGCTGAAACTGCAATTGCAACATTTTTAATTGAAGAAAACACAATATATTTCATACAAAACCATAAACTGATAAATTGGTTGTTGCACGTTGAACGAACTGACTTATCTGAACTTTATAATCAAATTGTGGATTCTGTCATTTCAAAAAAACTAAAACCAGAACAATTAAAAGATTTAAGTGAGGGTGATAGGTTCTTTTATTACAAGTCGTTTGCAAAAACTGGATTAATAGACAGCGAATTGATTAACCTAATGCTGACTGACAAATATTATTTGATTCGGATTTTATTGATTAATCACTTGGATAAAGTAGATGATTTAAAAGCTGTTCTAGTAAAATTGCTTTCAGATAAGTCGCAAAAAGTTCGACAAAGTACTGTTAACCTGATTGCAAACCAAGACCTTAATGAATACGAAATAATCCTAAAAACATTAATATTTGACAACTCAACTTCTGTGCGAGTTGAAGCACGGCGCTTATTAAGTAAAATTTGTGAATGTGATTTTAGAAAAATATATCTGGAAAGCTTATCAAAGCAACAAGATATAATTGGCTCAATCCTTGGATTATCAGAAATTTCAGACAAAAGTGAGATTCCTCTTTTTCAAAAATATTTAGATTCAGACAGAGCAAGAATAAGAACCGCTTCACTTATTGGAATTTTCAATCTTGACACTAATATCGGAACAGAAAATGCTTATCTAATACTTGAGACCGAAAATCCTGTAAGTACAAGAAGAGCAGCAGAAAACATATTAGCAAAACAGGGGATTGATTTCAAGAGACTAAGAAAACTGTATGATTTAACAGATTCGACAGGCAAGAAAATTATCCTTCGATTGTTTAATAGGTATAGCGATTGGTCAGTTGCAGGTGATTTCTTAAAAGCACTGGCTGATAAGGATAAAAAGATTCAATTAATGGCGAGCGTTTTTCTGGAATCATGGAATAACTATACAATCCGACTTGCTACAAAACAAAATCCAGAGGAGAAGGATTATGTATTAAGTTGGTATAAAAAGACTAATGAAATGGGAATACAAGTACCTGGAAATATTCCCTTTATATTTGGAGAAAAATAAACTAATGAGGGAACAACTGGCGGTAATCGAGTAGCCAGCCGCCAGGCGAAAAGCCAGGCGAAAAGCCTGGCGAAAAGCCTGGCGAAAAGCCTGGCGAAAAGCCTGGCGAAAAGCCTGGCGAAAAGCCTCTCACACCACCCAGCACACACCGGCTTCGCCCCTACCCAGAGATTGATTATACAGCACACAACAACCAACAATAATTAAAAAATAAAAAAAACACGTTCAATTCTATTCTTCACATTTTTAGTATTAAATCTGTTTGGTCAGAATAATTCACCGACAACTAAAGTAAACGGTGGAAATTCCGGTGATACTGACCCCATCACAGACATCAGGCCATAATGATCCGAGGCGCGCGAGCCCGTCATATCGATTAGTAATTAAAATGCCCAATTAATGCGCTTCGCTTTTAATTGGCCTTTAATTATCTATCGGCATTACACCAAGGTCATTCTTAAATAGGTTTAGTGTAAAATAAGCGGGCAGGCGCAGGCGCGACGAAAATGAATGCGGGAATTCCGGCCAGTGGATTGGAAAAAATTCATCGAGGAGGCGAGATACAGTGAACAGTAAACAATGAACATTGAGTCTTGATGACATGAACTGTCCTAATGTCTAATATCCGGTAATGCTTTGCTTACTCTTTTTTGAAGCAATGCCAAAAACGAAGTAAGTATTAACGAGGTTGTAACGGTAGAGTAGAACCCGGAGCAAGACAAACCCTGCTCCGTAGCCCCCTCGTCAAACCGTACGTGCGGTTTTCCCGCATACGGCTTTCCTAAAAATGTTCATCTTAAAGTATTCACAGGTCGTAAACCAGAGGTTCTATAAGGTTTTATTAAACCATATTCTTTAACCAACAGATCAAAGGCTTGCTGACCATACAAACGAGACTTTCTCTGACTTTTACGATTGTAATAACGCTTTCCTGCTTGGCTTTCAGATATAGTTTTAGTTGTAAAAGTCGTACTCGTTCCCTTGAAGTCATCGATTTACGTTTCTTACGTGATAACCGATCTATCTCCTTTTGAACGATCTCCTGATTACTATCGTGTTTCATCAATTCTGTTGTATTACTCTTATCTAAAACAATCATTAATAGCAATGTCCCTTCCCTACTCTTAAGTTATGTTGTCTTAAGGATCATCAGTACTACGAACATCTCCGCCACCCTCAGCAATTGTCTGGTCAAACAATCCTGTTAGGGCTTCCCATGTTCATGCGCATCCCTCACTATACATGCCATCCCATCCTACTCCGTGCAGCCGTGATAGTGCATATTGTCGTTACTTCCCATCACGTTTCAGGTTTCGCCATCTCCGGAAGGTTGACCACTGCAATTTGCGTAACGAAGCCTAACTGGGTTCATTTTCATTACGGCCTATATAGTCGCTGGTCATGAACTTAGCACGCTTTGTTTCCGCCACGTACCTCATGACTGCTTCAGACTGAACGACAAATTGGTCTGTGTAATCTTTTCATATTACCAGGATTTTAAATTTATATATAATACGCACGCTTCATGGCGTACCAGAGACTCGCGGAAAAAACACAAAGATTCGTAGAGATTCTTTTAACCTCCAAAGCCATTCAATGGATACAGCTCTACAATAACGCTAAATTAACTATAATGCATCAGGCTATGATGATCCGAGGCGCGCGAGCCCGTCATACCGATTAGTAATTAAAATGCCCACTTAATGCACTTTGCTTTTAATTGGCCTTTAATTATCTATCGGCATCGTTATTTTAATTTTAGCGTTTATCGGTAATAAAGGGGCTTTTTTGTTACTTTCGACACAGCGAAGGATAAAATACTTATAAGTTGGGCGCACCCAAATAAAATGAAGCTCTATGAGAATATATTTAGTCTGATTTATCTCAATTTAAAAGGACAAGAAAGCGTTTTGTATGACTCAAGTGGAAAACTGAAAGTTGACACAACTCTGATGGTTAATAAAGATGTATTTAGATTACTTCCAAAAATTGAAAAGAACCTTTTACCCTCCTTGTACAACAAAATTGAATATCCAGATATCTCAATTGAAAACGGCATTCAAGGTTTAGTAATTATCAAAATGACCGTTAAACCTAGTGTGAGTATTGTAGAAAGTAAATTGATAAAAGGAGTGGATCCCTGGATTGATAAATCTGTTTTGAAGGCTATTAAGAGTATAGAATTTCGCATCCTACATGAACTAAAAGCTATTAATGAATTGACATTTTATATTCCCTTAAAATTTGAATTAGAAAAAGACGAATTTGAAGTGAATCTGAAAAAAAATAGTGCAGTGACTAAAAAAGCAACTTTAGTAACCTTAGAGAGAATAACAACAAGATAAATTGACAGCGCCAAATCGAGTATATGACCAGTGAGCAATTAGCCCACAGATACACCTCTCACACCACCCAGCACACGCCGGCTTCGCCCCTACCCTTTGATCCAAATTGTCCTGAGGCTATTTAAATCTCAGGCACCTATACGGCAGCTCTCTGCAGCGTGGGAAACAACAAATTCAGATTTACAGGTAGAGATGAAGACATTTGGTTATACATGGAAACCAGAGAGAGATATAGCCACATTTCCGGAGTTCTTTCATAAGTTGTGTACAATACAGGAACGCATTCTCGTACTGAAAATTACCGTACACTACATGAGATGATACGGATATTTTCCGTACTTTTGTATAAAATTAGAAACATGGGAACATCGAATCAAGAAAAAGCAAGGTTTGATACAAGATTACCTAAAGAACAAAAGCAATTCTTTGAAAAGGCTGCCTTGTTAGGTGGGTACAGAAATTTAACTGATTTTGTTATTGCAGCAGTACAAAGCAAAGCTAAAGAGATCATTGAGGAAAGAGAAAGAATTATTGCTTCTCAAAAAGATAAAGAGGTATTCTTCGATGCTTTAGTTAATCCGCCAAAACCCAATACGGACTTACGCTCCGCAAAAGAAGAATTTGATAACCTGATTTCCAAATGAGCTATTTAACTATTCCGCTTGATTCCAAGCTCGATAGAAAGAATTTCTCATGTGGGAAAGATTTATTAGACAATTATTTCCGCAAGCAAGCAACGCAGGATGTTAAAAGGAAGCTGTCGGTATGTTTTGTGTTAATTGATAGAGAATCAAGTAGTATTGCAGGATATTATACCCTGGCAAGCAATAGCGTCTCAAATAGTTTGATTCCTGATTCATTCAGAAAAAAACTCCCAAGGTCATATTCATCCATCCCAACCATACTCCTAGGCCGATTTGCAATCGATAAAAATTTTCAAGAAAAAGGGATGGGAAAGGTCCTGTTAATTGATGCTTTAAGAAGATGCTTTAACACTTCCGATTCCATTGGAGCCTTTGCCGTTATTGCAGACCCTTTGGACAAAGAGGCAGAAAGCTTTTATGAAAAGTATGGATTTATTAAACTACCCGATAGCGGAAAAATGTTTATACCAATGAAAACGATAAAAGCTCTATTTGAATAGCAATAGATCGTTAGATTTTAGATAATAGTCAGTGATGGTCTTTGCCCATATTGACACTTGTTGTATAACCCGATCTTACCTCTAGCTTTGACACCTCCAATACAAATCAACAGAATAACACAAAAATCCAATCGACGAGCCGGACCGTGATGATCCGAAACACGCGAGCCCGTCATACCGATTCGTGATTAAAATGACCACTTAATGCGCTTTGCTTTTAATTGGCCTTTAATCCCCGTTTTACGGGACTGTCCTTACGTCCAGCATCTATCGGCATTACCCCATGGTCATTCTTAATAAGGAAGGGGGGGGGGTAAAATAGACAACCCGGCGCAGGCGCGACGCAGATGAATGCGGGGATTCCGGCCAGTGGGTTAGCAAAAATTCATCAAGGAGGCGGGCGGAAGCGTTTATTTGACTAGAGTTTTTTGGTTCCTTTTTGGGGCGATGCCAAAAAGGGACTAGGGTCAGGGACAACGTTCCGATTAAAATACAGAGTCTTTAAATCTTGACATTCCTCGGAAAATGAGTTACTTAGCAAACTTGTTATATAATAGTCGGAGATGGCCATTGGCCATATTGACGACTGTATAACCGGATCCTACTTCTAGTTTTGACACCTCCAATACAAATCAACAGAATAACGCAAAAATCCAATCGACGAGCTGGACCGTGATGATCCGAAGCGCGTAAGCCCGTCAAATAAGCGGGCCGGCGCATGC
>RHGE01000308.1 GCA_004296775.1 Marinilabiliaceae bacterium JC017
TTTTTGCTAACCCACTGGCCGGAATTCCCGCATTCATCTGCGTCGCGCCTGCGCCGGCCCGCTTATTTGACGGGCTCACGCGCTTCGGATCATCACGGTCCAGCTCGTCGATTGGATTTTTGCGTTATTCTGTTGATTTGTATTGGAGGTGTCAAAACTAGAGGTAGAATCCGGTTATACAGTCGTCAATATGGACAACGGCCATCTCCAACTACTATATAACTCTTTTGCAAATAATCAGATTTTCAAATGGTAACAAATTTTCATTGATAATTCTTATCCCTTGAAAAAAGAATAAGTTATCTGTCCTTTTGTTACGCATTTATGTGGTGAGGACTTTTAAAAGGGAGTGTATTAAGGCACAATGAAAGGTGTAGGGTGGCATGCCAGCTTAAAAAATAAAAAAGGAACAAACCGTTGTCTGTTCCTTTTTTTCTAACCTAACCCAAATCTATGAAAAGAAATCTGATAGGTATATTTCAAATCCCATGCCATAAAGCTATATGCAAATGTTACGGTTCGTTAAAAATTATCAAATAAGATTAGGCGCTTAGGTAGCAACTTTTACCATTGCGCCGTGCAAGTCTGTGAGATGGGGATTTTATAGGCGTATCAATTATAATGAAACATCTCATAGTAGCCCTGTAGGTAATCAATCCTACCCGGTAAGGCTTGGTCAGCCACCGGAAGCGAGTTTTGCATAGTCACCAGAAATGTTGGCATGAAGCGTAAACA
>RHGE01000309.1 GCA_004296775.1 Marinilabiliaceae bacterium JC017
CATAGATGAGCCAAAGAGTCACCTGCCGACCCAACCAAGACTGACGGAAATCAGACCTGATCAGTTTGGCCATAGCAGACAGGCAGCAGTGCCGGTCGTGGTGAACACCCATAGATGAGCCAAAGAGTCACCTGCCGACCCAACCAAGACTGACGGAAATCAGACCTGATCAGTTTGGCCATAGCAGACAGGCAGCAGTGCTGGTCGTGGTGAACACCCTGAGAAAGTGCACTGACAAGCAGACCCTCACACCAACAGTGCGTGCGTCGTATGTAAACGATTCACACATACCCACCAAAAAGGCAGGCACCTGCGGTTAAGCAGACACTAAAGGCGGCCAGTATGCCTCAACTTTCCCTCACGGTACTTGTTTGCTATCGGACTCGTGTAGTTCAACTCCACCTGTTTACCTTTGAACGGTTTCACGCACTGTTTACTCTCTCTTCAAAGTACTTTTCAACTTTCCCTCACGGTACTTGTTTGCTATCGGACTCGTGTAAGTATTTAGCCTTGGATGGAGTCTACCACCCACTTTGGGCTGCATTCACAAACAACCCGRCTCCAAGGGTAGCTCAGAACAGAACTGTCACACTTGATCTCTACCCCCACGGGCCTTTCACCCTCTTTGGGCCAGAATGGGAAGCCGTACTCATTGCTGGACTTGGGGCAGAGCAGTAATGTCTGAAGCCAACCTAAACACCACATTGCCTCACGATCAATTAATCGCAGGCTT
>RHGE01000310.1 GCA_004296775.1 Marinilabiliaceae bacterium JC017
CCGGCGTGGAGGTGGACAAGGTCGCTGAAGCCTTCGGGAAGCTGACCACAGACCCGACGTCGGGGCTGACGGCGATGGCTCGCCAGTTCCATAACGTGTCGGCGGAGCAGATTGCGTATGTTGCTCAGTTGCAGCGTTCCGGCGATGAAGCCGGGGCATTGCAGGCGGCGAACGAGGCCGCAACGAAAGGGTTTGATGACCAGACCCGCCGCCTGAAAGAGRACATGGGCACGCTGGAGACCTGGGCAGACAGGACTGCGCGGGCATTCAAATCCATKTGKGATGCGKTGCTKGATATTGGKCGTCCKGATACCGCGCAGGAGATGCTGATTAAGGCAGAGGCTGCGTATAAGAAAGCAGACGACATCTGGAATCTGCGCAAGGMTGATTATTTTGTTAACGATGAAGCGCGGGCGCGTTACTGGGATGATCGTGAAAAGGCCCGTCTTGCGCTTGAAGCCGCCCGAAAGAAGGCTGAGCAGCAGACTCAACAGGACAAAAATGCGCAGCAGCAGAGCGATACCGAAGCGTCACGGCTGAAATATACCGAAGAGGCGCAGAAGGCTTACGAACGGCTGCAGACGCCGCTGGAGAAATATACCGCCCGTCAGGAAGAACTGAACAAGGCACTGAAAGACGGGAAAATCCTGCAGGCGGATTACAACACGCTGATGGCGGCGGCGAAAAAGGATTATGAAGCGACGCTGAAAAAGCCGAAACAGTCCAGCGT
>RHGE01000311.1 GCA_004296775.1 Marinilabiliaceae bacterium JC017
ACGCATTGATGAACTCACCAATCTGCTCATCGGGGACGTTGATCTGGATCGGGCACAGGTACATGTTCGCTGTGCCAAAGGCAACAAAGAGCGGTATGTAACCATGTCATCCCATGCCGTACGCGGAATCAAAAAACACCTGGCCCTCCACAATCCTGCCACCTACCTGTTTGAAAGCCCCACCAGAAAGGGCATCCCCATCTGCAAGTCTCGCATTCGCCGGAAACTGCATGAAGCCGTAGAAAAGGCAGGCATCCGAAAGCAGGTCTGTGTACACACCCTACGTCACACCTATGCCACGCACCAGGTAGAGGCCGAACAAAACATCATGGCCATCAAAGAAGCAATGGGACATGGTGATATCCGCACCACCCTGATTTATATGCACATTGCCAACCTGGAATTTCCCAAACGTTTTGGCTGCCTGGAAACACTTTATAAAACCAACAATGGATAGCCGTAAGCATGAGCTGGCTACCGTGATCCGTAACTTCTTGTCTTCTTTTAATGCCGGTCAGAAACTACCTACCTATAAGCTCCGCACCTTGGAGGCCCTGCTTAAATGCCGCACGGCCTATGGATAATCCGGAATAAGCTGACCCCCTAAAAAACGGAGTGCTTTTAGGTATTTTTCACGCCAAAAGCACACCGAAAAAGACTGCCAATCCGGCGGATGTTGACCCCTGTTGACTGTTTTTCCGGTTACGGCACCGGAGCATGCTGA
>RHGE01000312.1 GCA_004296775.1 Marinilabiliaceae bacterium JC017
CGCTAGGCTATTGGCCTAGCGGCTGGCTATTCGATTGTAGCGTTTTTTTATTTATTTTCAATTGGCTTAAACTTAAATTGTTCTTTACTTAACCCAATTCGAAAAAGAATTTTTAAATGATCAATAATATTTAGGTCGTATGAATTTTGTTCACTTATATCCCAACTTTTTCTATCGCTTTCTCCAATTCGTAGATTTGCTTTATATATTTTATTTCCTACATAGTATACTTCTTCTGTCCACCCTTCCWGAAGAGGAATATGAAGCCATTCGGTTTCAAGTCTATTGATAAAATCCTTTGTGAAATGAAGTGAAGTAAGAACTAAACCATTTGATTTGACTTGGTTATTMTGACTTGGTTCATATTCAGAATCTACTGTAAAAGGAGAGCACCACGTATTGTTTTTTAATCTATCATTTCCGCTAAATTGAATATCATAAAGAATATCAACATCCTCTAAATCCATTATAAGAAAACAAATTTCAGATTTAACGCTTTTATTATTTGACCGCACGGTATAAATCCTTTTATCTTCTTTATCATTCTCAATTTCATAACGACTTGTATCTCCAAATCGCTCGTTAATCCATTCTGGCCAGTTTTTAGAATTATAGTTCATGTATTATAATGCAAATTTATTTTCAGTAATTAGCTTCTGAAGTGAATTTTCTTGAAGTATGCGTAATGCGCTACAACTAGGAATATAAAGCATATACTTTATAT
>RHGE01000315.1 GCA_004296775.1 Marinilabiliaceae bacterium JC017
TGGGTTGTGCTGTTGCTGGGCGGCGATGACGCCTGTACGCATTTGGTGATCCGGTTCTGCTTCCGGTATTCGCTTAATTCAGCACAACGGAAAGAGCACTGGCTAACCAGGCTCGCCGACTCTTCACGATTATCGACTCAATGCTCTTACCTGTTGTGCAGATATAAAAAATCCCGAAACCGTTATGCAGGCTCTAACTATTACCTGCGAACTGTTTCGGGATTGCATTTTGCAGACCTCTCTGCCTGCGATGGTTGGAGTTCCAGACGATACGTCGAAGTGACCAACTAGGCGGAATCGGTAGTAAGCGCCGCCTCTTTTCATCTCACTACCACAACGAGCGAATTAACCCATCGTTGAGTCAAATTTACCCAATTTTATTCAATAAGTCAATATCATGCCGTTAATATGTTGCCATCCGTGGCAATCATGCTGCTAACGTGTGACCGCATTCAAAATGTTGTCTGCGATTGACTCTTCTTTGTGGCATTGCACCACCAGAGCGTCATACAGCGGCTTAACAGTGCGTGASCAGGTGGGTTGGGTAAGGTTTGGGATTAGCATCGTCACAGCGCGATATGCTGCGCTTGCTGGCATCCTTGAATAGCCGACGCCTTTGCATCTTCCGCACTCTTTCTCGACAACTCTCCCCCACAGCTCTGTTTTGGCAATATCAACCGCACGGCCTGTACCATGGCAATCTCTGCATCTTGCCCCC
>RHGE01000316.1 GCA_004296775.1 Marinilabiliaceae bacterium JC017
ACTGTATAACCTGATCCTACCTCTAGTTTTGACACTTCCTCCAATACAAATCTACAGGATAGCAAAAAAAGCCAAACAACGAGACAAACCATGATGATGGGAAGCGCGCGGGCCCGTCAAATAAGCGGGCCGGCGTGGGCGCGACGAAAATGAATGCGGGAATTCTGGCCTGCGGGTTGGAAAAAATTCATCGAGGAGGTGGGGGGAAGCTTTTATTTGACTAGACCTTTTTGCTTCGTTTTTGGGGCAATGCCAAAAATGAAGTAGGGTTTGGGACGAAGTCCCGATAAAATAACCATTAAATGAGATATAGGGGAAAATGGAAATAAATTGAAATAAACGAAGACAGGAGGAAATTGATTGTTGGGACGGGTGATTGAGGTTAGAAGATAGAAGCTGGAGGCTAGATGATGGATGTGTGGTTTACTTGGTAATGATAGTCTTTACTGGGGAGAAAGGAGATAAAGTGGAAATAGTTGGAAATAAATTGAAATAAACGGAGACATGAGGAAATAGATTGTTGGGACGGGTGATTGAGGTTAGAAGACAGAGGCTGGAGGCTAGATGATGGATAGGTGGTTAACTCGGTGATAATGGTATTTGCCGAGGAGAAAGGAGATAAAATAGAAATAAATTGAAAT
Organism: Marinilabiliaceae bacterium JC017; assembly: GCA_004296775.1. Lineage (GTDB taxonomy): Bacteria > Bacteroidota > Bacteroidia > Bacteroidales > Marinilabiliaceae > JC017. The sequence continues at coordinate 642 of RHGE01000316.1, forward strand.
AAACGGAGACTGAGGGAATAGGTTGTTGGGACGGGTAATTGAGGTTAAAAGATAGAGGCTGGAAGATAGATGATAGTCAGAGATGGCCATTGCTCGCATTGACGACTGTATAACCTGATCCTACCTCTAGTTTTGACACTTCCTCCAATACAAATCTACAGGATAGCAAAAAAAGCCAAACAACGAGACAAACCATGATGATGGGAAGCGCGCGGGCCCGTCAAATAAGCGGGCCGGCGTGGGCG
>RHGE01000317.1 GCA_004296775.1 Marinilabiliaceae bacterium JC017
TAGCTTCCCGGGCAAAAGTGATACGGATTAAATCTTTGAAGGGCCTCAGGAAATTTAAAATCAACTGGAATTTTTGACGTTGGGCCAGCTGGGCTGGCGATTTCTTATCGCGGTATTGGCTGGGTTTGCTGCGGACATAGCTCCTTCCATACATCGAATAGACTACTACGGGCCCCAAGCTGCCGCTTTCTGCATCAAGAATGGTGTTTTTTAATCGTGCCATAGGATTAGGTGCTTTAATTAATGATTGTGTAATAAAACGAGAATGGCTCTCCAAATAAACGGGCTATTAATCAATCTAGTATCTCTTGAACTCTTTGGTAAGGCAGTGCCTCTATATTCAACTGTCAATTAAAATACAGGAAAAATAGGTCTATGTCAAGATAAAGTTTAAAAAACGTGAGTTTAGTGAGAGTTAGACTAAAGTTTATTAAAGGTTTAATTAAGCTTTGTTATAGAGACAATGGGTTATTAAACTTTTGTAAGGGATTGAGAAATAATTTTTGTTTATCCAATAGTTAAAGCAGTTAATTTTTGAAAAGGGAACGTAATGTAAATCAGTTTAAGGTCTATCATATAACAAGGTACCGATTGCAAATCGATGCTAGCAAGGGCAAACGCGAAGTCGCCCTTGAATATATCGACACTATAACACAAAAAGCCAAATGACGAGTCGGACCATGATGTTGGGAAGCGGGGGAGCCGGTCAAATAAG
>RHGE01000033.1 GCA_004296775.1 Marinilabiliaceae bacterium JC017
CTAATCAATGAATGGATGCCTCTATTAAAACCAAAAATCTATCACAGTAATTACTCAGCAAAACCGGGTTAAGAGGAACCGTATGCGGGAAAGCCGCTCGTGCGGGTCTGTGGGGGAGCGGTGAGGTAACAAGCCGCTCTACCCGGAAGGATATCGTCTGGGATCAGTTTGGAAATAATTCACTTTTTGCGTTACGAATAGAGGCACGATCTAATACAATGCATCCATAATAGAAAACTATTTTATCTGGTAACTGCAGACCAAAGGTCATGGTTTAAACGACAAAGCGGGATGTTTTGCCGAATGGAGGCTGCTTAAGGTAATGCGGCGGATGTAATTGTTGATGGTACTTTGACTCTGATCACGGAGGATAACCTGTTACTACAGGAGTTTGTCAACCTTGTCAAAATCCCTACCTGTTGAGATGGCTTTTTCAAAGATTGTGGAAGAAGCTTTTTTCATGATCTTAAATTTTAAGGTTATCAATAAGTAGTAAATCGCTGAATTATGTTACTTTTGGGCAGTATCAGACTGGATTAGTGGTATTTTGTTTAATATTAGTTCATGAATGGTTGTCGTATGGTATTAAATTCAAAGGTTGTAGTCCGTTTTAAGTTCGGTATAGCCGGACTGGAAAGGATTATCAATAGATAACTAATCAGAAACTTTAATCATTGAACAGGCTTTAAGTTAAAATCCTTTACTTGTTATTTTATCATATTGTCAAGTTGATAATGCTAATTAAAGGCTCACTATTATAAATGAATTTCCCAATAATTTAACATACAAAATATGCTAAAGGTTTACCATTTTAAATGTATTTCATTAATTCTTGTAATGGGATTAACTCTTTTTCAACTCAATGCACAAGTTAAATGTCTCGTTTTCTGGGCAGGACAGAATACCTCAACAGGTACATATCCGCAAGCAGGAGATAATCTTGATTTTTCTCTGAAAGCAGCATGCCAAAATTACAGTGGTCTTTCAACTTATAATGATGGTCGAAATGTATGGAACAATCCATATTCATCAAATGTGTTAGATGTGGCCACTGCGCCCTACTTGTCTTATATGGTTGAGCTAAAAGATGGGGCCATAGTTGATTTTGATCGCTTCGTGATTAACTGTGCTGCTTCGTTAAATCCCGAGCTTAAAATGCAATTACGATGGAGTGTTGACCAATTTTCGACATCACTGGGAGAATTTGTTTATGATGGCGGTAGTTATAGTTTAACATCTGTAGACTTGTCCAAAACTGCTTCGGTATCAGAAAATGTTGAATTTAGAGTTTATGTTTATAACGGAAGCGGTTTGTTATTTCTTCCTTCAGGTAATACTTATCCAAGTGTTGATAATACACCCAAATTATATAATTCAGTGTGTGCAACCGCAAGTATTTGGGGGGTTGGTAAAATTAATCCTGCGATTACAAAATGGCCAACAGCTAATCCAATTACATACGGGCAAGATTTATCGGTATCAACTCTGACTGGTGGTGTAAGTGATGTAGAGGGAATATTTACTTTCAACGATTCCTCTTTTAAACCAGAGGCCGGCGTCTATAATGCTGAGGTTATATTTACGCCAACTGATGTTGAAAAATATAACAAGGTGTCCGGTAATATCTTTGTTGAAGTAAATAAAAAGGATTTGACGATTACTAACATAACTGCATCAGATAAAATATACGATGGCACAAATATTACTGAATTATCCGGAGGAGAATTAAGTGGTAAGATAAACGGAACAGATGTTGAAGTGTCATGGAAAAATGAGGCCTGGTTTGCATCAATAGATGTGGGCCATAATATCAGTGTGAAGGGGGAGTTTGTTATAACGGGAACGCATAAAAAGAATTATAATTTTATTCCTCCGGTTATCACCGCCAATATAACTCCTAAGGAGTTAACTGTAATCAATGCTAAGGCTGAGGATAAACAATATGACGGCACCAACACTGCAATAATTACAGGTGCTGAATTATCCGGTATAATCGATAATGATGTGGTTGTATTGGAAAATGCCGGTATGGGAACATTCAAGTCTATTGAAGTAGGATCTAATATTGAAGTTACAACCAATATAACCATAAGTGGTGTTGATGCCCATAACTATATTTTGAAACAACCAGAAGGTTTAATGGCTAATATTACAGCAATTCCAACATCTGTTGCTGAACAGAATCAATCACCTAAGATCAGAATTTATGCCACCATAAGTGGTTGTGTTGTTGTTGATAATGGTGATCAAACTAATGAATATGTCATTACGGCCTACAACCTGGTGGGTCAGCTGGTTTATAAAAAAGCTGTCACCCTCAACCATGGAGTTAACTCTATTCTTATGAATGATATTATTGCGGGGTATTACATTGTTAATGTAAAAGGTAATGGTGCACAAGTGAGCCAAAAATTGATATTGCGATAGGTTCAGTATTTTTTTAAAGGTATTTAAACATCGTTTTCAGGTTGGCTGAAAACGATGTTTTTTATTAAATGGATGCGGTTATTGAGGTATTTCATAGTAATCCGCTGACCATATGTATGTGCATCCTATTTCTGTTTTACCCATTATGCGGTCGTTTGTTATTTCGAGGTTATAGGTTACATGATTTAGGTTGATTTTAGGCCGGTATGATTTGAACGACATTGCGGGATGGAGGTACGTATCGTTAGATATAATTAAATTCAGAAATTTACGTTTGAATAGAAAAATCAAAATGAAAAAAATACTGATTATTCTATTTTTTGTCTTTCCATTAACGAGTTTTGGTCAAGTAAAAGTAAACTTGTTCAACGGAGATTTAAATAAAGCATTAGACACTGCTTCAATAGTGAATAAAAATGTTTTATTAATAATTGGGACAGCCTATTGTTCCCACTATATTCACTTTTCTGAAGAAGTGTTAAGTGATTCAAATATTATATCCTATTTAAATTCAGAATTTATAACCATGATTTTTAGAGCCGATTTAGCGGATAAAAAATCAAGAAAGGAGATGAAAAAATATAATCGAAGTTGGCCAGGTTGGCCCCAGTTTTATGTGTTAGATTCAAATAAGAATTTAATTGCTGATTTTACCTATCCTTTAAATGTTACAAATGAGGAATTTTTAAAAATTATTAAAAGTTATAATACTATTGAAGAAGAGTGGCGGAAAATAAGAAAAGAAGCAAGACAAGGACAGCTATCTTATGACCAATTATTAAAATATATCAAATTTAGAGATATTAATTATAGTGCTTTTGAGGCTATTCAAATCAATAAACAAATTTCCAAATATTTAAAGGGATTAAATTCAAAAGATTGTTGCAATAAAAATAATTGGTATTTGTATAAAAACTATATAAAGGTTCATGAATTAGGTGTAGATGATAAGTTAGTGGCCTTTGTTGCTTTGCACAGTGCGGAATTCAAAAAGATAAATGGAGAAGAAGAAGTGTCTAATTATCTTTTAGAGAATTATCAACGAGAAATAAATTGGAGGAAGCCCGAAAAAGTTGATAAAATGGCTAGTAAGTATCCATATGACACGATTCCGGAGGCAATTAAAGCAGTTGAGCTATATAGAATGAAGGAACATACGCAAAGGATGATTAAAGAATACGAAAAATAGTCAATCCCCCGTTCAGGAAAGCGTCTTGCTTCGCTGTAACTATACGGCCTCATATTAATTCAGGTATCATATTTATTGTTTTACTCATCATTCCGGTCGTTTGTTATTTAGTAGTTGTAAATCCCACGGAATAAACCGATTTGCCACCGGCATGGATTGTAGTCATAAGGGTTCGGAATTAACGATAACCTGTCGATGCAAAATCTTTGCGTCTCATGTGGCTTTGCGTGAACAGATTTAGGGTTTCGCTGTCAACTGCCACTAATTTTGATAAAACAGGTACCGGCTTTTTTGCCTTAAAAAAGGTGGATAAGTTTTTGTCTTTGCCAACAAAAGCATATGCTTTTGAAAGGTTGAGTCTTTATTTTTCTTTTTTCATAGATGACGAGTTGCATTTCTTTTCTTTAATATGTCTAATTTTCCCCTATTTGATAACATGGAAATACTTGATTTCTAACTTTGTTCAGAAAATCCTGATCCCGTTCCCATCTCTCTTTGCGCAGTCTCTCTTTGTACAAAATGGTTTGTTTTTTTAGGTCAACCAATATGTTATTAGGCCGATTGTAACGGCTGAATTCCCGCAAATGTCTTTTAATATTTTTATCCGGAAGTATTTCAAGGTTCAGGCTGTCAGTCATCGTTTTTTGTTGTTGAGTTATGATCTTTTGTATGGCCGGTTGCTCTTTCATAAACCCAATGGAAACAATATGGACATTCTGACTTCTTTTAAGCAGAAGGATGTTATCCAATTTGTGACCCATATCGAATGTGATGTGATCGTTGGAGAAGAGGGCAAACAGGCTCTTGATTTCGGGATTGATGACATAGGTGTGTACCCGGTCGAAGTCATTACCATTGGTAACAGTTACCTTCAGGTTAAATTCATCCAGCTCTTCCATGTTTACCTCCCTGGCAAAGTTGTACCAGCCTGTATGGGTTAGTTCAAAGCCGAAACGTGTCATGCGGATTTGTTGGCGTTTGGTTATAAGCTTCTCATACTCTTTGGTTTCTTTTTGAACCAATTTCTTTTGCTTTTTCATACTTCTCAGGTACTTACTTCTGTCGTTTTCCAGGGCCGTTTTGATAAAGGCCTTTTCGCGCTGGTAATATTCAGCTAAACGATGCAGGCGTTTGGAGCTGTTTTTGACGTTTGTCAGTTTCTCCTGATAAAAGCTGAGAAAGGTATTTGCCATTTCATCTTGTTTTGTAAGATAATTTGCTGCCAGGGAATCGGCCACGTAAAGGTTCTTATCCAGGTTGTCGATGTAAATGTTTAATATTTCTTCATTGCAGGTTTTAAAAATGGCTTTCAACCGGCGTTCAAATTCCCGGGTGCTGATATAGGTATTTTCAAATAGTCGGGATTTGAGGGCGGCAATAGAAGCCGGATCAATGCCATAGCGCTCAAGGGCTACTGATTCTGTAGGTATCTCTTCTTGAGGAGTAGAAAGGAAGCCGGCTGTTTCCATGTGGGTGGATGGCAACGGGTTGACAGCAAAACTATAAAAAAGGCTGTCCAGGAATTCCCTTGAAGTACTGTAATGGTTCCTGAATGGTAGATTGTTCTCTACGGTCTCTTCAAATCCCGGCGGATAGAAATCCAATTCTTTCAGGTCAAAGGGGATCAGGTATTTGACAGGCTCATGTGATTGTTGCCAATGGATTTGTTGATCAGTCTCTTCACCTTGAAATAGTTTCCGGTTATTAGAGTCGTTAGGTGAGGGTAGTTCAATGTAGATAGGCTTCTCCGGATCAATGGTTAACGTTTTTGTTGGATGCTGTGCTTCAAAGTAAAAAACCGTTTCACTATCAAGAATCAGGTTGGGATTGGAGGTGTTGATACCATTCCCGATGAGGTCGGTCAGGTTGCTGATGCTTCTGAATTCAATTTCGATAGAATCGGTTATTGCATCGCCTGCAGTATCTTTAAAAGCATATGGAGGAATAAAAAGGACGATACCGGACGAATCTACCAGGATATTATCCCGGTCTGTAGCGATGGTAAAGGTTGTCTTTTCAATACCGGAGTAGTAGGAAATATGTTCTTTTTTATTGTGGGTTATGGTATAAATGATAGTTCCCCCAAGCAAGATGATAAGCAAGTAGGTTAAGGGTTTCAGAGATTTCATAGAAGATTCTTTAATCAATAATTAAAGTGCTAAAGCTATAAAAAATGTTGATTAGTTAAATAGTTTTATTACATTTGCAGCCGTTTCACTAGGGTAGGGCATGTAGCATGCTGTATGTCTTATATAAATGTGGAGGACTTAATTATGCTTTGGTTATACTAACACATATCAATTGAACCACTTTTTCACGGGATGTGAAGAAGCTATTTCTTATCTGGTTCGCACATACTATTTCTAAGATTTTATTGCTTGGCTGATGCTGTTGTGATACAGGCCATCTGTTTGTGATTATGACACATGCTGTATTTCGTATTGTCATGATCCCGGGATGGGTATGTTCTTGACATTGGTCACAGCTCATGTTCAAATTGAATAATTATTTATGGGCAATTTTAAATTGCGTGGCAAGGATTTGTCAAAAATTGGAATTACTGAAAATCATATTCGCAGTATTATTATTGATATAGCCGGTAAATACGGTAAACACATTACTAAAGATGAAATGCTTACCCAGGTAAGTCAGGTGCTGGCAAAGCCGGAAGCTTTTATGAAGGATCAGGTGTGGGTGAAATTGGCTTCGCTCTTAATCGAAGAGGAAGAAGAGCAGTCGGGCACAGTGTATGATCTGAAAACAGAAAACCGTGACTTTGTGTCGGTGGGACGGGAGCTGATAGCGGCCAATACGTGGCAGCAGATGCAGGTGGCCATGCGGTTACCCATAGCTGTTAAAGGGGCATTGATGCCAGATGCCCATCTGGGCTATGGCTTACCCATCGGCGGGGTGTTGGCAACTGATAACGCCGTTATCCCCTATGGTGTTGGATTAGACATCGGGTGCATGATGCATCTGACCCTTTTTCGGGAAAACACGGCCTTCATAAAACGGTATGGTTATCAGATTAAGACGGCTCTGAAAAAGCATACTTTTTTCGGTACCGGTTGCGAAAACGATAGTTCTTTTGTTGAGCACCCTGTTTTGGAGGAGGCTCTGTTTAATGAATCTTCATTAATGAAAAAGCTAAAGGGGAAAGCAGCCCGCCAGTTGGGGACTTCAGGTTCGGGTAACCACTTCGTTGAATTTGGTGAGGTTACCTTATCTGAAGAGAATCCATTGGGCTTGACTCCCGGGTGTTACACAGGACTGTTATCGCATTCCGGTTCAAGGGGATTAGGGGCTGAAATTGCCAGGTACTTTACCCAGGTTGCCATTCAGAAGTGTTTGTTACCCAAAGGCGCCAAACACCTGGCATGGCTTGATTTAGATTCTGCCGAAGGGGAGGCGTACTGGCACTTAATGCATCTGGGTGTTAAGTATGCCAAGGCCTCGCATGAAGTGATTCATCAGCGCCTGGCAAAGGTTTTAGGGTTGTCAGAAGCCATCACCATACAGTGTGTTCACAATACCGCCGATAAGGAGGTGCACGATGGGCGAGAGGTGATTGTGCACCGTAAAGGCGCTACCCCGGCAGCATTAGGGTGTGTGGGGATTATTCCCGGTTCCATGGCCACGCCGGGTTACCTGGTGCAAGGTAAGGGATATGGGCCGGCGCTGCAGTCGGCTTCGCACGGGGCCGGACGGGCCATGAGTCGTGATAAGGCGAAGAACAGCATTACGGGCAGTTGGTTACGTAAATGCCTGTCGGAGCAAGGTGTGCACCTCATAGGTGGTAGCGTGGAAGAGGCTCCCATTGCCTATAAAGACATTGACCGGGTGATGACCTTGCAAAAGAAGCAAGTAGAAGTATTCGGGTCATTCACTCCCCGAATAGTACGAATGGATAAAGCATAAATAGAATGGAACGAATTATACATATTACATCAGGGCGCGGGCCGGCAGAATGCTGCCTGTTTGTAGCCCGGCTATTAAAAGAATTTCTCAAGGCCGTGGATAGAGAAGGCGGAAAGGCAGAAGTACTTAATCGTGAAACAGGTCCGCTCAATGGGACCTTGATGTCAGCCATGGTCAGGGTAAGTAAGGTGTCGGAATCGTTTTACCAGCAATGGGAGGGCAGTCTGTTATGGATCTGTAAAAGTCCTTACCGTCGGTTTCATAAACGCAAAAACTGGTACATAGGTGTTTTTGGAATGGAATACAAGCCTAATAAATGGTCGTCGAAAGACTTCACGTTTCAAACTTTACGTGCCTCCGGACCTGGTGGTCAACATGTGAATAAAACCGAGTCGGCAGTGCGTGCCCTCCACGCTCAAAGCGGATTAAGTGTATTGGCCAGCGATTCGCGGTCGCAGTACCAGAACAAGCAATTGGCAGTGGAACGGTTGCAGCATAAACTCTATGAGTGGGAACTGGAACAGTTGAGTCGGCAAAAAGTGGAAGGCTGGAACAATCATAATAACCTGGAGCGAGGAAATCCCATAAGGATATATGAAGGGGATAAGTTCTTAGTAAAGAAGAGATGACTTACCGGTTACTACTGTTTGAAATAATTTAATCGGTAAACAAAGGTTGTTTCCATCGTATTATCACGATTGAAACAACCTTTTCTTTTTTATCGCTTCACCGGTTTTATGGGGAACGATCGCATTAAGGCTTTCACGGCATAGGGAATACTTTTTTCCCGCATGCGTGGATTTTCATCAATGGTTTTGGTAGCCGCACCCTCCCAAATCAGCTGTTTCTTTTGGGCATCGAACACCGAACACATCAGGGTGCCAACCGTGTAGTCGTGCTCATAGATTTGCGTCGATGACATGCCGCCGCCCCAGCCCCAACCGGGGCCATAACCATAGTAACGGCCATAGCCATAGGTATACCCCATGCCAACATGGGTTGTGGAGGCCGTTCGCTGCGTTTGTTTTTTGGTAACAATGTGCAGGGTCACGATCAAGTCGCCACTTCCCGGCTTTTCTATATGGTGTAAATCCCTCTTTTTAAATTCCTCTGCAAAAGCTTTCTCAATACGTTGCTTGTCAAAATCGCCGATGAGGGCATCGCTGCCTTTGTCCCAGCCAAAATATTCGAAGGTTTGGTAGGCAGTGAAGTCGATAGTGCGATCATAATCATACGTGGTTTTAATCCCCGAGCAGCCGGTCAGCATCACCGTGAGGGTAAACAATGCAAATACGAGTTTTTTCATGTGGTTAAATTTAGATATTAAACTGAAAGATAAGAGATAATAGGCAGAAAACACAAGGATTAGTAGCCAGGTTTCTTCATTTTAATCCTTGATTTCATCGATCTTTCGATTCTTTTGTGTGTATAAAGTTTAATCATGATAGGTTCTTCCGATCAAAACTGTTTTCGAATGAACTCTTGCTAAAGGTATTATAAATTTCAGGCAGGGCCATAGTGATAGTTGTGTATTTTCTGACAAAATATTTCCTTTTTGTTGTTTAAAGGCTTGGTGCTTGCTACTCATATCTTAATACTTTTCCGGCTTGGGTTAGTTTTTTGTCACTATTTATGAGTTCGAATTTTATGCCATGCAATGATTAAGCTTTTCTTTCCAATGTACTTCTCAATCTGTTATTTAATAGTTTGTGCTGATTTGGTACTCAAATCTTTTAAAGGGTTAAAAATAAGATTGATGTAAATCGTTCTATGGTCTATTGTCTAAAATCTAGCGATCTATCGTTATTACTTGCCTCATGATGGTGTTGTGTTGTTCGTGAAAAAAAACCGGACTAACAGAATCCGGTTTTTAATATGTATTCTGATGTAAACAATTAGTTCAGATCGAAAGTGACCAATTTACCATTATCCAGGTAATAAAGTTTATTGGTTACTTTATCCAATTCGTAAATCACTTTGCGGTTGTCTCCAAAGTCAAAACTATCTACTTCTTTGCCTGTTTTCTTTTCAACTTTCACAATTGACATGTGATCCTGACCATCAAGTTTTTCTCCTTTCAGGAAGAAGGCAAAGTCTTTGGTTGATCGCGCAGCACCTCTTAATTTGGCGTCGTTCTTAAGCTTTCTGATTGCATCCGATTGGGCTCGTGATATTTCTCCCATGGCACGAGCATTGCTGGTGCTCATAAATAAGCCGCCGGAGTATAGCTCTTCACCTGTTTCACTGTCGGAAAATGTGACTTCGGTAGCCATTACACCCGTTGCTATGGATGCAGTCGACAGGGCCGCTTTTAATAAACGATCTGTTTTTAAGGGCTTAAAGTAGTTGTGGTTAACAACTTCACCCGTTTTGCTAAGCATGATATATTCATTCATACCGGTGATGAAATATCCACCCTTCATGGTTTCAAAACCAATAATTTCAGATGGTTCTTCAATATCCAGTTTAATCTTTTCTGCTTTCTTTTTAACGGTGTTAGGATCGAATACATAGAACTTCTTGCCATCCAGGATGGCTACCTTATTATTTCTATTATCAAAGGCAGTCTTCGAGTCCGGTGATAAGCTCATTTTCCAGATCTTCTTACCAGTTGCTTTGTTAAACAGTCCCACGAAGGTGGTGCCAACGATAAATGTCCCTTTTTCGTATTCTCTTTTAATCATGTCGCCTTCCGCATCTTCAGGCACATCATCAAATTCAATGGGTTTTTTCCAGGCTTTCTTACCGGTAGTCTTATTGATCAGCATTATTTTATTGCCATAAAACACCTCTATGCCATCAGTTTTAACTACGATATCTTGAACGCGTTTAGTATCGTAATCTTTCTTCCACTTTTTGGTGCCGGTTTTAAAGTCGTAGATATTCACCCCTTTTTCATGAGCCACAACGAAAAGTTCATCATCGAGATTCACCTGCATGGTGTATTTTTCAGAAAGTTTCACGGGTTTTTTCCAAAGCTCCTTGCCGGTTTTAAGATCAATCGCAAACATTTCTTTTCCAAAGGCTTTGGGACCTTTTATGGCCATCAGGTTGCTGGCACCTGATGCCTGGTTAATCACAACCAATGCCTGTTGCTTATTATCTAAGAAAAAAGTGCCGGGTTTACACTCATTCTGCCAAATTATGTCACCATTGCTGGAGTTAATTAGAAAGAGCACTTTATCATGTTTGTAAACAATGTTATTGTCAGCAGTGGTTTGTGGGGTAAAACCATCCACATTCAAAGCACCCAGTGAAGAGGAGGCTTTAGCCGCCTTCATAATGTCTTTAGCACCACTGGGTGCGGCAAGTGTTTGTTTCCATTGTAATGATTTTGATTTAAGATCGATGCAGTAAAGTACTTTGGCTCCGCTTTCGGCTTTAACCTTTACCAATAACTTGTATAAATCAGGCAGGATGTTGTGGCTGATAATGTTTTTATACTTATCCTCACCTTGGCCAATTAAAACCTTACCAGTACTTACGTCAGCAAAATGGTTGTTGATGGAAACAAAAGGCGTAAAAGGAATTTCCCGGTACTTTTCATATTGACTGCCGGTAGTTAATTCGCTTCCCGCCCCGGTCATAGCACTAATATTCTCTGCTTTGTTTAGTGCTTCCTGACCAGCAGCTTTTTTTACCGACCATAAAATCGATTTGTCCACATAGTTAATGCCATAATAATAGTTGGAGGTTTCCACTATGGGAATGCCGGTAAAGCTGTGTTTAAAAATAGCCATAGGCTTTCCTTCCATAGGTAGCGTCCAATCTGGCTGCTTTTCTGCCATGGCCGATAGGCAAAGTATCAGACCGAATAAGAGTGTTAGTTTTTTCATTTAATTAATCTTTAAGTAATTAAAAAATTATAGAGTTATATACAATTTTGGTATAAGATATAAAAAATTAAGAAATAAATATATTATACACAACGAAATTGAATAGTTGTATAAATACCTTTAAAGGTCATGTTACGCATTTCATAACAGTTTTATGGATGTGATTGTTGCGAATCGTGACATTTATAGATTTTTTTAATTCCGGCATTATTAAATGACGCATGTTTGATTGAACGATATTTTTTGTGAAGGGATATCTACTGTTTCCGGTAATGGGAGATTCCTGTCTCTGTAATGGAATTACCATCTCAGTAGCGGGAGATGACTATCTCAGTAGCGGGAGATGACTATCTCAGTAGCGAGAGATAACTATCTTTGTCGTGGAAGATTACTATCTCCGTTGTGGGAGATGACTATCTCTGTCGTGGGAGATGACTATCTCTGTCGTGGAAGATTACTATCTCTGTTGTGGGAGATGACTATCTCTGTTGTGGGAGATGACTATCTCTGTCTTGGGAGATGACTATCTCTGTTGTGGGAGATGACTATCCCTCTCATGGGAGATTACCGTCGCCAGAGGTTAGAGAATAATGTCATTCAATAGAAAAATGATAGGATTAGCGGCTATTGGTTAAATTGCCTAAGTAAGGATGAAACTTTGCATATCGGTTCAAGTGTTGGAAAATGTAGGACTTGTATTCCATGCGTCAATAATATTAACAACCATGGGAATATTCCAATATGTCAGGCTGGTGTGTGGTGAAAGTAGCTATAAAAAAAACGGCTGCCTCAATAAATGAGGCGAGCCGGCAAATAGGATAGAAGGTGATAAAGGCTTAATTACCGATCAATAAATCAATATCATACACGAATTTATATAATTGTTTATTGTCTTTATAACGTTTCCTCACTTCCAGGGTACAACTGGAACCTTCCGCCAATATGTTTGGAACTTTAATGAGTAGAGAGGAATTCGTATTGCTAAAATACTTTTCAGCTTTCTGGGTTGTGCCATCAAATTTAAAATAGAGGCCTTCATCTTCAGCAGAGGTATTGAGTTTCAAATCCACGCCGCGTATATTCAAGGTGCCGTTTGGTGTAATGCGTTCATTTTGTGTTTCGCTAAAATGATCTTCTACTTCCAAAATCATCGGCGATTTGATTGTGGCTTTTACCTTTTGTACTTTCATGTTACTGGTATCAAGTTTAAGGTCTTTACCCAGTTTTGCATTGAATTCAATGGAATGGCGCTCCGGATCAAATGTATCATCGGAGTCATTGAATTTTCCACGAATAGTCGGTTTAATGGTCACCAGAGGGGTTACAATGGTATAACCGTCTAATAGAAACTCGATTATTGCGTGGGATTCTTCATTCATAACGCTTTTTACCTCGGTGTCGGTCAATGTCAGTCCCCGTGAGGTCTTTCGTTTAATGAGTTCATCCCAGGTTATTATTTTTCGGTTTTGAATAATTGCTCTGCAATCATTGGGATCTAGTGTTAAGGGATTGGGATAAAGGGCATATTTTAATTCCATAATAGGTAATGTTAGAAGATTAATATTATAGCTGTTGATGCCGTCAGGTTACCGTTTTTTTTATTTCACACTTCAAATTATTCTAAAATTATTAAACCTCATAAGTGTTTTTGACTAATGTGTCTTTTTGTTGAATAAATGATGGAACTTCTTTTATGAACTTCATTCATGCCTGATTTCGATGTTTATATAACACGCATACGATGATTGTGTCATTAAAAAGTAGGCCAAAAAATCATAACATAGAAAAGATATTCATGCGTTAATGATTGATACCGGTTGATGGGGTAATACAGGTAGGGAGAATTTAGTGGTGAGCAAGCCTGGTTGTGGTGCCTGTGGCCTTTTTAATCTCCAATCGGTATCAGTTAGTCATCGTAAAATCAAACATGAATCTTTTTCATTATTGCTTCCTTCTAAGAGTTGATCACTTTAAGGTATTGTTTAAGTTCAATAAAAATTAGATTGATTATTTGCAAAAAGTAATCGTTAATTAATGTATGTATAAAAATAAGTTCAAAAAAGTAGGGTGTGTAATTTAGGCGATGTGAGTGTTGATGGGGTGAGCAAGGAGTGGGTTATGTTATGGATGTTATATTGAAAGACTTGCTTCTTATTGGATTGAGTAATATAAATGGTCTGTAATAAAGGATGATGTATGACAGGTTGTGTTAGGGGGTAAGTTTCATGATAATTGTCATGGATTAATATAATAATGGTAATCGTTGTGTTGGTAGGTGAGGGGAAGAACTGGTTTGTTAGGATTTGTATTGATCAAATTGTTAATAATTTTTTGTGCATTATGAATGCGAATTAATAGTGGATTGTTGATTACGTGTTAAATATATTATTATATTCGTGCTCTATTTTAACATTTGTAATAATTCGTAAACAGAAATTAGAAAGTGGTCAATATTCCATTAGTGAAGCAGCCAAATGGGAAGCCGGACGGACTTATCAATACAAGAAAAAAATAATCTACAACTTCAGATAATTATTTCAACAGAGGGCTGGGTGCGGAGAGTGTCTTGCGTCATTCAGCCCTTCTTAATCTAAACAATCATGAGAAATTACCTTTTTTATGTGTTAGGCCTGTTATTATTCGCTTCATGTAGTAAGGAGGAAGTGGATAACAGAGAATCTATTGACTTTTATTATTTGCCACGACCATGTGAATTGATGGAAATCAACCACGCCTGCAGACAGGATATGGGTAAAGAAACAGGGGAAAGTGATATGGATGGAGTGTATTATGTAAATGACAATGTAGAAGAAAGCGTTAAGGTGGAAGATTATCTCTTCCGGGTAGATGTGGGAAATATAAATAGCGAGATTGTCAGTGATCCTGATTATAGTCTGGAAGATTATCTGGGTGAGCATGATGTAGATATGGAAAAGGAGCTGGATAGGTACCTGGAAAAGAAAGTGGACGGAACGTTAAAGTCTGGCAGGTTAAAATCCTCTTCAGAGGTGTATGCTATTATGGCTGGGATTGAATATCGGACAGACGAAGTGAAACGCCTGGAGGTGATCAGTGATGTGGAATTGTTTGGGGTAGTTGCCGGATCATCCTTAAATGGGTACGTTGAATTGTTTTCTGCTCCTCAATATCACAGTTTTCTTTTTTCTCATAATAAACAGCTGATTGGTTCCATTGAGCGAGGGTGGTCCCTCGAAAAGTATATGAGTGTTCGTCCCCTGGCCGCAGCCAGTCTTTACCTGCGCTTTAAGTCCGTGCCTGAAGAAACTCCTGTAAAAGCTAAAATAATTGTAGAGATGGAGTTGGCCAATGGTAAGGTGTTACGCAGCGAGAGTGATGCTGTAAATTTATTGCCCTGAGGGACGTTGAGACGTGGGGATGTTGGGATGTAAGTGTTATTAGAAGAATATTCAGTTCTTACAAATTTCAAACAATCATGAGAAATTACCTTTTTTATGTGTTAGGCCTGGTATTATTGGCTTCTTGTAGTACTGATGATTCGGATGCTGAAGGAAGTTTTATGTTTCTGTTCTATCCTCGAAATTGTCAGAATGTGCGTGTGGATAATGCCTGTTTTTCTATTTTGAATCAAGGAGAAGAGAAGGAGGGGTATGTGCTGGATGCTTTACACGAAAGTAGTGTCAAGGCATCTAATTTTTTAATTGTTATTCAGACCAATAACACAACAGTAATTCTAAATCAGGAATACACAAATTCGAATCAATACAATCCAATAGAGCAGTCGCCCTATAAGCAGTTCTGGTATTTGGATGATCCTTTAACCGATGCACATGATCAACAATTGGAGCGTCAATTAGAAGAGAGCTATAATCGTACTTACAGGCATTTGTTAAAAGGGGATTTTATATCTACACCTGTGCCTATGGATTACAGGTTAGATGAAGTAAAACAGTTACGTATTTTAAGTGATGTGCCTTTGTTTGGACAAAATCCTGGACGTCTGTTAAATGATTATTTTACAATAGTTGAACTTGAACCTGCTTGTGTATTTTCTTCCAATAATCAGATGATTATGGGTTTTGAAGATGATACAAAGGGTTTAACCATTGCCAAGTGGCTAAGCATGCGTCCCTTGGCCGCAGCCAGTCTTTACCTGCGCTTTAAGTCTGTGCCTGAAGAAACTCCTGTAAAGGCTAAAATAATTGTAGAGATGGAGTTGGCCAATGGTAAGGTGTTACGCAGCGAGAGTGATGCTGTAAACTTATTATCCTGATGGATGTTTGGATGTGGGGATGTATGATGTGAAGATGTTGGGCTGTGATTATAACGATATTTTCCTGTGGTTTTTTCTATCCTCAAACATCCAACAAGGTCTATCCCACAGTGAATCTTTCAATATCTAACCTCTAACCCCTATTCTCTAGTATCTAAATTATAACCTCTCAATATCCTAACAATCCTATAGTCATCTTCTTTTTCTTTTAAGAATCAATCCAATGAATCAAAAAATCTTTTGTTATTGTATCTGCTTGTTGGGGTGTCTTTCCTGTGTGGAGGATATCAACCTTGATGAGAAACACGAGCGGCAGGTAGTTGTTAATTGTGCCTTACATAGTGGCCCGGCGCAAATCCTTACCCTTACCTACAGTAATCCGTTAGGAAAGTTTTATTACGATGAGGTGGAGCAGGCTGTGGTAACCCTGTTTGAAGATAATCAGCCGGTAGGGCAGTTTACAAAAAACGGGTTTATGCAATGGAAATTAGAGTTTACACCAACCGAAGGGCGTGCCTATAAGTTGAAAGTGGATGTACCCGGAGAGCCTGTTATTACTGCATCCACCACCATGCCCCCAAGGGTATGTGTATCGCAGGTAAAGAGGGGAGGGCTGGATGAACCTATATACTTCAGACAGAATAAAACTGCTAACTCCTGTTATGTGTTTATCATTAATAATTATGGCGATGAAGTTGTTGTTGACCCCATCGTATATCCCCATAATGAGCTTGCTGACCAAATAGGAACCAACCATCCTTGCGTGGATCAATTCAACATGGAAGAAGCGTCTGACATAGGCGATACAACCCCGGCTTTTTTATCTTATTTGCGGATAAGTAATGAGGTGAAGGATGTTGACTGGCCTGTTGAGTTTTGTGTAGATGGAAGTTTGCAACAAAGTATGTTGTTTTTCAGGGCTGCGTCGAAGGAGTATGACCGCTATTTGAAAACCAGTTTGCAAAAGATGTTGGTCTATGAGGCCTTTGATGATCCTTCTCAATGGTTTGATGAGAATGTGGTTTATTCCAATATCACCAATGGCTTAGGGATTTTTGCTGCCTACAACGATAAGGTGTTTAATTATACAATTCCTGAATAATAATTTGTATTCATGATGAGAATTAAAAATTACAAAAGATATATGGGAATGTTGCTATTGGTGTTTAGTACGCTGGCAGGAGCGCAACAGACCATTGAGGTGAAGGGCTTTGTTTACGATCAGGTGCGTAAAATTCCTTTGGAGGCTTGTAACGTGAAGGTAGTGGATGAGGCCGGGAACCTGCGGGGAGGTGCTATTACCGATCATAAGGGTTTGTTTTCAATGCCGGTTAACCAAACCAATGATAGCTTGCAGCTGGTAGTAACCCATGTTATTTATGAATCCGGGCAATTGCCGGTATCAGGCTTAAAAGATGGCGTGTATAATATGTATTTGATCCCCCGGGTTTACACCATTCAGGATGTTACTGTGTGTTCGGCCTACAGTTCCGATAACAAGGGTAATCAGTTTGTTTATACCCCCATGGAGGCGGCATCGAGTATATCCATTATTGGCGAACCGGATGTGGTGCGGCATATATCCAGTATGCCCGGGGTGGCGCAGGGAATGGAAGGAACGTTGGGTTTATTTGTGAGGGGGGCTAATAACGGGAGTAACCGTATTGTGTTTAACCAGGTACCTATCTACTCTTTTTCCCACTTGATAGGTTTGTTTTCGGCTTTTGCACCCGATGTCATAGAAAAAACATCCTTTCGGCCGGGAGGCATACCTGCTGCTGCCGGTAATCTCTCTTCTTCACTTATACAAATAACTCCTAAGATGGCGACCTGTTCTCCTTTTGGGGGAAAGGTAACCGTGTCGCCTTACATGACGGGGGGGTACCTTTCTTTGCCGGTAAAAAAAGATGAGTTGTCGGTGCAGGTGGCAGCCCGAACCTCATTTTTACCCTGGGCTATCAACCGTTTTATGCAGGGAGAGGATGAGATGAAAGCAAGTGTGGTGGATGTTACCTCTATTGTTGACTGGCGGATTAATGCCACAAACCGGATGGATTTAATGTTTTATTTGTCGGATGACTATTTCGATTTTAAGGATGCAGAAATTCAAAGCAAGCAGAATTGGGGAACCCGGGTGTTTAAATTAGGTTGGCACGGTCAGTTGTCTTCCCGGCTGCAATGGTCGGCATGGGCGTATTACAACCATACTTATGCTGCCCAGGAGCAGATCAACTTTGATCAGTGGGGGATGGAGACCGACGTGCAAGCGGATTTGAAAGTAGGTTCCCAACTGGATGAATATGCCCTGAACGCCCGGTTTGATTACCAGATCAGTACACAGCTTTCGGCATTAGGGGGTGTTGAGTATCAACATCAACGCTTCATGCCATCTGTTCAGAAAATGTTGCTGCATCAAAACGAAAACTCAAACTATGAGCAGGAAAAGCCTGTTGATTTGTTGTCGGCCCATGGGCAATTGAATTATGAGAAGTCAGGTAAGTATAAGCTGATGGCAGGGTTCCGGCAGGGGTGGTTAACGGGCGAGCAGTATCATTGCACCAATTTTGATTTGCACCTGCTGGCCGATGTGTACCTGTTGCCGGAGTGGGGCATGGAATTGACCTATGAAAAGCTCACGCAATATTTTCATGTGATGGAAGGGATGCCCACCGGCTGGTCGTTTAATGTATTGGCACCGGCCGACCAACTTTTTCCTGAAGAAGTGACCCGCCAGGGGTATGGTGGGTTCTTTTGGCAAAAGCGACTGCATGAAATCCTGATCAATGCCACATTGGGTGGCTACTACCGCCATATGGACAACCTGGTGAGTTATAAAAGCACGGTTAATATGTTTGGAATCACCGATGCTACCTGGAATGATGAAGTGGCGCTTGGCGAGGGAGAGTCTTATGGCTTGGAGGCATCTGGTATGATACAGGGGAAGCGGCTGGGCGCCACCATGGCTTACACTTTGTCAAAGGCAGAACGTCTTTTCCCAGAGATGAATAAAGGAGAAGTGTTTCCTTTTAAGTTCGACCGGCGTCACATGCTTAACCTGCAATCGAAGTATGAAGTTGTGTCGGGAGTCAACCGGAAAGGGAAGAAACGGCAGCAATATTGTAATGTGGTGCTGGCGTGGTCAACCGGGCACCGTGCTACTATGCCCATTGGAACTTACCAGGGGCTTATGCCGCCCTATTGGGACCAGCGACAGAAGGGGCATCATTTCCCGCACGAGGTGGATGATAATGCCTACCATCGGCAGCAGATGACACCCCGAAACGGGTATAAGATGGAAGATTACCTGCGACTGGATGTGGCCTATACCTTTGTGAGGCACCGTAAGAAAAGTACGCGCGAGTTATCTTTCTCAATATTTAATGTGCTTAACCGTCATAACCCCTATCTCTATTTATACGATGATGATCAATGGCAGCAGTTGAGTATTGCGCCCATTATGCCCTCGGTAAGATGGTCGCTCCGTTTTTGATGGAAGTAGGGAGTTAATTTGAAATATTATGAAAAGGTATTGTCAAAAACAGGGCTTATCATTTCGGTGAGATCCGGAATAAGCAAATGGTGTACATCTGCGTAATAAAAATGAATTTCATACCTTGGGTTATGATAGTGTTAGTAATCTAGTGATTATGAAAGCTTAATGAATTATTTAAAAATCATCTACCATGGAATCCAATGAGATTATAAGAAAGCAAATGCTGGAAGTCGTCAATAATCAGCTAAAGGCGAATGATCCCCCTGAGACTAAGAAAACATTAAAACGTTTGATGTTGTTGAAATATACCGAGTTGGAAGCAAAACAGCTTATCGCTCAATGTGTATTAGTTGAGATATTTGATGCCTTGAAGAATAAGAAGCCCTATAACCAGGAGCGCTATATCAGCAATCTAAATAATTTACCTGAACCACCCTTTTGATGAGTGATGGGAAGGAAAGGGTATGCACCAGTGTTATTGTGTATTTTGGTGAAGTGCTGAAGCGCATGGCTTCTGTTATCGGTCTGGCGTTTGAATCTTTTATGTTTTGAATAAACACTCATGTCGGAATGATTGTTATTTAGCAGACAATTAAAATGGCTGATTATGAGAAGAACCCGCAAACACATTCGTCTCCGTAATTACGATTATGCCTCGCCAGGGTGGTATTTCGTTACTATCTGCACCAAAAACAGGGCTTATCATTTTGGTGAAATTCGGAATAAGCAAATGGTGTATACGCCCATAGGAAAGCAAGCCCGGTTGTGTTGGGAGGAGATTCCGCAGCATTTTCCACAGGTGAAATTGGGGGTATTTGTGGTGATGCCTAATCATGTGCATGGTGTTTTGGGGATCAGTGGGGCTGTAGCATGCTACAGCCGTACGGCTTGTGATGATTCTCCGGTAAATCCGAAAAATGCATATATGGCAGCCTTATCTCCCAAGGCCGGATCATTAGCGGCCATGATACGATCGTACAAATCGGCTGTTACGCGGTGGTGTAAGGCAAATGGGCAAGGGCATTTTGGCTGGCATGTCCGGTTTCATGATCATATCATTCGCGATAAGGGGGAATTTGATCGCATTAAGAATTATATCATGCGCAATGTGGAGAAGTGGGAGGAGGATCGGTTTTGTTAGGGTTGTGGTCGCTGGGAATTGTGGTGGGGACGTTGCATGCAACGTCCGTACTGCATGAAATATCCGTACGGAATTTATTCAATTATCTCCATCTATCTCAATAAATTCCTATCATATTTCTAATTATATCTCCCTCATATTGCCTCTCTATCTCCATTTATTTCTGCCCTATTTCTCTCTATCTCCACCATATTTCCCTTTATCTCCATCTATTTCAATAAATTTCTATCATATTTCTAATTGTATCTCCCTTCATATTACTTCCCAATCATCCGTTCCTGCTCCAATCCTTTCCCGTATTTTTTGATGGTATTGATCAATTCCAGTAATTCGGGTTGGTTGAAGTTACTGGAGTCAGGCAGCTGGTGTTTCTGTTTGTTGAATAGGTCAGCATTACCAAAAATGTGGATTAGATCATCTATGTTGTTGGGTACTAAGAAACGGCACCGGTGGGCGCCCAGTTTCGAGAGGTATTCGTTGAAGTAGATGGCGATGCCGGCGGGGTCGAAATCACCGAAGTGAAGGTATTGATTGGGAATGGTGGCCAGCCACTTGTTGGGACTGATGCTTAGGTAACGCATCACCACCAGTATCTCTTGTTGGGGAAACAGGTGCAATAGCTTGTGAAACTTGATGAAGCATTCGGGGTTTTCCACCCCAATAACCAGGGCGGAGGGAGAGAGGGTGAGCAATTCGGGTTGGTGCACAAAGAGTTCGGCGCCAGGGGGCAGCTCAGGTACCGGCTTGTTAGAAAGGGTAATAGACGTGTTAAACGGCTTGATGAAAAAACCCTGCAGGCTGTGCTTCCGAAATGTCTTGGTGGAGGTGGTGGCTTGCAGTGAGGCCTGTCCGTCAATGGCCGTCTCGTTGAATGAGTTTATATACTCCTTCAACGAGTGGATGTCAAATTGCCGGTTCAGGTAGGCAGCCAGTTCTTCTTCTGCTACACAACGGTAGTTAAACCGTCTGCTGCCGGCCGGCATCCTGAGGATGATGCCGTCTTCAACAAACTGTCTTAACAGCGCTTTGGATGAAAAGTCGCTGTAGTTCAGCATTTCGCCTGTCAGCATTCGCATCAGGCACCGGGCAAAAGCCTGCGTAATGGGTTTAGATGGCATTGCTAATCAGTTTTGTGACACTTGTTTTATTAGTTGTGCGGTCTTTTCTAAACATATAAATGTGTTTGTAGTCCTGTTCGTTGTGCGAGTTGGGCGATCCGTTGATCAGGTGGATGTGGCGTTCTTCGGCAAAGCGAATCAGTCCGGTCACATTGCTATCGTGTAAGATACCCACTTCGTCAATAATACAATGCAACCGCGTGTCTGTCTTTAATTTGTTACCATTTGATTTGAAGATATGCAACAGGTTGATGTAAATCATTGATTTCACCAGTACGTCGGTACCATTGGAACCCACATTGGCCAGGCGGCTCACCCAGCTGGTGTCGTTATCGTTCTCGCGTATTCGAAACTCCAGGTCGAAGGCATCTTCCAGCTGTAATAATTTGGATTTGTGTTGCCCGATCTGTTTTAAAAGGTTCTCCAGAAGCTCAACGGCTTGTTTGTCATTTTGTCCTGTTCCACCCTGGTTGAAGAGGTTGATCTCCCCAAAACTGATCCCCTTATCGGCCTGGAAGTTGCGTATTTGTCGCAATACTTGTATCACTTTGTTGGTACTCTCTTGCAGGCGCATCTCAATGCTTTTGACTACCCCCACAAAATTCGATCCTTTGAAATCGGCGTTAATCTTCTTGATGATTTTGTGAATGTCGCCCTCTTTTTGCAACAGGTTATTGGTTTCATTCACAATATTATTGAGCACCATGGCATATTTACGTGTCACCTCCGTCTGGTATTCGATGATTTTTTGTTCACGCACAAACTCGGTGAGGTTTTCGGCGTAAGCCCTGTATTGAATCTTACCGATGATGTGTGTTTCGAAGCCCAGGCAATTCCCCTGTTTGAAATAGCCGGACAGTTCAGTGATTCGTTCTGCCAGTGATTTATCGTTTTTCTCGTAGGCCAGGGCCAGGTTTCGGATGCTATCGATCAGCTCCAGGCAGGAAGCTTCGTTGTATTTATCGTGATGCTCAATGAAGGTCCGCAATTCTTCAAAGAGGCTCTCTTTTGAGAATCGGAGATAGCTATTTATTTGCGTTTTGATGAGATCGAGCTCTTTCTCCAGCTTTTTTAAGTTCTCGGTTTGTTCTTTGAGGTTGTTGTTCTCCAGTTGCATGCGTTTGTTATGCAACGTTTGTTTATGATCAATATCGGCCTCAATAGCTTTGCGTCGACGGCGAAAGGCATCGAGCTGGTGGATATATTCATTGCAGTCTTTCTCGTACTCGACAATTGTTTTGTAGTGATTATCTATTTTTTTCAGATGCAGTTTTGCCTTTCCAATGACTGCTTCCAGTTTTTTAATCTGGTGGGTGTCGATACCTTTTTCCTCCAGGGTGCGCTGTCGTTGTTCATTTAATTTTTCCAATTGCTCCTGAAGCTGTTCCTGTAAAAGCCTTATTTGGGTGTTGGTGTCATCCAGGGACTGTTGCATGTTTTTCTTAATGCTTTTTTCCTTGGCATTAAAGTTCCTGGTAAGCTCTTCTATTGCTTTTTCTTCCTGTTTTTTAAGTTCCTGAATGAAGGTGTTTAGCTCGGCTAACTGTTGGTTAATCTGATGTTTCTGCAGGCTTTTCTTGTCCAGTTCTTTGCTTTTTTCTTCTTTCTGCTTTTCTTCTATTTGATTAAGATGCAGGATGTGTTTTTCTATCGCAATCTCGCACTGTTGATATTGATAAATAGCGATCTTTATTTGCTCCCCCGCCTCATTGATGCGTTTATTATATTTCTGGGTGGTTTTATCTTTTTTCTTTTGCGCTTTTTCAAGTTCATCATTTATCTGTTGGTTCAGGCTGGTCAGTTTAGCACTGCTGTTTTTGAGATCCAGTTCAAGCTCTTTTTTAGAGAGGGTAACGGGTTGGAGATGGTCCAGGTTCAAGGTGAGCCCATATAGGTTATCTCCTTGTTGCAGGCGTGGCTCCAGTTCACTGTGTAAAAGTACGTCGCGACGAATTACCTTGCCAATGGTGTTTTGCCATTGGGGGTGCTCCTCCTCCAGGAATTCCAGCAGCGAACCGCTAAGTGATTTTAGTTCATTATCCAGTGTGCTTAGCTTATCTTCTAACGTCTCTCTTTGTTGGTAGAGAGGTTGCAATATTTTTTCTGATTCCAGCGTTGCCATTCTTTGCTGACTTTCTCCCTCTTTCAAGAGGGTTTCTTTCAGTATTTCGGCTTGCTCTTTTTTAGCTTTCCAGGCTTGCTTCTCTTTTTCGCTTTTCTGCTTCTGCTCCAGTGTAGTTGCTTTTTCTTCCGCGAAGAATATCTTTTGGTCTAATGCTTTAATCTCATAATCGAGTTGCTTGAGAGACATCAAAATCTCTTGTCGCTCTTCCTGTTGTACCTGTGTTTTATCTCTGAACTCTTTGTTGGTAATCTCTTTGTTGGCATAGAAATCATCTTTTAATTGTGCTAGCTCCTGTTGCCATTGTTCTTTTTTTTGGTTCAGATTACCGGTGATGCTATTTATTTGTTGCTGACAGTTGTTTTTTAGGTTTTGGGTACTATGGCGGTAGTTCTGTTCCAGGTCTTTTAGTCCCGCAGTAACGATCTTAAGTTGTTCCTCAGCCTGGGTTTGTTCTTGTTTGTAGAGGCTTTTTTTATTGTATTCGGCAATGACCTGCTCAATCTTTTTGTTTTCGTACTCTTTCTCCAGCTGATTGGCCTTTGAAATATCGTTCTTAACCACTGATAATTTGCCTTGCAAAATGCGTTTAGTGTCGGCAAACTGAGCGGTTAGTTTCTGTATTTTCGATTTTTGGTCCTGAATGGTTTGGCTCAGGGCTATTTTATTTTCCTCAGTAACTCTTGAGATCTCTTTATTGTGGTTGTAGGTACCACCTATTTTCCAGGCTAACTCTTTGCGATCGTTTTCTTGTTTGAGTATTTCTGCATAAAGATTAACGATACTCTTTGCTTTCAACTCCTGTTTCAGATAAACCGTGACCGCTTCATAGTCATTGCGTGCCGTTTCTAAGTGGTGCCGGTTGGTATCAAGATTTATTTCAAAGGAGTCGTCACTGATGGAGTTGATGATTGTCTTTTTTATGAAACCAGCATCGAGTGATGAATTAAGGAATATGTTAGATATGGTACGCGGAATATTCTGGTAGGTCTGGTTTTGGAGCAGGCTGAACCGACGCTCGGCCTTGTTGGCCCCATAGATGATATCCAGGTACTCGGTGAAATTATAGATGGGGCGTCCTACCTTGTAGCCCAACGAATTGGCTTTTACAATGATGCCTGATTCGCTAAGTGCATGATTGTCTTTTAATACCAATTCTTTTTCGTAGGCACCATCGATAAAACGGAAGCATAACCGATTTTGTTTTCGGTATAACCACACGCAAAAATTCCGGTCTTCCTGTTTTATTTCGTATAGGATATAGGAATCAGCATGGGGGAAGTAGTATTCGCTAAATGATTTTTTCTCACTGGAGATGCCCAGTTTCCGGGAATTGGCATTATAGAAAAACAGGATAGCCCGTAAAAGGGTGCTTTTTCCGGTTCCTTGCGTGCCAATGAAGTGTATGTTACCATCAAGTTGCATCTCACGGAAATTGAAATTGGCACTGTTTACTAATATTATGCGTTGCAACTGATTCATACGGTCTCGTTTTCTATGGTTTCACTTGTTTCTTCTTGGGTGATGCTAACAGCCATTACAATTTGTTCCATGTAATCCCAGGCATCCAACAGTTTCCAGGTTTGGTTTAATTCATTTTCCATGTCAATAAATCCATCCCGTTGCAACTCCTTGAGTAAGGCCGACACCATCTCCTGGAAGTTTTTATCCGTACTACTTCTTTTACTGATGGCACTAAGCTGTTCGCGTAAGGAGAGGTTAACATCTACCTGGCTCAGTATATCATGCGGGGTGAAGCGGGCGCCGCGGCATAAATCTTTGCGAAAGGTTGTGAAAAAAGCCAGGATGTCTAACCAGCGTAAGGCCTTATTGATTTTTGCTTCGGTGGCATGATTGTTTTCAATGGGCTTAGAGAAATAGTAATAGTTATTACCACTCTCCAGTGTGAAACCAATCTCTTCAAATTTTTCTTTCAGTTCCTCGTAATGTTCTTCCGTGTATTGAAACAGGTAGCGTTGGTCTGATTCTATTGCGTTGGAGCAGATGAAGTTTCCTTTGCTGAGCTGATCAAATATATCTGCGGTGTAATTATTGGTATTCAATGTTGGCTGTTTTGATAGTTGGGTAAATCATGGCGTACTCCATGTTGTTGTAAATAGCGGTCTCTTCCGTGAAATATAGTTCCGATTCAAAGAGGGAAGCTAAGCGGCAGTAGAGCCGTACTCGCTCTATGGTATCTACCTCTTCTGCAAACTGATGCTGTTGCATAAACGAAAAGAGATCTTGTTGGTTTTGAAGGAAGAGATCTTTTAAACCTCCCATGTTTACAGTGTTTTCGATACTCTCATTGTTGATTAACGCATCCGGTGGTATCTCGCCGGCTACATTCATTTTCAGTTCATGTTTGTTCTTTAGTTTATCTTTGATTTTCAAGATCATGATTTGAAGCTCTTCCTTCTCCTGCATATCAGCTATCGATAGCTTCGATCGGGTAGGTTCGGGTTTCTTAACCGGTAAATGGTTTATCCCGCCTGCCAGCTCATAGAAATTGGTTTGTTCCCGCAGGTAATGCTTGTCGCGAAGTGTTTTTAAACGTAACACTTTCTCTACCACCTGAACCCGTTTCTCGATATAATTTAAATAATCAATCACCTGTTGTTGAATCTCAATCAGGTTGTTATAGCTGTCGTGTAACGCCACTTTTAATCGATGTACAATCATTAGTAACTCGTCATCGGCGGCTGTTTTGAAGAAGAGATCATTTTCCAGCAGGTGTTCAACTGCTTTGATAACACCTTCCAATGCATCGCGTTGGGTGCGAATGTTATTTAATTTTTCCCGCTTTATGTCGAAGTTACTTTCTCCTTTGTAGGTTTCATCCGTATTGTTACGAAGGGTTTTCACATTCATCAGGGTGATGCGCGAAATACTTCTCAGGCTTTTCTTTATCCTCAGCAGGTATTGATCCTTTTTAATGGCTTGCTGCTCCTTCAGGTAGTAAGACTGAAATTCCTTTATTCGATCCAGATTTTCCTGTATATAAAGGATATGCACGGTTTCGTCCACTTCCATGAACTCCTCGAAGAACTCCTGCAGGCGTGACTCCAGGGTTATCTGTGTCTGACTGCGAAATAAGAGGCCATAGGCCGTTAGTCGTTCCAACTTCTCTTGATCGTCATCCAGTAAGGATAATACCGCATCTTCATTGATGGTATTGATTCGTTTATCGAACAGGGCGGCAAAGAGCTTTCTGTTGCGATACAGCTCACTGATGAGATCTTCTATTTTATCAAACTTAGGCATAATGCTTGCTTCAGGGCGTTGCGAGGCCAAAAATACTTTTTTTTAGTGGGAGCTTAAAGTTTTTACATATCTATTCCAGTGAGTAAAACCAGTAAAGGGAGGGACGCCAGATGTATATGTGTTATCAATATGGAAGTGAGGAGGCGGAACCAGAGGATGGTTATGATGTCTTTATTTGTGCGCAGAAAAATGCAAGGAGTGGTTTTAATTGGTTTTAATTCAGTGGGTTTAATGGTTGTTATTGTTTGCGAATAGTTTGTTTCTTGACTGAATTAACTGTAGGAGGAAAATAGAACTACTATAGGGCTTGTCAGCAAAGAATCAGGTTTTTAAATGAAGACAATTCTTCAGTATAGTAAAAATAGGTGAGTTGTCTAACTTTTTGTTCCACTGAGAAGTGGTGGGGACTTTATTTGGAAAAGGAGGATTAATCTTTTTTAATTGAGAATATTCTCAATACATTTGTATTAAGAATATTCTCAAAATAAGTTCATCGGTCAAAGAGACTCATCAGTAGGATATACTAATGTGTCCGATATAACCAACGGATTATAATGTGTTTGTTTATTAATAGTTACTTGTTAAGTTTTTGTAATTATTTGAGCTACAGCTTGTGATTGTTTTTAACCAAAACTTTTATAGTTATACAAATAAGCCAGATGTAGATAAGGTTAAGGACTATTTTTGATGATCTATTTTTTAAAATAAAAGGAGGTAATTATGCCACGTTTTGACAGAACAGGTCCGGAGGGACAAGGTCCCCGAACTGGAAGAAAAATGGGAAAATGTAACTCTGATAACAACCAGAGTGGTAATGGAAACAATTTTATGGATAGAGAAATCCGACGTGGATTGGAAAGAGGTATCCGTCGAGGATTGGAAAGGTTATTTGGCAGAGGTTCGGGAAGGAGTGGTAAAGGCCGTATTTAAATAAAACCTTTGCTCTCACTATTGTTATAAAATATCCTTTCTGCAATGTCATTGATTGCAGTGTTGGAATTATATGTGCTGTTTCAATTTTTTTAATTGAAAGGTATGGAAGTCTTGTTGTTGGATTCGAATGGACGGAAGAACCTGTACGGTAAATAATTGGGTTATTGAAAAGAAGATTTAAATCTAAGTGTTATGAAAATCAATAAAAATAAATGGAATTTCATTATTGATGTGGTCATGTTTGTTAATATGATGATCGTGGCAGGAATAGGATTTATGATTAAGTTTGTTCTTGTTCCAGGATTTAAACGAAATGAGATTTATGGAAGAGGTGTTGAATTGTATTATTTAGGTTTGGATAGACATGCATGGGGAACTGTCCATTTAATTTTTAGTTTGTTCCTGCTTTTTCTTTTACTGCTTCATGTTATCCTTCATTGGAAGTTGATTGTTTGCCTTTTCAAAAATAATGTTTGTAAAAGAACACATAGGATCGTTTTAACTACTTCCTTTATCGTACTGTCACTATTATTCGGAGTGATGCCTCTATTTGTTATACCGGAACTTCAGAATGGGGAGCCGCATCATTTTCACCAAACCCAAAATGAGACCGGGAAGCATCAGAAAGGAGTTGCTTCGGAACAATACGGGGATGATGAAAAATCAGCTAATCAAACTGTTGAGTTATTGCCTGACAAAAATAACAGTGCTAAACATAGAAAGTATCAAGATATTGAAATAAATGGCTCTATGACTATCGACCAAATTGCTTTAAAATACCATATATCTGCTGCCGAAATTGCCGCATTCATACATGTTCCGAATAAATTTGTAGATGAAAGGCTTGGCAGGCTTCGGCGTAAATATGGTTTCTGTATGAATGATGTGAGGGATTTTATTGATACAAAAATTAATAGATAATTGATTGTTAGAGGTTAGGTTATTAGAATGAAGATAATAGACAAACTGATGGTGAAAGATTCAATGCTGTTTCAGGTGAATTAGAGGTACATCAGTCTCACTTCTATTATCTAAAATCTAATGATCTATTTTAAAGAAGAGATGATGGAAATAAAAGAAAAGTTAACCATAGAACAAGAATTAGTTAAAGGAGAAATGATTAAGCTGCCAACGAAAGTTGGTTTTTTTTCTTTAATCCCATTTCAAGTGGGTGTAAATGGAATGGAACATATTGCCCTGATAAAGGGAGAACCAAAGAAAGGTGATGCGATACTTACGCGTATTCATTCGGCTTGTGCCACCGGTGATCTTTTTGGTTCCATGCGATGTGATTGCGGGGATCAACTAAAACGGTCGATGGAGATTATTGAGGAGGAGGGTACAGGTGTTATCTTGTATCTGCAACAAGAAGGTCGGGGGATTGGATTGATGAATAAAATAAAAGCCTATAAGTTACAGGAAGAGGGAATGGATACGGTTGATGCCAATATTCATCTTGGCTTTGCTCCTGATGAAAGGGATTACGGTGTGGCGGCGGCCATATTAAAGGAACTGGATGTAAATAAACTCAGGTTGTTAACCAACAATCCGGCGAAGGTTAATGGGTTAACTGAAAATGGGATAGAGGTAATTGAAAGGGTTCCTTTGATTATTAATTCTAATGTTTACAATGCTTATTATCTTGAAACCAAAGAGGCCCGGATGGGACATTGCCTTACGGTGAAAATGCAATAAATGATGATGTGCTAATTTTCGGAATTTGAGAAGATGAGAATTCGAAAAACTGATAATTCGAGAAATTGAAAAACTGTTGGGGAGAAAATGTCAATCGATTGTGTAAATTCCATTCTCCTACCGGAAGATGATTAAGATAATGGACTCTGGGGCTCAGCAAGTCTGTGTAGGGAGTCTATTATCTATCGATCTATTGTATAAGTCTCTTGTCTAAAAAATAAACATATGAAATTAAGTGTATTAACCGAAAACTTTGCGGGTGGTCGTTTTCAAGCCGAACACGGGCTTTCCTATTTTATTGAGTATAAAAATAAAAGGATACTATTTGATACTGGAAATAGTGATCTGTTTTTAGCAAATGCCGCTAAGCTGGGTATTGATATTGAAAAGGATGCTGATACGGTAATATTGAGTCATGGTCACTGGGATCATGGGGATGGATTGCGGTATATTAAAAATAAGCCCCTTATTTGTCATCCGTCGGCGTTTATGGCCAGATACCGCAAGCGTGACATGTCATACATTGGTTTGTCATTAACCCGAAAGGAGGTGGAAGAGCAATTCCAGTTAATCACCACTGCTCAACCGTATCGAATTGATCGTGATATTATTTTCCTTGGGGAGATACCCTCAAAAAACAATTTTGAAAGACAAACCACCACTTTTGTTGATAAGAAAGGGGAACCTGATTTTGTCCCTGATGATACGGCTCTTGCCATAATAAAAGATAATGAGTTGGTGGTTGTTACTGCCTGTTCGCATGCAGGTATTTGCAACATTGTTGATTACGCCATGGAGGTAAGTGGTATTCGGCAGGTAAAAGCTGTTATTGGGGGATTTCATCTGAAAAAGAATGATGCTCAAACGAAAGAGACCATTCGTTATATGAAGGAGTTGAATATTAAGGAAATTCGACCTTCCCATTGTACTGACTTACCCGCTATGGCCGCGTTTCATGAGGCATTTGAATGTGAGCAGGTGAAAACCGGTATGGTATTTAATTTTTAGATGTTAGCAATTAATGTATATCAAGGGTAGAACCCTGAATGGGGTTCTACATACATAGTGTTAATAATCTCTCCCGGATAGGATGGTTCGAAGGGCATAAGTATTAGTAAGCAAAAAGGTCTAGTCAAATAAACGCTTCCGCCCGCCTCCTTGATGAATTTTTGCTGACCCACTGGCCGGAATTCCTGCATTCATCTGCGTCGCGCCTGCCCGCTTCGGATATAATTTGACAGGATTCACAAGATTTACATGATTGGGATTCTGGATTTTTTTGTCGTGTTGATGGCCCTGGATGATACAACTTTTCTATCATTTCTCTGTGGCTCGGTGAATACTATATAACTCTTTTAATCCTCACTGTTTATATTATAATCAAACCACCCCGATTTTCATTGCTTACTCAATGAAAATCACCCCTCCTAATTCTTTTAGGAGGGGAAAGAAGTGACCGGGCGAAAAGAGAATGAATTACGAGTATTTGAATCCTTTTAGTAGATGTGTAGCACAATCTTCTCTGCATCTCTTGGGGTTTGCGGAAAATCGGCATGAGACTTAAGGTACTGGTAGCGTCAATTTAGAGTTATCTTACCTTTTGTTAGGATGTCAAGACTTGAAGACTCTGTATTTTAATCGGGACGTTGTCCCGGCCCCTAGTTCCTTTTTGGCATCGCCCCAAAAAGGAACCAAAAAACTCTAGTCAATTACTCACAGAGTGTTTATTCTGGTGTTCGTGATTTAGCTTCGCTGATTTTCAATTCCGCTTCGCTCCAATTAAACGTTTTCGCCTGCCCGCTTCGGATATAATTTGACAGGATTAACAAGATTTACATGATTGGGATTCTGGTTTTTTCTGTTGTATCGGTGGCACTGGATGATACAATTTCTTTATTATTTCTCTGTGGCTACTATATTACTCACTGGTTGAAATTACAATCAAACCACCCCGATTTTCATTGCTTACTCAATGAAAATCACCCCTCCTAATTCTTTCAGGAGGGGAAAGTATTGACCGGGCGAAAAGAAAATGAATTACGAGTATTTGAATTCTTTTAGTAGATGTGTAGAATAATCTTCTCTGCCTCTCTTGGGGTTTGCGGAAAATCGGCATGAGACTTTAGGTACTGGTAGCGTCAATTTAGAGTTATCTCACCTTTTGTTAGGATGTCAAGACTTGAAGTCTTTGTGTTTTAAATTGGTATATAGTCCTATGCCCTACTTTCTTTTGAGTATTGTTCTAAAAAGAGTAAGCAAAAAATGCTCGTCAAATAAACGCTCCTGAAATAACTCAATAATTTACAATTTGCGCAGTGCTGTTTCTGACGTGACTTAGTTATTTGGTTTTGCGTTCCTGGTTAATGGTTTACTTAGTGATTGGTTGTATTGCTTCCGGCTGATGGTGGGTAAGGGGTGTGTTGATAGTAGGGGAAAGCCTTCGTCTAAGCCTCGATAGGTGGTCTTAGGATTGTACGGTGCGCTGGATTGGATCGTACGGTCCAATTTTCTGGATCGTACGATCCGCAGGACTGGATTGTACGATCTGCTCAATTAGATCGTACGGTATTTATACCCTCACAGCCTCGGTGCAGGGAGGGACAAAGGGGTTATGTGGTGAGGGACAAAGGGTAATGTGGGGAAGGGGGGATGCAGGGTTTGGTGGTATAGGTGTTGTTAAGTGGGTGGTTGCGAAAAGGGTATTGTCTGCCAGGGGGATTGGGACGGATGGGAAATTAGTACGTTATTAGGATATTGAGGATGCGGCAGGGGGCGCAGTGGCAGCCGCTTGCCGCCGGGGCTGATGTGGCGTGCCGGGCGGAGGCGACGAAGGAGCCCACGTACCGGCAGACGCCACACAGCCCGGGGGGTAAGCGCTATAACGGAGCACCCGCCCGGCCGCCCAAATAATAAAAAAGGGAGCCTCCGTAGTTTTAGAGAGTTCCCTTTTACAATAGAAAAAAGGCACAAACCCCCTAAGGGATTTGTGCCTTTTTTTATTGTAGTGTTTCAGGACTCAGAGAGCCCGTGTGGCTATCTTTTCAGAACTTGTTTTACCATGTTTCCATCAGTAGTTTGCAATTGAATCAGGTATGTTCCTGCGGGCAGTCCGGACATATCCAGTTTTTCTTTGGATATATTATGGAATTGCTTTTGCATGACTACATTTCCGGCAATATTCACAACGGAAATAAAAACTTCGCCATTGTAGTTGTCCATTTCCAGCCATAAATAATCCTGGCATGGGTTAGGATACAACTTCATTTGCATTTGTTTCACTTCATTAATGCCAGTAGCAGTGTTCACTGTTACCGTGAACGAGGTTTCTACTGATTTGCCATTAGAGGTTCCTTTCAATGTAATTTGAGTTTTCCCCAAAGCATTAGGAACAAATGATAAACGCAGTTTTCTGTTCTCAATAACAGCGGTAAGCAGATCAGGATTACTTTGCTCTTTTATGGAAATTTCAATTAATGCATCGTCGTTATCCGGATCGGTAAACAACTGGCTTAAATCAATCAGCTTGTCTTCCGTAGTATTCACCAAGTCCATATTGGCTATGGGGTGATTTACTTCAGGGGCGAAATCAATCTTCTCTCCGTTGAAATTATCGATACAGAAATAGGCCGGAGTGGTTAATCCCTGGTCATTGTTACGGGAACCGGAAACAATAAACCGAATGGTTTTAACCTTTCCAAGTGATGACAGATCTATCCATTTCCATTCTTTCAGCATAAAATGCTTGTCGGGATTAGTTGATCGGTAATCGGCCAGGTAAATGTCTTTACTATTGGTTATTGTTCCGTTATTATCGTAGCCTGTAACGGTTACCATATAGTAATCACCCTGGGTGAATTCTCCACCTACATAGGAATCTCCATTTTCCATGGAATATAAAGTGTATACACTATTAGTGATGTACATACCTTTTACATTATCCTTTGTTGCGCCATTGTTCAAATGAATTTCCGGTACATAATTACAGGCATAAACAACGGCGTAATTACCTTCATGGTTTACGTCTCCTCCTGCTGCATTTCTGAATTGTTGAGTAAGGTATTCAGAAGGATCAAATGTGGTACTGGTTTCATTCGAAATTCCAAATCCTTTCCAGGAATAATTGTTGGGTTGATAGAAATTGGAAAATTTGTATGACCCGCTATAGAAGAAACTACTTTCTTGCTCAGGATCACCTATCAGGTAACTTTCAGGTGTTAAAGCAATTTCTTCAAAGTCGGCTGTTTTAGTGACTGATGAGGTTACATTTACCAATACCTGATCGGAAATTTCCGAACCATACTTATCGGTTATTTCAATGGTGTATGCGGTAGTTGTAACAGGGGAAGCCTCCGGATTTAAAATGGTGGCATTGGATAAGGCATTAGCTGGTGACCATTGGTATTGGTAGGGTTTTACACCTCCGGATACCACTGGAGATAGTTGAATGCTCTCCCCTTCATTCACTGATAGTTCATCGGGCATATTTACCTGTAATGGTAATGGCATACCGCTGAAGTTGTCAATGGCGTAGCCACTGGCATTGGCAGCAAATTCAACACCGACAATACTTCCCAGTTCACGCATATCCACATAGGTCCAGCTGTCTGATGGCAACACGTTGATGCTTGTTGTATTGCTTCCATCCTTCAGTTTTCCGGTGATTTGTAATTGGGATGCTGACTTGATGAAAAAGCCGTTAAGAATTAATCCTTCTTCGGTATTCAGGATTGATACTGTTGCAGCGGTGTTGGCTGCGACGTTGGCGTACTGCAGGCTGCTTTCCACTCCTTCTCCCTTGGTGACAGTGAATCCTTCGAAGTGTGCGGTACCATCATTAAAGCTGGTAGTTCCTTCGGCAAGTGTTTCAAATGATGAAGGTTCTGTGATTTTATGAGTGGTAGCAAAAGCGCATTTTACCGGTGCTTCCATGCAGTTACCCAGGTTGTCTTCTGCAACAAGGTAAGCATCATATTGGGTATGATCGGTCAGGTTAGTGATTGAGAATGTCTCCTCCCGATCTTTGTTGATTTCAATACTACCTGCCATTCCGGCTTCTAATGCTGTGTTAGCCGCATTGGTTCCTGCTTTTACCTGTGCTACCGATGGTGTTGCCGCATCTTTATTTAAAGTCACAAAATAAAGTTTTCCGTTTTGATCCGTTTGGGCGGCCAGTTGAGCGGAATAATGATTCGTCATCACCACTTTGGGGTAACCTTCAGCAAATACAGGTGCGGTGGTTGAAGCCGCCTGGTATTCATCTGCCCCCATGGTTGGATGCTCAGTATTTCGCTCATCACCATCGATATCTTCAGTAATCAATAAGCCTGAAGTACCGGTGTTTAAGTTTCCTTTAGCCTTTATGTGCAAATCAGTTTCGGAATAGAATACCACCTCCTCGGAGATGGAATGAGCTCCTTTACCAATGGCTTTCCAGGCAGCGAGGTTTTCGTACTGGACTTGTTTATATCCTTTTACAAGGATTCCTTCGCTGTATAAATTGTTATAGTCCAGGTGACATTGGTCCAGTTTGTTTTCACTATTTACTACCAGGGCAGGGGCTTGTCCTTCGCTTATCAGGATGTTGTTTTTCATGTTAACACTCTGTACCGGGTAGTTCAGTACAAAGGCAGCTTTCCCTATACCACTACCGGTAATTTTAATCGTGTTGTGGTAAATTCCAATGTGTTCAGCGGAACTGATGGATATTCCGCTAGCATTTTTGTTGGATGAAGAGATGTTCACAATATTGTTGAATACCATGAGTTCATCATTTTCATTTCCAACGGCTTTTTGGAGGTAGATGCCTTTAGCTTCTTCTATGCTGACATCTAAACGAATGATATTATTGGATACAATTGTTTTTCCTTTAGGATTTCGAATTGTAAGAGCATTAAAATCACTCTTGGTAGTGCTGTTATTCACCACCATGTTGCCCTGAATTGTTCCATCTGTAATATCAGAAAACCAAAGTGCTTTTGAGTGTTGTTTTTCGAACCGGTTTCCTTGAATGAGGTGTCCTTTCTCTTTGGGCAGTCTTGTATAGCCAGTACCCCAAATGCTTATGCCGTTGTATCCACCACTAACCAGGTTATTGATAAAGCTCAGGCGATCGTTGTTTTTATTGGCTTCATTCTTGGCTTTAGTTGATACGCAGCAAACTCCACTAATACTTGTGGAATTAGGAGCAATCAGCTTATTTCCTTTAAAAACCAGGTCGGTACTTACATCACGGATATAAACCAAAGCTACCATGCTTTTATTGGTAGTTTTAATAGTCATGTTTTCAAAGTGAAAGTAATCACCTCCTTCAAAGGTCAGTACTCCATATTTGGGTTTATCATACCCCGGATCAATATATCTGTTGTAGATCAAAGTCACGTCATCCGCATTGCCCGTTTCCGATTTAAAGGTGATGGTGTTATCTGTGGAGGTACCCTGTATGGCAGGAATTTTTACTTGTTCGAGGTAAACGCCTGATTCCACGTTGAAAGTTACCGGGCCATCCACACCATTTTTTAATGCTTCAACAGCT
The DNA here is from genome assembly GCA_004296775.1 of Marinilabiliaceae bacterium JC017. Lineage (GTDB taxonomy): Bacteria > Bacteroidota > Bacteroidia > Bacteroidales > Marinilabiliaceae > JC017. The sequence goes on from RHGE01000033.1 coordinate 35,921, forward strand.
GTAGAGAAAGAGGTATAATCACCAGTTTCTCCAATGGTATACTCTCCATGGAAACCAGTCTGAATTTGTCGTCCTGGTGTTGTCTCACCCGGTTGAAGTGTATGAATATCGCCATTGATGCTGATATTTTTACACTGGCCATTAACAATGTTACCTGGTGTAGCTGATTTGGTTATGTCGTATACCAACCAGAAGTAATAGGTCTCTTCCGCCGCAATTTTTATATCTCCGGTGATGGTAAATTCTCCGGAGGGTGCAAGTACTGTTTCGCCAAATTTGGTAGCTCCGGCTAAATTGAATTCTTCGGATGTTCCTGTATAAAACACAGAAGCTGTGGCGATGTCGCTATCCAGGGTGGTTCCTTCGGTAGTGAAGGTTATTGATTCCACTTTGGCGGGTTGTATTTCGCCTTTGAAACCAACGGCCAATTGGAGTATGTTGGTCTCTTTTTCCGACTTCAAAACCTTGCCTGTTTCCGGTTGTGAGTCTGTCGCTGATTCAAAGTGGATGGGTTGTTGAACAAAGCTCTTCACGTCAGCTTCCCAGCCTGTTTTAGCGGAACCATACGATGGAGAAGTAAATTTAACTGTTAACTTTCCATCATCAGTAGATGACTTAAAGAAATAGGGCTGGTCGGTTTTGTTGATGTTCTCATCATCATCCATTTTTTTTAACAACGCATCGTCGCTAACTTTCCCTCCATTATAGATATATAGTTTAGGCCCATCATTAATATCCAGTTTGGAGATAGTCAGCCGTACTTTATGAGTAATGTCTTCCGGAATAAAAGTTACGACACCGTTGAATTTCTTACTGTATTTTTCAGATATACCACCGTTGTCATAAAACATAGTAGAGAATTGATTCACAGTTACCTGATTTACTCCTGCCTCCATGTTATAAATTTTCTTTATGGGACGGTTGCCCTCCGGGGACGGATTTTCAAGGGTATGGGTCTCTTCATTAATTTCCACATCCAGGCATTGGGCATCCAGCACATTTCCCGGGGTCGCATTCGCTTTTACGTCATACACTAACCAGAAGTAATTATTTCCCTCCATCAGTGTTTGGGAGTAATCAAAGCTAAATGTACCGTTGGGATCAACAATTGTTTCTCCTACCTGGGTGGTAGTGGCAAATTGATTACTACGTCCGGTAGTATATAATTTGGCTGATGCAATATCGGCCGGAGAGGTAGATCCGTTGGTGGAAAAGTTTAACTGAAGGTTTTTAAAGGGATTTAAAGCACCTTCAGTCTTTACAATAGCTCCAAGAATCAATTGATCATTACTACCTGCACGGATAATATCCGTGTTTTGTGTCAGGAGTGTTTCCTTGTAAACCATCGGTGAAGGGATATAGGTTTTTACCTGCGCTTCCCAGCCATTTTTGGTATGGGATGAACTGCTGGCCTTTCCTTCAAAACAGACAGTTAAGCAGCCATCTTCTGTAGTGGAGCAGATAGGTGCCCCAGGACCTGTTTCACAATCTTCGGCTTGCGTTTTATACAGGAGGTTATCTGTTGTTTTCTCACGGCCATTGTAAACTTCAAATTTTGCTTTGGTCCCGTAGCTATAGCTTGAAAAATAGAGTGCGAATGAGGAGAATGTAATCTTTACTTTTTCACCCGCATTAGCCGGTTCAAAAGTAACTGTTCCTTTGGCATTGTAAGTGTATTTACCGCCTGTTCCTTCATTGTCATCGGTAAAATCAAAGGGAGTATAGACTGTTTTGGTATGGGTGCCTGATTTTGGCATGTGGTAGGTGTTATCGATAACCCGGTTCCCTTCCGGTGATGTGTTGGAAGGAGTCTTCTCCTTTTTGTCTATAACAATAGCGTTACAAACGGCATCCACTTTATTCCCATTTGCTGCCAAAATGGCTATGTCGTAAGTAACCCAGAAATAGTTTTTACCATATTTCAGAGCCTGATCTTGTTGAATTTCAAATTCACTTGCCGGGTTGTCAACAGAACCAAACAGTGTTGCATCTGAAAACTCCTTCGAGTTTCCGGAATAGAAAATGTTGGCTTTGGCAATATCAGAAGCTGCTGTGGTTTCTCCCAGGCCAAGTTTTATTTTAGAAACAGTTAATGTATTTAACGTGTTTTCAGTCACTACTTCTAAACGCAACATTTGTGTGTTTTGGTCTCCTGCTGCCACTATTTCGGTTGAGGGGTGGACGGCATCGGAAGAGACATACACCATGTTCTGTGGAACAATTTCTGATACATCAGCTACCCAGCCTGACCATGGAGTTCCGGTATTAACCTTGAAATAAATGGTTAGAGAACCATCGGGTGCTGAAGATATTATTTTCGACGGAAGATTTTTGGGTCCGGAATAGTATTGGCTTTCCTTTCCGTAGTATTTTCCAATCAGTATGTCCTCATTGGTTGTATTACCATTAAATACCTTAAAAATATCGTTGGTGCGGGTAATTGATTTATTCTGAAATATTTCAAATGAAGACCAGTCGATTTGTATTTTTCTGTTTGGATCGGAGGGAACGAAAGTTATTGTTCCTTCAAAGTCGTCACTGTACTTATTCGCTTCACCACCATTGTCGTAGAATAACAGATTCTCTTTTACCGTACAGGTGTTTTTGCCAGAAGGCATATTCAACATCCGTTTTAAAATCCGGTTACCTTCTGGAGCGGTGATTGTAGGTGTTTCATTTTCTGTTCCAAAGGAAACAGAAGTGCATTCAGCATCTACAACATGATCCTGGATGGCATCGGAATTGATATCATAGGTTAGCCAAAAATAATTTTTTCCTTCCATTAGTTCCTGACTGCCCTCAATTTTAAATGATCCGTTTGGAAGGGAAAAATTACCAAATTGAGTGGTGGTGGAAAATTCTTCCGATTTACCTGTATAGTATACCTTGGCATTGGTAATATCTGCAGGATCAGTTGTTCCATTAGTGGAAAAGGTGATGGCGCTGGCATGCAGTTTATCTTTAGCACCTTTGGTAATAATCTTTAATCTAATAATCTGATTATTGGTTGTACCGATGGATAACAGATCGGTGTTGCATTGTTCGGTGGTGGAGCTCACATATTGCATGGGTGATGGTTCAAAAACTTTAATCTGATCGAGGAAAAGATTATTTGAACCATAATCGCTTGTAGCTTTGAACTGAATCAGTGTTTGATCGGTTGCTCCTGTCAAGTCTAATTGTACTTCCGTCCATTGGTCAACACTACCATCTGCATCCTGATTGTAAATTTCGGTGAAGGTTAATCCGTTATCGACAGAGATATTCACGGTAAGGTTGGCATCCGGATCGGAATCCTTTTCGCATTGCCACCAGAATTTGAGCTGGGGCGAATTGAGCGTTGATATCGCCAAAGGAGGGGTGGTAAGGGTAGCGATTTTTCCGTTACTCATGTAAGTTACCTTAGCCATGGCAGCTTTTTTACCCTCAGGTACGTTACCTGGGCCATTTGAAGTACCATTATTACTTGACCAGCCATATTTGTTATGATTGGAGGTAGTTTGCCAACCAATCGGAGGAAATTGAGTGGCTTCAAAGCCCTCGAACCATGGGAATGTGCGTATGGTAGGATCATCCTTTACGGTAAAACTCCAAACGGGTACCTGGGATGTTTCACCATAATCATTGTAAGGTGCTACTTTCCAATAGTAGGTAGTGGCAAAGGCTAATTTAGTAGCAGGAAAAGTTGTTACCTTGCCCAGATCTTTCCCGTTAATTATATTGGTAGCGGCAGCATCGGTTCCCAGGTACATTTTATAGCCCTTAGCATAGTCAGCTTTGTTCCAGGATAATTGAATTTGTTTATCCATTCCGGTACTCTCATCAGCAGGAAGCAGGACGGTAGTGGCCAACGGTGGTTCCTGAGGAATATAAAGAGCAGGGCCTGAAATATCATCGATGGCGATATTGCATTGGCCGCTACTCCATGAACTGGATGCCCAAAATCGAATTTGAACTTTATTACTTGTTGAATAGGCTGAGAGGTCCAGGGTATGTGCTGTCCAATCGCTTTCATTGGCGCTATTTTCAATATTTAGCACATCAGTGGTCCATGTTTGCCCACCATCATTAGAAACATCTACATGTAAGCCGTTACTTTTGGGTGTGACAACAGTATAAAAGCTTAATATTTTTATACTTTGGGTTAAATCCAATAATGGAGTATATAAATGAGCTGTTTTACCTTTGTAGGTAACACAACTCTCAAATTCTGCAAAATAGGTACCTGTGTGAGGTGTGGAAATGCTGTGGTTTCCTGATTCTGTTAATTGCCAGCCTTTTGTGTTTCCCTGGCTTTTCTCGTGTTGCCAGCGTTCAGGGGGATACGTTTCCCCTTCAAAGCTCTCGTTTAAAAACACCTGTGCTTGTAGCAAGGAGCTTAAAATCATTAGAATTGATAAAACGTAAGTTTTCTTCATGAATAATTAATTTGAAAAAATTTATAATGGAGGTGTTGACTCGATGATCTTAAGCATCAGCAGGCAAACCTCATAGTTATTCTATGAAGCATTGGGTTTTGTAAAGGCTATAAAAAATAAGACGACAGCTATTGTTCGATTATTTTTCATCCCTTCAGCTTTAACTCCCGAAAGCTTCAAGTATTGATAATGCTGGCAGGTTTTCTGACTTATCCCATTTCAGACGCCTTCCCATCACTCCCCGGTATTATCCGGGATAGAAAACAGTGGCAGAGGTATTGTCTGAAACTTTTAGGAATTACAGCAGCGGGTACTGTTCCGGATTTCAACCGGATTCCCTTTTCATTTCGTCAACCGAATGGTTGACTGAAACACCAGAATTATTTCACAATTAGTACTTTTAAAATGTCATTTTAAGCATGAAGCTTTTTAGCTTGAATTGTCTTCCCTGGTTCTTTCCATTAGATTAAGTGTTTTGTATTTGTTTTAATTAGTAATTGAATTCGTTTATCTATTGTGATAGATAGTCTATGGTTATATGTGTATCGGAATTGTTATGGTGTGCTAAATAAGCGGATTGACTATTTATATTATGTGTATAAGTTAAGGTCGTATCTCTTATAAAGGATTTTTTTAGTGAAAAACGGTCTTTTCGTGAGTGATTCTTACCCGATGGAATTTAGCCGGAATCCACCCAATTGTTTGCCAGAACTTTTGTAATAAGTATCCACTGGTTGGTTGTTACGGGCAAAAATATGGTTATTCTCTATTTCCTCTTCGTCTTTGGTCGTGATAGTATGATCAGGAAAACAGCGTAAGGTTTTAGTAGTCTTGGGAAAAGGGTTTTTCATTAGTTCAGGTTGAGAAATTGGTATTAGTGTCTTATCAATAATGTTTGTGTATTTTTTAGCAGGCTATTGCAATACCGGTTATGTAAAAATCTTGATACTCATATCTGTGTGCTTTTCTGGCTTGTCCAGGTTAGGTATAGATATTTTGATGGGCAAATATAGTAAATATGACCATTGGAAGGTTCGAATAATGGGGGAAAATGTTTGGATGGATCGCGGAGGTGGGGCTGTGGGAGAGGTGGTTAGTGTGTTTAGTGGTTTTAGAGTTTTGAGTTTGTGTGTTTTGGGTTGGCAGTTTCATTCCTGATGAAGGGAATAATGACCGGAGAGAGGGGAAGCTTGATAGATGATCCATGATATTTAATTTCTGTTTTTTCTTGTAAAGGTGCCAGGGGATGCGAGGTGTGATGATATTATTCAATCGTACACACCACCTAGCGTTTGTAAATCCACTATTCAACCCCCTAAGATTAGGGGGACTAAGGGGGTAAGCAAGCAGGTGGAAGAAAATGTTGAATGCATAATCCTCAGTTTTGCATTTATTTATAACCTCTGTTTCCATTGTCTTAACACTAAATTTTAAGTGAATGTAAAAAGCACCAGAGAAATACAGGGTAATTAAGAGTAAACTATAATTTACTGTTGTTTTTAACCGCGAATTATACGAATTAAACGAATTTTAAACCACTGTGTGGTTTTATGAGCTTTTCAACGAAAAGCAATTCGGATAATTCGATAAATTCGCGGTTGTATTTTGACGCGACAAGGACCGGTTGAAAGGTTATGTAAGCCGGTATAATCAGCAGACAAGGAGAAATTAGTCAAATGATGATAAAAACAAGGTTGCTTTCTGTGTAATCCCAGATGGCAACCTTGTTTGTTTTTTTTGCCGCGGGACAGGAAAAATAGCCGCGGGACCCTATTCCAGCCCGCGGGACGATTCCCCTTATCCGCGGTGTTTAACTCCTTTTTCGCGGGATTAAACAAACATCCGCGGGAATGGAATATTTTACCGCGGGAACAGATCCCCAATCCGCGGGATGAACTCCTGAATGGGAAACTAACTGTTAGCAATGGAACGCGATACAATCGCGCACCAGCGGGGGACAAAGATGAAACTCCATGCTGCATTAACATAACAACACCAGCGATAGGGGTTAATTAGTTGAAGAAAAATTATAACGATCGCACGCCAGGTTTCAATCCTACGTAAAAGTCAACCACCTTGCCTTCTTTCTCCTATTTTGTTTCCTTTCTTTATTTTATTTGAATATTGATTATGGTGGTAGTTTTGAGATTATTGTTTGTTTTAGGGCATTGAATTTTTAGACAAAGCATGGGATGGAAATAGGCGAAATATAAAACATGTGATGTCTATTATTAAGTTGTGCATCATCGAAAAGAATTTGCGAATAATTAGAGAAATATAAAATGACAAATGAAATAATCACTCATGAGAACAAAGTATTTGAAAATGTTAACCACTCTGGAAAAATATTGAGAAACAGAGAATTTTATAAATGTACATTTGTAATGTGCGATTTTACAAAAAGTGATTTGAGAGGTAATGATTTTGAAGATTGCACTTTTCAGGACTGTAACTTTTTAATGACAGAAATAGAAGGTGTGGGTTTTAGAAGTGCAGCCTTTATAGGGTGCAAAATTCTCGGAATTGATTTTACAAGGTGCAATAAACTTATGTTTTCTTTCAGGTTTGAAAATTGCATTATGGACTATTGCACATTTTTTGGTACAAAGTTAAAAAAGACGCATTTCATAAAATGTTCTCTCAAAGAAGTCGATTTTGCCGAAACGGATTTATCTTCTTCAATATTTACTAATACCGACTTGATGGGAGCGCAATTTTCAAATACCGTTCTTGAAAAGGCAGACTTTCGTAGCTCAACAAACTTTTCTATCGATCCTGAATCTAACAAACTCAAGAAAGCCAAATTTTCTGCATTTCAACTTGAAGGATTGCTGTATAAGTATCAATTGGATATTGTGTAACTATTAAAAAATACGAACAAATTACGAATGCACAACAAGCTGCATAAAGTAGCTCTGGCTTTGGCGGTGCTTGGAAGTTCAGCTCCCGCGCAAACTACAGGAAAACTTAGAAAGCGAATATACCACACGCCACCCGGGCTACTTCATATAGCCGAGCCGTTGTGTGGTATATGATAAAAACATAATTTAACCTGAGTAACTACCTCGATTTTGTTACATTTGGAAACCCTAAAATTAGATTATGATTGTTATATCCTCATCCCTTAATTATTCTTGGCCATTCCTGGCAAGACTACGCTACTTTATAAGCAATACTTTTGAAAGAGATACCGTGATTTTATTGGATGATGTTTCTGATAATTCTTAGAGGTGTATTTATTATGTCAAAATTGCTTGGAGTGAGCATCTTTTTAAGAATTAAATAAGATGTATATACACTTGGTAGGGATACTGAAACGTTGTGTTTCATGGTAAAAATACCCTGCAAAAAAAAGCAAGACACATTTAATAGCCCTTTTGTCAATGCAAATAAAAACGGCCAAAGGGAATGGTTGGCAACCGTACAATGAGACAGTTGATGAAAATAAGAAAACAAGTTAAATATTTATAATGTGCAATTTGGAAGAATTAAAACAAGTAGTGTTATCCTGTTCTAAATGTCCATTACATCCAACAAGAAATAATGCGGTTTTTGGTAATGGCAACTCAAATGCTGAGATAATGCTAATAGCAGAGGCGCCCGGATTTTATGAAGATAAAAGCGGGATAGTGTTTCAGGGAAAATCAGGTGAGTTGTTAGATAAAATATTGGCTGCATGTGGTTTTAATAGAAATGACCATGTTTATATCAGCAATATTGTGAAGTGCCGTCCGCCAAACAACAGAGAACCAAATGATGCTGAAAAAAAGGCCTGTCTTCCCTATTTATATGAGCAAATAGAGATAATAGATCCAAAAATTATTATACTGCTGGGAGCAACAGCATTAAAAGGATTGATTAATCCAAATGCTAAAATTACCAAGGTAAGAGGACAATGGATTGACTGGAAAGACAGATTGGTAATGCCAACCTATCATCCTTCAGCATTGTTACGAAACCAGAATTTAAAGCGCCCTGTTTGGGAAGACTTTAAGAAAGTAGTTGCTAAATACCGGGAAATGATAGATCCTGATCACTATTCGGCTCATTGTTGATGGTTCATTCGGCATTTGGGGTGATGTCAAAAAAGTAAGTAGGGTTTGGGATAACGTCCCAGGTCAAAACACAGAGACGCAAAGGCACAGAGTTTTTAAAAGGAGAGGGGGTTAGTTAGTATATTTTTTCCGAAAACCACTAGTTCCCATTTTGAAGCGGTTCCAAGAGCAATTTTTCAACATAGAACTATTCCCAAATATTACCAATCAGGCCTCGATGATCCGAAGTGCGCGAGCCGGACAAATAAGCGGGCCGGTGTAGGCGCGACGAAAATGAATGCGGGAATTCCGGGTAGTGGGTTGGAAGAAATTCATCGATGAGGTGGGTGGAGGCGTTTATTTGACTAGCGTTTTCTGCTTCGTTTTTGGGGCAACGTTTCAGGTTAAAACACAGAGACGTAAAGGCACAGAGTTTTTAGAAGGAGAGGGGGTCAGTTAGTATATTTTTTTCGAAACCCCTGCTGCCGCACGAATCCTTTCGTGTGGTGTAACTAAAAAGAAAAAAGTGATCTATTTATTTGCTAAAAATTGGTAATCTAAATTGTCTTTTATAAAAAGCAAAGGAGCCGGATACGGGAATCGACTGGAAGGAAATCAGGAACACCATAATGACAATAACTCAAGGAAATAAAATTGTACGTCCGGTTCTGCGAGGGGGGTAGGCAGAGAAATCTGCTATCCTATCTCGGTTGTGTCGCATAAAATATTTGATCCGTAATATTATAACCTAAAAATTGCATAATGAAAATTGATCAAAATGCAGAAGATAATCTTCATGATCGACTGGCTCCGTATTGGGCAATTAGTTTATTAATTCTAATAGCAATTGGAATAGCAACAGTTTGGGTTGATTATGGAGCAATGTGGAGAGGGTATGTATTGGACATAGTTGGACCTGCATGGACCTATATTTTGTTTAGAGGACTCTTTACTTACAAATTTAATAATAGATGGACTCGTTTTTTTACACCATTAAAAACCTTTCTTATTTTATTGAGTGCTTGTTATGGAATTGAAGTTGCACAGTTTCTTAGATTGTATGAGGCAACATTCGATCCATGGGATTTTTTAGCTTATGTTGTTTTATTAGGGCCGATGTTTTTAATTGATCTACTCCTTAATACCAAGGAATAGATTAAGGGATCAGTATTAAAATGCCTGAATCGTAGGCAGGGATTGAAGATTAGGTGTGCGAAAGGCAAATTACTTTGTATGCATAATACTGGCACGCACGGTTATTAGGGAGTGTTAAGGATTTTAAAAGAGATGGTGTAATTATAAACAAGGATAGTAATGACAGCGGTAATTTTTGATATGGATGGAGTACTCGTAGACTCTGAGCCTTTGTGGCAGAAAGCTGAAAAGGAGGTTTTTTCATCTCTTGGTGTTGAGGTAAATAGTGAATTATGCAAACAAACCAAAACCATGACAACAGATGAGGTTACAAGATTTTGGTTTGAGAGAAATCCCTGGCAAGGTAAAAACTTCCAGGAAGTTGAACAGATGGTTGTCTCGCGAGTAATTGAATTAATTGAAAAAGAAAATTGCGAAATTCAAGGGGTGAATAAGTTTATTAAGAAACTTAAATCATCAGGTATGAAAATTGGATTAGCGACAAATTCACCATATCGAATTATAGGACCAGTATTACAAAAAACAAGACTATCCCATTTGTTTGATTCAGTCTCATCAGCAGAGTTTGAAGAGAACGGAAAACCAGCTCCTGACATTTATCTGACGGCCTCAAAAAAGTTAGGTGTTGCTCCAAAGAGTTGTGTAGTAATTGAAGATTCTCACTCGGGCATAGAAGCGGCAAAAAAAGCGGGAATGACCACAGTGGCATTTACAAACAATAATAGAAATGGCGTGATTAATACTGCAGACTATCGAATTGATGATTTTGAAACTGAAAACTTAATGATATTCAGGCAGCAGTAGGTGTTAGCTTGAACCGTTTATTCTCTCGCTACGCCGCTTAAGTTGCCAAAGCATCTTAAGTATTCCGGCCTGTAACTCGTAACCCAGAACTCAGAACGCCAAAGATGGTATCGCAGAGAGCCGCGGAGAAAACACGAAGATCCGCCGAGGTGCCATAAACCGTTTATTTTCACGCCAAGCCGCATAAGGCGCAAAGAAACCCAAATATTTTACAGGCCTGTATAACCCGTAACCCAGAACTTAGAACATACTCGAACTCAGAACCCAGAACCCCAAAACTGTATCGCAGAGAACCGCAGAGAAAATACATAGATCCGCCGAGGTGCCGTGAACCGTTTATTTTCACGCCAAGCCGCATAAGGCGCAAAGAAACCCAAATATTTTACAGGCCTGTATAACCCGTAACCCAGAACTTAGAACATACTCGAACTCAGAACCCAGAACTCCAAAACTGTATCGCAGAGAACCGCAGAGGTGCCATAAACCGTCTACCACAAACGTCGGTAAAGCATCTTAAGTATTCCGGCCCGTAACTCGTAACCCAGAACCCCAAAACGGTATTGCAGAGAGCTGCGGAGGAAACGCAAAGATCCGCAGAGAAGCCATAAACCATTTATTCTCTCGCCAAACCGTGTAAGGTGAAAAGCATCTTAAGTATTCCGGTCCGTAACTCATAACCCAGAACTCAGAACATACTCCGAATCCAGAACCCAAAATGGTATCGCAAAGATTAGCAGAGGGATCATGAAGGAATGCTGAGGGGGCTTAAACATTGTACGTAAAGCCCTGTATCTTGAGCCTTTTAATGATGAATTCAGACTATGTCTGGCAGGGGCCTGCTCCTTAAATAACAGATCAAAAAATCATCATTTATTGTTATTGTGTCATAAAAAATGAACACCGTTCTTTGTCTGGTGAAATTTGGTTTAGGTTATGCAAGCCCTGAAATTAAACATACGGAAATTCATACAAGAAGTAGCAAGGACTGAATTCTTGGAAAATGATTTCAAGAATACTTCGATACGTTCAATAGCAAAAAAATCAGGGGTAGGTTAAGTAAAGATTACATAAGTTCTTGTTGGCTAAGTTTTATGAAAGAGCTAGTTTCTCATGATTTGTCCAAAAAACAAATGAAAAAAATTGTATTAGAATACATGGCTCATGGAACTGCTGGGTGGAAAGAAATAATAAGGGTATAAATTTTTTTTGAACACAAATGAACACTGTTCATTTTTGAGGTAATAATTGAAATATATAAATCAAACAAGTAAAATGAATACATTATCAAAACTACAAGCTTTTATGACGGGCAGAAAAGCTCTGTTGCCAGGGGCATTGGTTTTTTCTGCTATTAGTACCATTACCGGTATGGTGCCATATGTTTTAATATGGTGTATCGCAAAAGAGTTATTTAGCAATAGTGAGACCTATTCCCATTTGCTTATTACTAATTATGCATGGTGGGCAGTAGGAACAGCTGTGGCAAGCGTTGTTTTTTATTTCACAGCACTTACCTTTTCCCATTTAGCTGCATTTCGTGTAGAAACAAATATGAGAAAACAAGCTATGCAGAAAATTGTGGGACTTCCTCTCGGTTTTTTTGAGAACAATACTAGTGGTCGTATCAGGAAAATTATCGACGAAAACATTAGTATAACACATAGTTTTCTTGCTCACCAATTACCCGATCTTGCGGGAAGTATTGTAATGCCTTTAACCACTTTGGGACTGATTTCCGTATTCGAATGGAGATTAGGATTAGCCTGTCTTATACCTATAGTTGTATCTATGATTATTATGAATTTTATGATGGGGGGTAGTAACGGTAGAAAATTCATGACAAGTTATATGAATTCATTGGAAGATATGAACACCGAAGCGGTCGAATATGTTCGTGGTATTCCTGTTGTAAAAGTTTTCCAGCAAACAGTTTATTCGTTTAAAAATTTCCATGATAGTATACTTAAGTATAAAAATATGGTTATAGCATATACTAAGTTAATGGAAAAACCCATGTCTATTTACACTGTTATTATAAATAGTTTCGCATTTATATTGGTACCTGTTGCCATTATAATGATGGGAAATTCAGGTAATTTCACAAGTGTTATTCTTGACTTGTTTTTTTACATTTTGATAACTCCTCTTTTTGGTCAGAGGATAATGAAAAGCATGTATCTAAATCAAGCAATTGGTCAAGCCAGTGAAGCAGTTAATAGAGTGGAAGATTTAATCAATGTTGAAAGTCTTCCGGTTGTGAAAAATCCCCAAAAAATTAAAGGACATGATATTTGCTTTAATAATGTCTCTTTTGCCTATCCTGGAGCGAAAAAGAAAGCCATTGATAGTATAAATCTTGAAATTCCAGATGGAAAGACAATTGCTTTAGTAGGGGCATCAGGAAGTGGAAAAACTACAATTGCAAGACTTGTGCCCCGTTTTTGGGATACAGACAAAGGAAAGGTTTGTATTGGAGGTGTTGATGTACGGCAAATAGATCCGGATGATTTGATGCAACATATTTCTTTTGTTTTTCAAAATAACAAATTGTTCAAAACTACCTTGCGCGAAAATATCTTGTATGGAAACCCAACTGCAAGTAACCAAGATGTGGAACGGGCATTGGAATTGGCTCAATGTCGGGAAATTATAAATCGATTGCCTAATGGATTAAATACCAAAATAGGTGTGGATGGAACTTATCTTTCCGGGGGTGAACAGCAGCGTATTTCTTTGGCGAGAGCAATTTTGAAAAATGCCCCCATTGTGGTATTAGATGAAGCAACCGCTTTTACAGATCCTGAAAATGAACATCTTATTCAACAGGGGCTCGAAGAACTGACTGAAGGGAAAACGGTGCTTATGATTGCTCATAGACTTACGAGTGTTCAAAATGCTGATAAAATTTTAGTAATTGATAAAGGTAAAATTGTTGAGCAAGGAAGTCACCAGAATTTGATCAGTGAAAATGGAATATATTCTAAAATGTGGAATGAATATCAGCAATCCATAAAATGGACAATTAAAAAGGAGGAACAACATGCTTAATATATTAAAAAAACGATTTGTTTTAACAGATAAGGGAGCAAAAGATTTCTGTAAAGGAGTATTGTATACTACTGCGTTAGATATATCTCTTATGTTTCCTGCTATTTTTCTTTATCTTTTTTTTAAAGATTACCTAAGACCGATTATTGATCCTCTGGTAAAAACTGAAAATGGTTTATGGTTTTACATTATTCTAGGTCTGTTGTTCATGTCAATAATGTGGGTGATTGCCAGATTTCAGTATCGAAACACCTATACCAAAGTGTATGATGAAAGTGCGAATCGTCGTATTTCATTAGCTGAAAAGCTTCGTAAATTACCTCTGGCCTTTTTTGGAGAGAAAAATCTATCCGATCTTACATCTACGATTATGGAAGATAGTACTGAATTGGAACATACTTTTTCTCACGCAGTACCTCAACTATTTGCTTCGATTATAAGTTTGATTCTTATTGGTATCGGAATGTTTACTTACAATTGGCAAATGTCATTAGCAGTGTTTTGGGTTTTACCTGTTTCGCTTCTAGTAATTTTAATGGCTAAAAAACTATTACATAAGGATAATAAAATATTTTATCTAAAAAAGAGGGAGGTAACAGAGAAAATACAAGAAGGGTTAGACAATATTCAGGAAATAAAAGCCTATAATCAGGAAGGAAAATATTTAAATCAGCTGGACACAACCCTTAATGTTTTTGAAAAACAACATATTAAAAGTGAACTCCTGGCAGGTTGTATTGTAAATACTACACAGAGTCTTCTTAAATTAGGATTGGCAAGTGTTATTATCGTGGGGGCCAATCTATTTTCAAGAGGAAGCATCGATTTATTTATGTATCTCATTTTTTTAATGATTGCTTCTAGTATCTATAATCCCATAAACGAGGTGTTTAATAATTTAGCTGCGTTATTTTTTCTTGATATTCGGATTAATCGCATGGATGAAATGGAGGCGTTACCTGTTCAACATGGAATTCATGATTTCAAGCCCCAAAATTATAATATCGTTTTTGAAAATGTAAATTTTTCATACGAAACAGGTAGTAATGTTTTGCAAAATGTTTCTTTTACGGCAAAACAAGGAGAAGTAACAGCTTTGGTGGGACCTTCTGGCTGTGGGAAAAGTACTTCTGCGAAACTTGCTGCTCGTTTTTGGGATGTAAATTCCGGAAGAATTCTTTTGGGAAATAAAGATATTAAAGAAATCGAACCGGAAACCTTATTGAAAAATTATTCGGTTGTTTTTCAGGACGTGGTATTATTTAATACTTCTGTTATGGATAATATTCGTGTTGGGAAACGGAATGCTACTGATGAAGAAGTGATACGTGTAGCCAAGCTTGCTCAATGTGATGATTTTATCAGAAAAATGCCCAATGGTTATAGTACTATTATTGGAGAAAATGGAGAAACCCTTTCCGGAGGTGAGCGACAACGTATTTCTATTGCTCGTGCATTACTAAAAGATGCACAAATTGTTCTTTTGGACGAGGCAACAGCTTCACTTGATGTTGAAAATGAAACTAAAATTCAAGCTGCGATTTCTGAATTAGTGAAAAATAAAACAGTTATAATTATTGCTCACCGTATGCGTACTATTGCCAATGCCGATAAAATAGTTGTTTTAGAAAATGGTGAGGTTGTGGAATGTGGGAATACCGAAGAACTTAAAAAACAAAATGGCATTTTCTCCAAAATGGTAGAAAGACAAATGATGAGTTTGAATTAAACTTAATTCAATATTGGATATACTAATGTAAGGTATTTCTGCGGGTGTTAATTTGACTAGAGTAAGTTGAATGGATCACAGAGGTTGACAATTATTCATGTATAGTCACTCAACGGTTTTTAGATGTGCATTGAAACCCAATTAAATATGAAGGATAATTTTGATATGAATAAAAATGCTGTCCGTTAATGAACGGACAGTGCAATTATTTCACAACAATTTTATAATTGGGTATGTTACTCTGTTAATAGGGTATAGTTATCACCTGAAAATATAAAAATGAATTAATATTCAATAATTAGGGCTCTGTGTGAGTTAGGGATGAAAAGTTTTTGGGAAATAACTATTTATCTGCTAGATAATTATACTGTTCTTATTACCACCGAAACAGTATGACAGATTAATAGTTGATTCACGATGTTATTATTCCAAAAATAAAAACATCTTTAATTTACGCAGAGCTTAAAAACCAATAGCTATGTTACAAATAAACCAAATACAAGAACTACTGAGAAATGACGTTTCACTACTGTCCTTTTCATCTCCAAGAATAAAAAAAGAGGCTATAACCATACCTGGAAAAGAAATGGTTGATAAAGTTTTTATGGCATCCGACCGCAATAATAGGGTCTTGGGTAATTTGAACTGGCTGTATAATACAGGTCGCTTGGCTGGTACCGGTTACCTTTCAATATTGCCAGTTGATCAAGGGGTAGAACATTCTGCAGGAGCTTCCTTTGCAAAAAATCCCATGTATTTTGATGTTGAAAATATTGTTAAGTTAGCAGTTGCAGCAGGATGTAATGGTGTGGCGTCAACGTTAGGTGTTTTAGGCTTAGTTTCCCGAAAATATGCACATAAAATTCCGTTTGTTGTAAAAATAAACCATAATGAATTACTAAGTTCCCCAAATACATTTGACCAAATATTATTTGCTTCGGTTGATCAGGCATACAATATGGGAGCGGCAGGAGTAGGAGCCACTATCTACTTTGGTTCTCCTGAATCAAACAGGCAAATAGTAGAAATTAGTAAAGCCTTTGCTTATGCTCATCAAAAGGGATTGTTTACTATTCTGTGGTGTTATCTTCGCAATAGTGATTTTCAGAAAGACAAAGCATACAATGTTTCGGCCGACTTAACCGGTCAGGCAAATCATCTTGGTGTAACCATTGAAGCCGATATTATCAAACAAAAACTTCCGGAAAACAATGGCGGGTATATTGCTTTGAATACAGCGGGGAGTAAATTCGGGAAATATGACGAACGTATTTATTCCGAGTTGAGTTCTGATAATCCTATAGATTTAGCACGCTACCAATTGTTGAATAATTATGCCGGACGCATACCTTTAATCAACTCTGGCGGAGCGTCAGGGGAAAATGATATGGCAAACGCTGTAAGGACTGCTGTTATTAATAAACGTGCAGGAGGAAGCGGGTTAATACTTGGCAGAAAAGCTTTCCAGAAACCTTTTGAAGATGGCGTTTCTATTATTGAAGCTGTGCAGTCAGTGTATTTAGACCATGCAATAACAATCGCATAATATCAATATATCCATGGTAAAATTAATTTTACTAAGAAACGGGGAGTCGGTATGGAATAAAAAAATGTTTTTACTGGCTGGGTTGATGTGCCTCTTTCTTTAAATGGGATTATAGAAGCTGTAAAACCGATTTTGTATGAATTAAAAAACTGAACGTTAAAATGTTGTTGGAAATGATGAGTTTTTGTTTTTTTAATTTATAAAAATGAATCTATGGATTTTATGGTTGTTTGTACTATTAGTGATATTCAGTTTTTTTAGGGTTTCAAGAAAGAACTAATACTGTAGGACTAATTTATTCCATTAGTAGGGATTCCCGCTCTTTTAGCTGGATTGAAAAATTTAAAAAATTGATGGCTCTATTCTAAATAACGAGTGAAAGGTGATTTTTTGCTATCTTCGCCCACAATAAAAATTTTGAATGACAACAAAAGAGGAAATTCTAAGCCTATTTACTCAACTATCAGACACAGAAAAAGGTGCTGTATTAGAGGAGTTGAATAGTAAAGCTATTTCGGAAACCATTTTAATAGAAGATGCCCCAATCTTAAGTTGCCCTCATTGTGAATCCAGGTTATTTGTAAAGAATGGTAAACGAGGAGATTTACAAAAATACAAGTGTAAAACATGTTGCCGGGTTTTTACTTCTAGAACAGGAACCCCATTTCATAAGTTACAAAAGCTTGACAAGTTTGAAGCATACAAGACCTTAATGTTAGACGGCTATTTACCCATAAAGAAAATTGCTGAAAAAGTAGGTATTAGCGTACAAACTGCATTTGATTGGAGACATAAGATACTGGCAAGTTTAGGCAATAACAATGGAAAATTCGAGGGTATTACAGAAATCGATGATGTCTGGTTTTTATACAGTCAAAAAGGAAGAAAAGGGTTAGACTATTCTCGCAAACGAGGAGGAAGTAATCGATCAGGAGATAATGATTATCAGGCAAAACTATTGATTACAGCAGATAGGAACAAAACATGTGATTTTTCTTTAGTGCGAATTGGTCGTTTGAAAAAATCAGATATTCAACGAAAGATTAGTGGTAAATTTTCAGAAAATAGCACATTAGTATCTGATAAACATCGAAGCATTGCCTCTTTTGCAAAAGCAGAAGGAATAGAGCATATTAGCTTCAAGGCTTCGGAACATACGGCAGGAGGTGAATATCATGTTCAGACCGTTAATAATATGGCTTCAAGATTAAAAGGGATAATTAACCATTCATTAAGAGGGGTGTCGACGAAATACCTTCAAAGTTATGCTAATTGGTTTCATCTAAAAACCAAAAGACCTAAAAAGGCAATGTTAGATGAAATGCTATTACAAAATAAGGAGGCATGGAATATTCATAAAAATAAAGAAGGCATTTATAAACGGTTCATAAAGACTTTTTCAAGAAGGACATACAGGTGTCCTGTTAAGAAACATTTTATTGGAGAATTTACTCCAGAAATGATCGCAAAGCTGAAATTTATCTAAATCATTCAATATTTAGAATAGAGCCAAATTGATTAATATAAAAAAAGAAATAAATACGTGTCCGATATTTAAGCATCGTTTTCAGCTTTGCTGAACAGGTGCTTTTTTGTAGTACGGGCTTCCGTTATGCAAACGCTTATATTTCATGGAATTGATTTTTAGTTGTTATTGCTACTGGAAGTATTTTGAGATGGAGCGTTAATTGGAGCGAAGCGGACATTACGATTGCAAAAATTAACAAACTTAAAAGGCGTGATGCTCCAATTTGTGTACTTTTCTGGCTTGTCCAGGTTAGGATGGAGTAAATCAGGGTCATGATCAAGATGACCTTTATTTTGTTTTATTCCTTATGTCATGTGCTAAGTGAGAATTTTAGTTGTTTTTCTTTCTCCCCGTATAGATTTTGAGGATGCCCCACCAATAAATTTTACATCTACATTCAGCCTTAACTCTTTGGGGCTAATACCGAAATGCCGTTTAAAAGCTGAAGTAAAATGCGACGGGTGTTCGTATCCTGACTTATATGCTATTTCAGAAATTGTTATTGAAGAGTCAGTTAAGTACTTTTTTGCTATGTGCATACGGTACCTTAGAATGTAACCGTAAATTGTAGTATTAAAACAAATTTTAAAATTTGCTTTTAATAATGTTTCGCTCATTCCAACCTGCTGTGCTAATTGGGCAATGGTAGGGGGATTTTGATATTGATTTTCAATGATGTTTCTTGCTTCATTTAACTGTTGTTCGTAGTGGTTAAAACATTTTCGTTTAGGATAATCAATTCTGCTTATTTGTTGTATTTGCAGGGCTAAAAGTTCCTGTATTTTGGTTTCAAGGTAGAATGGGGCAAGTGTTCCCATATCTGAAGCGTTTTTGATTTGTTCAAGCACCATTTTCATTTCAAGGGTGGTTGTCAGGTTTCTTTCCCACATAACCGGGCATTGCTTTTTTATCATCGTTGACAAAGCACCGAAAACCAACGGGTGTTTTTCCGACATTGAATGGATATAATCAAAGGGAAGGAAAAATTTGAAATAGGAGTAATTTTGATTTTTTCTGAATTTGTGCTTAAAACAATCGCCGGTTAGGCAAAACAGGTTATTGGTGTTTTTATTTATAACAGACGGATATACCCGGTTGTGTGTGATTTGGGTTTCACCTTCACAAACAAAATGAAGCATTGCAAATTCTCCGGAAGCCCCTCCTGTAATTTGAATGTCCTTTTGTGAATTGATATGTAACAGGTGAGCTTTAAAATTGGAGGTTTTCCATTCATCAACACTCATCTTTAACACGTCCATATCTATTTGATCTTGCTTGAAAGAGAAAACTGAATTTGAATTATTGTGCAGATATCGATTGTTATAGAATGATTGTATCTCTTTACTTGCTATCGAATATTCCATGCTAAAATAGTTAATTATGCTTCTTTAGTTATTATCCCTTGCATTCATTTCCGCCGTATTGTTAAAATGAACAACCGTTTTACGTAAGTCTACTTGGGTAATGCCTTCCTACTTTTATGAAAATTTTAGCAGCAAAAATATTTTTAATAATGAGTTAGATCAATCCCTATTAATAAGGATTGTTTTGAAGGCGACTAATGTGTCGGAGAATGTGTGATGGAAACAAAAATATAACGGTATTGAATGGAAAATTTAAAAACTGAGAGGAAAAGAATAATGGATAACGTGGATAAAAAGATATTGCTTGTTCCCCATTGTTTTTTAACAAAGGGATTTACACCTAAACATCGAAACCAGATGGATGAAGTGTTAAAAATATTACAGGATTTTAAAACAGGAATAATTCAAATGCCTTGTCCTCATTTAATGCTGATGAAAAACCGGCGTATCACTCATGCAAATAGTAGTTATCAGGCTTATGAACAATTCTGTAGTTCAATCGGATCGGAGGAGTTGAATGGTTTGTTTTCCAGTTTTATATCACCCTTTATCAAACAGGTTGAAGAATACAAACAACAAGGATTTAAAATTGCCGGATTGGTTGGGATAAAAGATTCTCCCAGTTGCGAGGTGAGGCAGGTGGAAAGTGGGGAATGTGATACTCAGGGGCTGTTTATGGAAACAATAAAAAGAAAGCTTAAGGAAAGGGCTATTAATACAAGTCTGGTAAATGTAAGTGTGTCACCTAAAACTGACTTCGATTTTTTATAGTGTTAAAAGAGGTAATTATAAAGCCGTTTGGTTTACAGGCTAAAAGAATTTATCAATGAGTAGTAGAAAAATAGTTCGTAAAATGCATTTATGGCTGGGATTACCCAGTGCTGTTCTTGTATTTGTTATTTGTTTAAGTGGAAGTGTATTTGTTTTTGCCGATGAAATTATATGCCTTGTCAACAGAGAGAATGCACATGTTGTTCCTCAATCCAGGCAGATCCCTATTGATGAGATGATCACCACTGTCCGAAAAACCTTCCCTGACCATATTTTATTGTATTGCATCAGCTATAAACAAACGGATAAGGCTGTTTTATTTGTCGTTGGGAAAAAATCGGAAGGCTTGAGTTATGTATATGTAAATCCGTATAACAAACAAATAGTGGGGCAAAGCCGGGTGGTTAATTTTTTTTCACTTACGGCCCACCTTCATAAACAATTACTATTGGG
This sequence comes from Marinilabiliaceae bacterium JC017, assembly GCA_004296775.1. Classification (GTDB taxonomy): domain Bacteria; phylum Bacteroidota; class Bacteroidia; order Bacteroidales; family Marinilabiliaceae; genus JC017. Next base: position 56,771 of record RHGE01000033.1, read on the forward strand.
CCGTACAGGTTCGTGGATTGTACTGATTGCTACCTGTGTTTTTTTAATCGAATTGATAACCGGTCTTATCATCTGGTGGCCTAAGAATAAGAATAAAAAGTACTTCAAAAAGACATTGAAAGTAAAACGCAACTCCACTGTGTTGCGAAAAATAATCGATTGGCACCGGGTGTTGGGATTGTATTTCCTATTTGTAATGCTCCTGCTCTCTATTACCGGTATCGTACTGTTTTTTATTCCCAAACAGGGTATCGAAGCTCAAAAAAACAAACCTTTGTTGGCAGCGTTGGATACTTCTCAAAAAGCAATGCCTATTGCCCCAATCGTAGGTTCATTGATGAAACATCAACAGGTTGAACTGGTGAAAACGGAACTGTGGGATATTGAAAAATCAACTCAAATGCAATGTATTGCAGCTTCCGAATCCGGCGTGTTAACTTTTAATGGCACCTTGTATTTGTTTAATAAATACACCGGTTGTAAATCCAATGATGTTGAAACGGTTAGTAATGTAGAGCTCAGAAATATTTTCAGAAAACTCCATGTAGGAGATTGGATGGGGTGGTTTGGAAAACTTATAACCTTTACCACAGGCCTCGCCGGTGCCTTCCTGGCCTTATCCGGTATTATTATCTGGTGGAAGAAAAGTACTAAATAAATCCGCCGTCAGGTTAAAGAAAGTGGTCGTTTTTCGTTACTGGTAAGCTGTGTTGTTTCTCTTTCTTTGATCCGAAAAAAAAATCAATTATTTAATTAGTGGAAAAATGAACCGGTCGAATCTTACATTTTTATTTATTCTTTTATGTTTCATTGGTAAGGGTCAAACATACCTTACAGGAAAAGTAACCGATGAAGAGGGCGCTCCTTTAGCCGGGGTGTCGGTTTATGTGCCCGATCAGAGTAAAGGCACACTTAGTAATCAGGATGGAGAATATTCTTTAGAACAGGTCCCTTTGGGAAAAGTGGTTGTTCAGTTTTCTTGCTTAGGGTATAATACCGCGATAAAATCGCTTATCATAGAGCATGGGAAAAATGAACTAAACGTTTTATTAACTGAATGCTCCATTGAAATGTCAGAAGTTGTTGTGTCGGGCGGAAAAATATCTTCTCAACGAGATAATGCAGTAAAGATAGATGTTATACGAACCAGGAAAATGCAGCTTTTAGGCACTCCAAATCTGATGGAGGCACTGGCTGATGTTCCTGGTGTAGATATGATAGCAAAAGGGCCAGGGGTGTCAAAACCAGTTATCAGGGGGCTTTCGATGAATGGCATTTTGATTGCCAGAGACGGGATAAGAATAGAAAATTACCAATATAGTGAAAACCACCCGGCAGGAATTGATGATAACGGAATTGGTAGAGTGGAAATTATCAAAGGACCCGCTTCCTTACTTTATGGATCGGATGCTGTGGGTGGCGTCATTAACTTTATTAGTGAAACGCCTGCTCCCCAGGGAAAAATGATGGGTGATTATCAAATGCAAGCTCACTCAAATACTTTAGGGATTAATAACAGTCTTGGGCTGAAAGGAGCTTCAAAACATTTTTTTGCAGGGATCAGATTAAGTCATAAAACGCATTCTGATTATCTGCAAGGAGGGGGGACCTATGTTCCAAACTCTCGTTTCCATGAATGGTCGTCAAGCCTAAATACAGGGTATAAATCTAAAATTGGCACATTTAAGCTTTCGTATTACTACTTTAAGCAACAACTCGGAATGACTCTTCCCATGGTTGTGCCTTTGATAAAAGAAAGAAGCCGAAAAAACGAAATATGGTATCAGGATCCGCATCATCATCTTATTTCATCGCGTAATAAACTGTTTTTCGGTAAAATGCGCTGTGATGTAAATGTCGCCTGGCAGAGTAATGTGAGAAGTGCATACAATGTAACGGATGTTCCCTTTGTGGAGATGAAGCTTAATACCCTTACTTATGAAACTAAAATCCATTTGCCGTCAAATGAAAAATCGGATTATACCATTGGTATACAAGGGATGGAGCAGGTGCATAGGAATATAAACGACCGGATGCAGAAAAAGCTTCCCGATGCGGATATAAGCCGCCTGGGTGTTTTGTTTTTTGCTCAATATACTTTCTTCTCAAAATTGAAATTGCAGGGAGGGTGTCGCCTGGATTTAAGTTCAATAGAATCATATGCGTTGGGAACAGAAGGCACGCCATCGTACCGTGCTCCTCTTACCGATGACTTTATAAGTCCCAACGGCTCGTTAGGTGCAACCTATCGTTTAAACGAACGCGCCACTGTTAGGGCAAACTTTGCAAAGGCATGCCGTATGCCCAACCTGAGGGAGTTATTGTACACCGGGTTAAGCGGCAACAGATATGAAATTGCCGGGGAAAATCTGAAGCCGGAGGATGCGTATGAATCGGATTTTAGTTTCCACTACCAAAGCAAAAGTGTTTCGGTGGATGTGGCTGTATTCAATAATCAAATTAAAAACTATATATATTTGGCTCCCACAGCTGATACCACAGGAAATGGCGTTGGTATCTACAAAATATCTCAAAGCAATGCCAAGCTTTATGGAGGTGAAGCAGGACTTCATTATCATCCCTCATTCATCCCCTGGTTGCACCTGAAAACCACCTTTTCATCCGTCATCGGCAAACAGAAAAACGGCAAATATCTACCGTTTATTCCTGCTCATAAATTAAAGTATGAAGCGGGTTTCGAGAAGAAAACATGGTGGGTATTTAATCAGCCCGCGTTATATCTGGGGGCCTTAACTGCCATGGCACAAAACAATCCTTCTCAATTTGAAACAGAAACAGATGGTTATACTATCTTCAATGTAAGAGCCAATGCAAAAATAAAAATCAGCAACCAGCTTATGGTGGTCGGCGTAAGTGTTAACAACGTTTTTGATGAAAGCTATATCGATCATCTGTCTACCCTAAAATTCCTAAACTATTATAACCAGGGACGAAATATCTGTTTGAGCTTAAAGGTTCCATTTGGGATAAAATAGTTATGAATTAGCCGTGGTTGAGTTTAGTATTAGATCTGAAAGAGGCAATGCCAAACTCAACCATTTATTAGTTGTATGTTTTCAATAATGAAGAAGTTAGGAGAATTTATCTCTTTGTAAATAAAACAATAACGGAATGGATAACACATTTGTGAAAAAGACTTTTAATTTAAAAAGTCACGCCGGGAATTATGATTTAAGTGCAAAAAAATCGAACTGGCATGCTCCCGAAATTGCCTTTGGTTTATCGTACCAATATATTAAACCCGGGGAGGCAATTCTTGATCTGGGCATAGGAACAGGCCTTTCGTCGGTTCTGTATCATCAGGCAGGACTGCGGATTTATGGAATAGATTTCTCTGAAAAAATGCTTGAGGTATGTGCTGGTAAAAAGATGACGGTTGATTTAAAACAACATGATTTGTTGCAGGCTCCCTATCCATATGAAAGCAATTCAATAAATCACGCGGTATGCTCAGGAGTCTTTCATGTTTTTAAAGATTTGTCGGTTATATTTAATGAAATGCAGAGGATTCTTCAAAACAACGGCCTATTTGTATTTTCTGTTATAGATTGCGATGAAAATGAAAGCCGGGCAGAAATAATTAAATCTCATAAATTTTCAAACGAACAATTTACTAGTTACCGGTATACCTATGCTGAAATAAATGAATTAATACAAAGCCATGGTTTTTCATTACGTGCCAGTGTTGTTTTCGAGGCAATACATGTTGATAGAAAAACAAAATTAAAAATGTATTTGGCGCAAAAGGACTGATAACATGTTAAAACTAGTTGGAACAGAACGTTTGTAAAAACGTATTAATCTTAGTTTGATTATTAAGTTAGTTATTCTCTCGCCAAGCCGCTTAAGGCGCAAAGAAATCTAAATGTTTTACAGGCCTGTATAACCTGTAACCCTGTAACTTAGAACAGACTCGAACCCAGAACACCAAAATGGTATCGCAGAGATTCGCGGAGGAATCACGAAGATCCGCAGAGATGCCGTGAACCTTATACTTTGAACTGTTTATTCTCTCGCCAAGCCGTATAAGGGGCAAACCTAAATATTATACAGGCCTGTGTTAATGCCTGAAAACACCAACTCCAGCGGTTAGTTAGTTGAAGAAAAATAAGAACGACCGCGTCCCAAGTTTCAATCCTTCGTAAGTCTACCGTTTTGAATCCTTTCGCATGATTTGTTTCCTTTCATTACTTTAATTTAATAATGATTATGGTGTGAATTAGAGATTGTTGTTTATCTTAGGAGGTCGAATTTTTCGACAAAGAATGGGGTGGTATGTGGTAAATTTAAAACACGCTCAGTATATCATCAAGTTGTTCAAAACAAACCCAATAAAGCAAAATATGAAAAGATTAATACTGATACCTTTAGTCTTAGTGGTTTTTGGAGTAATATGTTGTAAAAATTAATCAAATACAAGTTTAGGTCTTCCTGCTGTTTTAGAAAAAATTAGACAAATTGAAACGGCATCATACAATTCAACGAATTATTTTTGTTATTCAGGAGATACAATCCCAATAGAGGAGAAGAGGTATGAATACTACAAAGAATATACTTTGCCATCCGATACAGCCGTGGGAGCTTCTTATGTGCAATTTGAACTAAAAGATACCACGAAAATGATTTATGCTTACGATGGAACAATTCAAACAAAAGTGAATTGGAAAGATTATTGCTTTAAGACTAATGATTTTAGTAATAACCCATGGCCGTATAGAACAGTGATGGCACCTTTTTTTGCTAAAACTAAAGCTTTAATTGAATATGTATTAAGAACTGAAGATAGCCTTCAGATTGATTCGATTATTGATAAGAATAATGTAGTATATAAAATATCCATTGTGAACGAAAGGATTGAATTTGTAGGAAGATTGCCGATACATATTAATGAATTAGGATCTAACGAAGGTATAGTATCTGAATATGTACTATATGTTAATAAGAAAACAAATCTTCCTTTTAAACTTCAAAGAACATTGCCAAGTAATACTATGATTGAAGAAATTAGTCATTTGAAAATAAATCACCTTATTAAAGATAGTTTTAGTATCTCAAACTACATACCAAGCAATATGCCTCGAAGGTCACAGAAGGAAGAGAATTCCAATAGAGATTTGTTAAATTCATTGGCATTTAATTACAAATTACAGGATATGAAAGGCCAATTCCATTCGCTGGAAGATGTCTCAAGTAAAGTGCATGTGATAAATATTACTAGTTTGTTTTGTGGCCCCTGTAATCTATCAATTCCTTATCTAAAGGAATTAAATCAAAAATATAGTGAAGTAGATTTTAGTTTTGTTAGTTTGTATCAGGAAATTGAGAAGAAAGGCCTAGAGAAATATGTTAATAAGAATGAATTAAAATATGAAATTCTACTTTCTGATAAACAAACACTAGAATCTTATAATATAAATCTGACTCCGACCTTTATCATTTTAGACAGCAATAAGAAAATTAGAAAAATAATTTACGGTTTTAGAAAAGGGAAAACTGAAACTGAAATTGAAAATGCAATTAAACAACAATTATAAAAGTTCAGCACACAATATATAGGCCTTCATACGGTGCGCCCCACCCAGCAATGAAGGTTCGGTTGGACTATATATCCTGCGGGCAAAATACGCTATGGTTTTTGCAAGGGATTCCTCTTCTTGAATTTATAAAAAGCGCTTTGGAAAGAGAGTTGTTTTTGAGGGTGATCCAGGGTTAATTTGCTTTCATATTTATTTTTTAACCTGCATCATACAATGAACGTGTAGATGAAAGCTGAGGTTTTGTCCGCAGGAATGCAACAGTCAAACGGCACCGCTCTGAGCACTAAAATAGCTGTGCCAGTATGCCAGAAGGACATGCAATATAGAGGCAAACAGGTGGGCGTGAAACCAGCTGGTGAATGGCATTGAGTTCATGTGGCAGGGTAAAAACGATGTGGTAATGCTTTGTTGGATAGGTATTTTTGATGGGGTCTTGGAAGGGGTACGGAGAATTACTGAAGCATTTTAAACTTCCCCGGCCAAAGAATATTCATAATAATGTATAAATTTATGCTGACAGATTGTGAAATGTAATAGCAGAGGAGTCGGATACGGGCAATCTGTATGCCAGGTTCTGTGAGGGGGTAGGCAGAGTAATCTGCCATCATATCTCGATTGGCGGTTATTAAGAAACTACATAAATGAAAAACTTTTTAAACGAATATGGAGAATCAATATTTCTAATAATTCTAGGAATAGTAGTGTTTACTTATATTCGAAACCCTGAGTCATATTCTAAAGAAAATACCAATTTTATTAAAGGGGTACTAGTTGAGAATCCTAAAGAAGGCGTCCATGATGAAAGCCAAGATTACATTGGCCTCTGGATTAAAGGTCATCCAGATTTCTATGAGTTTACTGGGTGTTCTTATAGTGACAGAATTGAATCTACTGTAAAAAAGCTTAAAAAGGGAGATAGAATTTCTTTTTATGCAAGGAAAAAAAGTTCATCCACAACATTTCCTTGGAAAGGAAAGAAATATAAGACTTATAAAATTTGTGATGCAACATCTCATGAATATGGAAAGATAATTAGCTTCAGGCAGTTTAATCAATGTAATGACTATAAGTCAAATATATTCATACCCATTTTATGTGGCATTATGGTATTGATTGGAGTTTTTAAAATTATACGGAAACTAAAGGATAGAGAAAATATTAAGGAAGTTGAATCACTAACTATAAGTGCTACAAAAAATGATGCAACTATTAAACTAAGACCAGACAGGTTGACTTTTATTTTGAGAAATAGTTATTATTCGTTTTTTCTAATTGGATTAGGACTGTTTTTTAACTATCCGTTTGATTTAAATAACTTGAGTGTATTTGGTTTAATAATCTTTACTGTTGGTGTATATTTCATACTACAGTCAACTATGATACATGACAAAATTTACTATATAGTAGATTCATCAGGTATTCGTATTAAAAAAATATCATTTTTATTTCAAAGCGAAATGAAGATAGTAAGATACGATTCTATAAAAGGAGTAATTTACAGACAAGCTTTTTATGAATCAGGAAAGAATATTGGAACAATTTTAATTGATAATGGTGAAGAAAGTGATGAAGGAGATACAATTTATAGTAAAATAATTGGTGTTGAAAACTACAAAGAAATTGCCAAAGTGATACTAAGAAGGGCTGAGCTAAGCAAATAACAACCGCCAATTAATAGGCCTTCAAGGGGTGCGCCCCACCCAGCAATGAAGGCCCGGTTGGACTATATCCCGCGGGCAAATACGCTATGGTTTTTGCAAAGGATTCCTCTTCTTGAATTTATAAAAAGCGCTATGGAAAGCGAGCTGTTGTTGAAGGTGATTCAGGAATTGACTGAAAGGAAATCATGAATGCCATAAAAAATCAACACAGGTGAATAAATCCTTACGTCCGGTTTTGTGAGGGATTAGGCGAAGTAATCTGCTATTCTATTTCAATTAGGGGGCATTTTTACCGAAAGTAAAGCCAGAATAACAATACTTAAAATTATAAATTAGTGATTAAATCAAAATGTTAATGAAATTTACAAAATACCTTTTAGGAATCTTATTTTATTTATTCTTAAGTCATAGTTCTGCCTTTGGGCAATTTAACCAATCAAACTATGAAGAAGCACTGCAAAAAGCAAAAAATGAAGAAAAGATGATGTTGTTGTTTGTGACAGCAGATTGGTGTGGCCCATGCAGATTTTATAAAAATCTTTTCACAGAGGATGAAGAAGTGAAAAATATTCTTGAGGAAAAGTATGTATTAATTAGTTGTGATTTTGACATAAAAGAGGGGAAAAAGCTCAAACGGAAATTTCCCATATATCAAAGTGGTATTCCTAAATTGTCTGTAATTACTTCCGAAGAAAAGCTTGTAGCTACATTTTATAGAGTAATTAAAAAAATGCCTGGAGATAATTTAAGAGATAAATTTTATTCGTTTTTGGTAACGTATAGTGACCCAAATTTTAAGAAGAAGAAAAAATAATATTCTTGAATTAAGATGTTGTTTAGTCATTAGTGTTATAGCAATATTGAAGACATAATAGCTAAAGAATGCCCATTAATGGCTAGAACCATAAGGGTGCAGGTTGATTGTGGCAGATTTCTGCAAGAGCGACCACCACCAAATCGCTGATTTGGTTTTAAAAATGAAAAGTTAAACCAAATACAGCGCTTTTGCTCAGCTCAGGCTGGATAGTTAGTAAGGAAATCCCCCTTACAACACCATGCGGCGAGATCGTAAGTCGTTATTTTTATAATAGTTCGTTAAACTTTTGTAAGTAATTGAAAAGTAGTTTGCCTGTTACTCAACAGGCAAAGATGTTACGGGTTTAAAAATGGGAGTAATGTAAACCAGTCTAATGTCTATTATCTAAAATCTAACGATCTATTGTTTCAATAAACCAAGAACAATTATTTCATATTAGAGTGGAAAAAGAAGAGTTACAGAATATCATTAATCTACTTGAAACAGGGAATTCAAAAGATGATGCATACTTTGGTATATTTGAATATGGCGGGGGTTCGGATGAGAGTTATATTAAAGCAAATAAACAAGGGCTAGAACTTTTTGCAGCGGATTTATTAAAAGCATCAAGAGATTCAGAAGAAATTGTATTAGATAATGAACGCGATATCTATTCTTTAGACTATGGCGAAGAATGGATTGATGATGAAAGCGGAACATTTATACAGTATGTTGAGCTAATAATAGAAAAAAGAAAAAAGGAAAAAAAGAAACCTTACAAAGAGACATGGAAAGATGATGCCGCAAAAATAGGATGTATTGGTGGAGTGCTTATTATTGCAATTTCAATTGTAGTTGGATTGATAACAATGATTTCATGGCTTTTATAAAAGGAAATAATCGGGGTTAATAAATAAGCCTTCATACGGTGCGCAGCACCCAGCAATGAAGGCCCGGTTGAACTATATCCCGTGGGCAAAATCCGCTGTGGTTTTTGCAAGGGATTCCTCTTCTTGAATTTATAAATAGCGCTTTGGAAAGCGAATTGTTGTTGAGGGTGATTCAGGGTTAATTTACTTTCATATTTATTTTTTAACCTGCATCATACAATGAACGTGTAGATGAAAGCTGAGGCTTTGTCCGCAGGAATGCAACAGAAAAACGGCATCGCTCTGAGCACTAAAATAGCTGTACCAATGTACCAGAAGGATGTGCAATATTGAGGCAAAAAGGTGGTCGTAAAACCATCTGCTGTCCGGCAGGTAAATGGTATTGAGCTCGTGGAGCCGGGTAAAAACGATGTGGTAATATTCCACCGGTCAGGTATTGTTAATGCGGTCCTTTGCTCAGAAGGCTTGTTTGGCTCCCTGGTATTTGGGACGGTAGTGGTTGTGGCAACTGTTGTAGCTAATGCCTTTTTAAAGGATGGGAAATCAACAGAAATACAAGTTTAAGGCGCAATATTTGCGTTTAAAGATTGATTTTAACATTAGGTAAAACCGCCGAACGGAGTATGGGAGGTAAAAGGTCGGATGCTAAGCCGTTGCGGATAACGGGTGTTTCGGTTTGGTAGTAGGTTTTTAAAACCTGAAGGTCTATGAATGGCGTTAATCATTGTGATTGTAAGTATTGTTTGTAGATCTTGCTCCGTCCGATAATGTACCCAATAAATCCCAACCCGAGATAATTTGGTATGCAATTATCCTCAGTAAGGTCGGGGTGTAAGGCATTCCACATACACCCTATGGGTGTGGTAAGTATCTGGGACGGGATTGGTTCGTGGCAGCTTCGGGTGTTGGTCGGTATCGCTTCGGTCACTGATCGGTCCCTATAGAACCGATAAAATACCAAACAAGCACCGAATAATTGCCGGAAATGATACATTCATGGCCCTTTTTTGACTCATTTACTACCCAAAACCACTTCAATTCAGGTTAAATCCTTTCATTTTTCATGTAATTCCCGAAAATCGTTCACCTTTTAGTGTATATGCTTTCGCTGCTTTTTGGTGGCTTGCTTTTTTTATGAATTGATTTTGTGTTAGTTAATGTGGTAAAAAAGTAACGGTAAAATTACCGTTATTTTTTTTGATAGTTGGAGGTGTTATTTTAGTAACTGAAGTTTCCCATGTCTTATAAAACACTAAATTTTAAGTATCAGCCAAGAGCGCCAGAGAAACCCTAATTGATTATGAGCAAATTACATTTACTGTTGTTTTTAACCGCGAATTATACGAATTAAACGAATTTTAAACCATTGTGTGAATTTATGAGCTTTTCAACGAAAAGCAATTCGTATAATTCGATAAATTCGCGGTTGGTAAAATGCTTGCAAAGCAAGCTTTATAGGTTTTAAATACATATGGGTAAAACTTGGAAAATATAGAGA
>RHGE01000319.1 GCA_004296775.1 Marinilabiliaceae bacterium JC017
GGCGACTTTTCCGGCGATCGGTTTTGTTGCCTTTTTCCGAGTTTTCTCAGCAGTTCTCGGACAAAAACTGCTGAATCGTCGAGGAGAATGGGCTTGCCTTGCGTGGSCTGCCATTAGTTCTTCGAGGCGTTAGGGTGGCGGCGGTATAAAAGTGTCGGAGTTTTTTCAGCAGTTCTCGGACAAAAATTGCTGAGTGGCCGAGAAGAATGGGCGTGTCATGCGTGGGCTGACATGGATTCTTCGAGGCCTAGGGGTGGCGGTATATAACTTGTTCGCATGATATTACCGAGATGTCCCCAYGGGCATCGATTCCACCCGCCTAGGTTGGATGGGCGTGCTTCGTTGGAAAGCATGGATCCGCCTAGGCTGTCCCGAGTGTGAGCGAGGTGTGAGTGTCGCCCATGGGCATCGACACCTTGCGGCTAGGAACTGGAACGAGACGGGTGGCAAAGATTTCGAGTAGCACTTCATACTACCGTGGGTTTTTTAAACCTTCCGAGTTTTGTTGATGTTATTCCGAGAATTAGCAAACCGTAACGAAGATGTTCTTGGCAACCATCTTTTGATKGGAGTCCGGCTGTTCGAWAGCCGGCCAAGGGTGATGAACGAAATGTGAACCCTTGTCTCGCCTAGGTTGGATGGGCGTGCTTCGTTGGAAAGCATGGATCCGCCTAGGCTGTCCCGAGTGTGAG
>RHGE01000321.1 GCA_004296775.1 Marinilabiliaceae bacterium JC017
TTGTGTGGGATGGTGCGAATGCAGTCGATGGTAGTGAATGTGTGTAGTGGAGGCAATAAGGCGGATGTCGCTGCCATGATTCGAACGTGGGTTAGTGCGGCCACAACCCAATGTCATAACCACTAGACCACAGCTACGATGTGTTCGCGRCCCAACGTCCCGCTATCACAACACACCAACCATCTCCATCACACAGTCACCTCGACACCAACGCACCCACACACAAAAATCAATACTCTGTCGAATCAAATCGACAGAACTGAACACTTCACACACGTCTCACTCACCTTCATCACACCAAGGACAATCTCAGTCATTCCCAACAATAACACCGAAACCAACAAATTAACAACACCAACATCCACGAATCCTGAATCACAACATATTCAACAAACACTACTACAACAGCAACAACAACAACAACAACAACAACAACCAACTTACACACCTACTCAATACACATCCACATCAACCACAGCTACGTTGACACTCACATGTGGAGGTGCATCACGTCAAACCAATCTTCCACCGACTGTCTCATTCGTTGTTCTCATCGTGTTCTGTCTCTATTAAATTGGACTATGATTGGAGTTCGTAGTTAGCACGTCATCTCGACTAATTCTAATGATCATATTGGCGTCACGATCGAGTGAAATCGTGGACAGTCGGATATTTTGCAAGTGGGGAT
>RHGE01000323.1 GCA_004296775.1 Marinilabiliaceae bacterium JC017
CTCTCATAGGTTCACTAATTTCTTGACGGTTGGCGGGTCTCTTTGTAWGTGTTGTCCGGAAAGAGGAGGAMTCAMTGMTTAWTCGWTCGCCGGAACCAGAMGTMAAARTTTTGRTAGATAGGGATCCCATAAAAACTTCTTTCGAGGAATGGGCYARACCCGGTCATTTCTCAAGAACAATAGCTWAGGGMCCTGAKACTACCACTTGGATCTGGAACCTACATGCTGATGCTCACGATTTYGATAGYCATACCAGTKATTTGGAGGARATYTCTCGAAAAGTATTTAGTGCYCATTTCGGYCAACTCTCTATCATCTTTCTTTGGCTGAGTGGCATGTATTTCCATGGTGCTCGTTTTTCCAATTATGAAGCATGGCTGAGTGATCCTACTCACATTGGACCTAGTGCTCAGGTGGTTTGGCCAATAGTGGGCCAAGAAATCCTGAATGGAGATGTGGGCGGAGGCTTCCGAGGAATACAAATAACCTCAGGCTTTTTTCAGATTTGGCGAGCATCCGGAATAACTAGTGAATTACAACTTTATTGTACCGCAATTGGC
>RHGE01000324.1 GCA_004296775.1 Marinilabiliaceae bacterium JC017
AACTGTTTTCCATTTCATGGTAATAATATCCACCTCTAAAAAAGATTCTAAGCCGGCGTAGTTTGTGGCACTGGAATATAAATACTCCTCAGGTTCCTTCACGATACCTGCTCGCACAGGATTATCATGTAGGTAATCCAACTTTTGCGTCACAAATTCATCTGTATATAAATACACGGCATGATTCTCATGCGTCCACAATTGGTACTTACTATTTCTTTTATGTTTGARTGCAGCATTTTTAAAATACTGAAGCRTCCATTCTTTCCGACTTTCATTTCCTTCTTCAATCTGGTTCAACAAAATCTTACTGGTATAACTTTTAAAATCACGAATAGTATTACTCAACTTGCCTGTAGCGCTTTGAACCATCAAATGCACATGATTTGTCATTATAACGTACCCATAAATCACCAGACCCTTATTTTGCTGACAGTAACGAAAATTTTCAATCAGAATATCTCTATAAACCTGCCGGCTAAATAAATCCACCCAGCCCACAACCTGTAAAGTGAGATAATACAAACCTTCTTGATCCTTTATTTGATATCCGGTAGTCATTTTTCTATTCTTTGATATCCATATTAATTTATACTTCTGGCCAGAGGCCATGGATCAAACGACAAAGCGGGACGCTTTGCCGAACGGTAAACATTGTTTTTTGAATATAACC
>RHGE01000325.1 GCA_004296775.1 Marinilabiliaceae bacterium JC017
TCGATAGCAAGTTGATCGGTTAATTCAATAAGAAATGGAAGTTAGCACTGGATTTCATTGGTACCATCCAACCGAATCCGATTCAATGGTTTACCTATTTAATGAGTTCATTTTCAAGTTCACCCAAACCATTTTCAAAATATCAACTGAATGACTAAGACTCTTGAGAAAGTCTTTCGTTTGTCTTGATTATAGAAAATCCCATCCATATTATCTATGTAATTCGAACCTGAACTCTATTTACGATTCATTATTTTTCTTTCATTGGCCCTTATTTCAGCATATCGATTTACGCCTAGCCTATTCTTTTTTATACCTTTTATGGATGAATTCCGCATAGTTTCACATATAGGATTTACATATACAACATATATCACTGTCAAGAGTGAATTTCTTCTTATTTATTATTTAGATATTTTGATTCAAAAAAAAAGGAAGGTATTAAAAACTTTTAAAATAAGGATTGGGTTGCGCCATACATATGAAAGAGTATACAATAATGATGTATTTGGCGAATCACATACATGGTCTAATAATGAACCATTCTGATTAGTTGATAATATTAGGTGCGAATTCGGGGAAAGATTCCTGTGAAAGGTTTCATTAACGCCTAATTCATGTCGAGTAGACCTTGTTGTTGTAAGAATTCTTAATTCATGAGTTGTAGGGAGG
>RHGE01000034.1 GCA_004296775.1 Marinilabiliaceae bacterium JC017
GAGTCTTCAAGTCTTGACATTCTAACAAAAGGTGAGTCAGAGATGGCCGTTGCCCATATTGACGACTGTACAACCCGATCCTACCGTTACCTTCAAATCAGAAAAGATAGAGATGCTTCTCACTACCTGGAAAAATATACTCTTGAATGCCTTAAAAACAAACTAATACACCTTGAACAATCCGCATCCAAGACAAAGGTGCTAATTTCTGGCAGTGAGTCACTTTGTGAGTTTGTTATATGATAGGTGCAAGCAGAAATTAAGATCGATGTGCGATAGAACTATGTGTCGTCATAAGCCATTCCTCGCAACCGTTTTTACATTGAGGTATCATACCAAATACAATTCAAATTGACATGAATACAATGTCGATAGATAATTCAAGACCACTAAAAAGCGCTGTGCTTTTTAGTGGTCTTTTTAATTACTAACTGCTATAAGGCCTTTAACCGTGGGGTCTTCCTGTTGTACACTCTGTTGCCAGGAGTGTATACTGGCTTACCAAAAAAGCATAAAAGGACTATACCATATATATATGGGAATAGAGTTGACAGCGTATTGAGAGAAATGGTAGTTCTTTGATGCCAGATAAAATAATTACTTATGGATATCGCAAAAAGATTTGAGCAAAATCCTTTGCTCGGACCAAAAGACATAAAACCCAGTATGCCGGGCATGGAGATTGAGTGTTTGTTGAATCCCGGTGTATTCCAATATAAGGATAAGACCTGGTTGTTGCTGCGCGTGGCCGAACGCCCCCGGCAGGAAGCAGGTAAAATAAGTTTTCCCGTTTATAATAAAGAAGGAAAAATTGAAATTCTAAGTTTTGATGAGAATGATCCTGCTTTGGATGCTTCCGATCCCAGGGTTGTTATATATAATGGCGAATACTACCTCACCACCCTGTCTCACCTGCGGTTAATCTGTAGTGACGACCATATCAATTTTACAGAACCGGAAGGTACATTACCCATCATGGGTGAGGGACCTCAGGAAACCTTTGGTATTGAAGATTGCCGGGTCTCTACCATGGAAGATGGTTACCACCTGACCTATACAAAGGTATCGGCCCATGCCGTGGGAGTTGGTTATATCCACACACAGGACTGGAAGACTTTCGATCGGCGGGGAATGATTTTCCCTCCCCACAATAAGGATTGTGCCATTTTTGAGGAGAAGATCAATGGGAAGTATTATGCCCTGCACCGGCCCAGTAGTCCCGAATTGGGAGGTAATTATATCTGGATTGCAGAATCCCCCGACAGAATTCACTGGGGAAACCACAAATTGCTGGCCACTACAAGAGCAGGAAAATGGGACAGTGCCCGGGTAGGGGCAGGAGCCGCTCCCATTAAAACCGAAAAGGGGTGGCTGGAAATATATCATGGTGCTACTAAAGAAAATCGCTACTGCCTGGGGGCTTTGTTACTGGATTTAAAGGATCCTTCCAAGGTGATTGCCCGCAGCGAAGCACCTATTATGGAACCCATTATGGACTATGAAAAAACCGGCTTCTTTGGAAATGTGGTTTTCACCAATGGTCACCTGGTGAATGGCGATACCATTACCATCTATTATGGAGCCTCCGATGAGGTAATTTGTGGCGCCCGGTTCTCAATTAATGAAATTTTATCTTCTTTAAACAGCTAAGTAATGGGGGCGATTGTAAAAATACTGAAGAAACCAATGTCGGAGTACCAGGTATTCCTGAGTTATCCCAGGGATATGCGGGTGCTGCTGATTACAAATATGATTTACGCCCTGGTGCTGCCGGTAATAGATATTTTTGTGGCGGCTTACATCATGCGTAACTCCAATGATCCCACCTTAGTTGCCATCTATCAGTTGGCGGTGTATACGGGTATTCCCATCACCTTCATGATTAATGGGTTTTTACTGAGAAAAATAAGAATTTCCAACCTCTACAGCTTTGGTATGCTTTTGAGCGGTGCTTCCATGTTGTTTATGATGACGTTGAATGAATTAAATATTTTCGGGGTGGCATTATCAGGCTTGATTATGGGGGCTTCCTTTGGTTTTTTCTGGGCCAACCGTGATTTTCTGGCCTTGGATACCACCAATGATGAAAACCGGAATTACTACTACGGCGTGGAAACATTTTTCTACACCATCACTTCTATCGTGGTGCCGTTTATTGTGGGTTGGTTTCTTATTTCTTCCAGACAACTGGGCTGGTTTGGTGGTAATATCACAACGGCCTATCAGTTGGTGACCGTGGGTGTGTTTGCTTTTACTATCATCTCCTCCTTGGTCATACATACCGAAAAGTTTCGTAATCCTTTTCAAAAGAAATTTGTTTTCATCCGCTTTCATGAATTGTGGAATAAAATGTTGGTACTGGCCGGTTTGAAAGGACTTGTTCAGGGATACCTGGTAACGGCGCCGGCAATTCTGATTATGACCCTGGTAGGTGATGAGAATTCCCTGGGGTCGATTCAATCCATCAGTGGTATCTTTACGGCCATTGTGCTTTATCTGCTGGGTAGGTTTTCCAAGCCCCGTCACCGGATCTATATCTTCTCGGTGGGACTACTGTTGTTTGTTGTGGGGACGCTGGCTAACGCTGTTATGTTCTCAGCCATTGGGGTGGTTGTGTTTATGTTGGCCAAGGTGCTGTTTCAGCCCCTTCACGATATTGCTTATTTCCCCATTCAAATGAGGGTGATTGATGTGGTGTCGAAGAAAGAAAAACGAAATGAATTTGCTTATATATTCAATCATGAGTTTGGTCTTTATCTGGGTAGGATTATTGGACTCGTAATGTTTTTGTTGCTTGCGAATTATGTGTCGCTGGTCTTTGCCTTGAAATATTCGTTGCTGATTGTGGCGGTTATTCAACTGGTAGCAATTCCAATAGCCAAGCATATTATTCAGCAGGCCGACAAAGAAGCGGATGTCATGTCAGGAGACACGCAGGGAGCTTAAGTAATTACCTCAGTTCGAATATCACGCCATCCTAATTCTATGAGTCTGGCCATAATGATGGGAAGCAGGGCAGGCCGGTCAAATAAGCGGGCCGGCGTAGGCGCGACGAAGTTGAATGCGGGAATTCCGGCCAGCGGGTTGGAAAAAATTCATCGAGGAGGTGGGGGGAAGCTTTTATTTGACTAGCGTTTTTTGCTTCGTTTTTGGGGCAATGCCAAAAATGAAGTTGGGTCTGGGACAACGTCCCAATAATAAATAAAGGATTATCAATTAGTTTAAAATAGAAGTCAGGTTAATAGTTTTTTGGGATAAAAAATTAAATCATAAACAGATGCAACTATCATGATTAAGCTTTTAACACACAAGAGAACGGTTAAAAAATACTCAGAGCCTTTGTGTCTCTACATTCATCCGTCTTGTGTCTTGATACTTGAATCTTGATACTAAATAGTAAACGTATGAATAAATTACTGTCATTCGGAGTTCTACTCAGTTTGTTGTTCAGCGCATGCTCGGAGCAGGTACAGCAAACTGTTCCACAGGTGGAAATAAACCGCATTGAAACGATGCCTAATCAGCCGCAGCCATATAAAATGCTGGACTGGCAGGAAAAGGCAGTTAATTTCGATGAAGTAGTATTTGATTTCAAGGCTAACGGGGAGTACCGTCCTTTTATTTGGGCTGATGATGCCCGGCGTAACATTGATCAGCAGACTTTTGGTCTGTACACCGTGATCGGAGATATTCGTCAGGGGCCTAATCATAATAATGGGGAGTTTCATGAAGCGATAAACTCTCTGGGAGCCCTTATGAGTGCGGGATTGCTCCATATTGATAAACGCGACCAGCAAGGCCGTAATTATGTGAAAATGATTCAGAACTATTTCAATACCGATAACGGTTGGAATATCATGATGAACAATACGTGTCCCGAAGTTGCCCTGTTAGGTGGTGGATATGGCCGTGACTGGTGGTATGATGTTTTTCCTAACGTTCTGTTTTATGCTGTTTCGGAATTACATCCGGATGTGGAGGGTGCTGAGCAAATACAGAAAACCATCGCAGAGCAATTCTATAAGGCGGATTCTGTCCTGAATGGGAATTACGACTATTCCTATTTCGACTACGCGCAAATGCAGGGGAAACGCAATCATATTCCTTATCAGCAGGACGCAGCTGCAGGACATGCCTATGTGCTTTATGCGGCTTATCAGAAGTTCGGTGATCCGCGTTACCTGCAAGGGGCCAAATCGGCCGTTGAAGCTTTATTGAAACAGAAGGAGAGTCGTTTTTATGAAGTGTTGATGCCATTTGGGGCTTATGTGGCCGCTCGTTTGAATGCTGAACATGGTACTCACTATGATATCACTCAAATTATTAACTGGACCTTTGATGGGTGTACTGCCGAAGATGGCCGTACCGGATGGGGAATTATCTCTGACCATTGGGGCAATTACGATGTGCACGGTCTGCAGGGAAGTCTTACCCATGATGGTGGTTATGGTTTCCTGATGAATACATTTGATATGGCCTGGCCGCTGATACCGATGGTTCGTTATAATCAGGGGTATGCACGTGCCATGGGTAAATGGATGTTGAATGCTGCCAATGCTGCTCGTCTGTGTTATCCGTATGAAATTCCGGATGATCATCAATATCTGCCGGAGGATAAAGCAATTACCCGAAATGTGATTGCCTACGAAGGATTAAAGAAAGTTGATGCCTATAACAATGAGGCGTTTAAAGGGGTTTCACCTGTTGCGCTGGGCGATGGTCCCAACTGGGTAGTGAGTCAGCCTAAACTCTCCATGTTTAGTATTTATGGATCGGCACATGTTGGCATATTCGGGTCCATCATCAAGAAAACAAACGTGGAAAAGATCCTGCAATTGAACTGCCTGGCAACGGATTTTTACAAGGACAAGGCATATCCAACCTATCTCTACTATAATCCTTATGATACTGATAAAGTGGTGGAATTTACAAATGATGGAGCGGCTGTAGATCTCTACGATGCGGTTTCCGGAACCGTTGTGGCTCGTAATGTGACGCATCGCGGTAATTTCTCTATAAAGGCCGATGAAGCCTGCTTGATTGTGGCTATTCCTGCCGGGAGTAACCTGACGCGCACGAATGGCAGAGTACTCGCTAATGGGGTGACGGTATCCTATTAACCTCAGTTCGATTATCATGCTATCCTAATTTTATGAGTTTGGCCATGATGATGGGAAGCAGGGTAGGCCCGTCAAATAAGCGGGCCGGCGCAGACGCGACGAAGATGAATGCGGGAATTCTGGCATGTGGGTTGGCAAAAATTTATCGAGGAGGTGGGTGGTAGCTTTTATTTGACTAGCGTTTTTTGCTTCGTTTTTGGGGCAATGCCAAAAATGAAGTAGGGTTTGGGACAACGTCCCAGCTATAAAAAACAGGTTGTAAAATAGTTTTAAAATCGAACTCAGGTTAGTATTAATAATGCGAATTAAAAATTGAGCTGATGTTTAGGTCGGAACGAATAAATGAGAGACAAAATAGGCTTAGTGGGTGACACTATCGAGGCTTAGTGAGTAACACTAAAGAATTTTAGAAGATGTTGGTGTTGTTTATGCATCTCTTTAATAGGTAATTATTATTGAGGGATATTGGAGGTTTAGATATGAAAAGCAAAGTTTTTAATCCATGTATTGTTCGTTTTGTGAGTTGAGAACTTTAACCCTTGATTGGTATTAATAACTGAAAAATAAAGAAGGTTTTCTTTCATGCCTGGTTAAGGAAGAGAACCATGATCAAAAACGAAGAAAAATCCATAATATGAAAAAAATCTATATAAGAACTTCAGCCTGGCTCATTGCTTTCTTATGTATGGGAAGCATCTTACAGGCGCAGGAATCAAAATTGAAGGGGCATGTGACCAGTAATACGGGTGATGAGTTACCTGGTGTGAATGTTTTTTTCAAAGGAACCACCACTGGGACAATAACCGATTTCTCGGGTAATTTCTCCTTGGCACTTCCTGCAGAGATTGATAAACCCATCCTGGTTGTCTCGTTTATAGGATTTAAGGCGCAGGAATTAAATGTTGGAACGACTCGTTATTTTGACATTGTTCTGGAGGAAGAAAATCAGCTTTTAGAAGAGCTGGTGGTGGTAGGTTATGGCGTGCAAAAGAAGGCTGATCTCACTGGTTCGGTGTCGGCAGTGAATATGGATCAGTTTGAAAAGACACCCGTGGCCGGGGTTGATCAGGCCTTGCAGGGAAAAGCTGCCGGGGTGGTGGTTTCACAAACAACTGGTGCGCCTGGAGAAGGAGTAGCTGTTCGAATCCGGGGAATCGGATCTATTAACAGCGGGAATGCACCCTTATACATTGTGGATGGGGTGCCAACCAGTGATGCCATGAGTAGTCTGGCTCCCACCGATATTGAATCCATTAGCATTCTGAAAGATGCCGCTTCCGCAGCAGTTTATGGATCAAGAGCCAATAATGGTGTGGTGTTGATTACCACGAAAAAAGGGAAAAGTGGAAAGGCCAGGATTCAGTTTAATACCCTCACAGGGGTGCAGGTGCATGGGCCCTTAACTGAGATGGCCAATAAAGACCAATACATCGGGATTTATAATGAGGCGGCAATAAATGATAATGCCGATATCGACAATGAAATACTGCATCGAAAACTCATTAGTGATGAAGAGGCAGCAAAATATCCCGATGTGGATCATTTGGATCAGATATTCAGACGGGCCATGTTGCACAGTTATAATTTAAATGTGAGCGGGGGAAACGATAAAAGTCAGTACCTGGTGTCGGGAAACTACTTTAACCAGGAAGGAATTATCATCGGTAGCGATTATGAGCGTTATTCCGGTAAGGTAAGTGTGAGTATTGATGCCAACGATTGGATTAAAGTGGGAACCAATGTCAATGTTTCCAGATCCAATAACAATATTATCGGTAGTTCAGGTGACGGCTATGGTGGAAATGGCGGAAGTGTGGTACGGTATGCCTTGTTTCGGACTCCTGCCATTCCGGTTTATGATGAGAATGGAGAGTTTGTTGACTTACCTGATCATCCCGAGTTTTTTGGTGATGGCTATAATCCTTATGGATTGATTAAGAATACGTCCAATAAAAAAGAGAGTAACAAGGTTTTTGGAGATCTGTATGCTACCATTTCCCTGGTAAATGAATTGAAGCTTACTTCTAAATTAGGGTTTGACCATAATGGATACAACCAGCGAAGATTTGATAAAACCTGGGGAACCAATAACCGGATCAACAATCCAAATACATTGACCGTATCAGATGGTCACTTTGATAGTTGGTCCTGGAGTAATGTATTGAATTACAATTGGGATATAAATAATAACCATCACCTGGATTTTATGCTGGGTTCAGAAGCCATCAAAAGCCAGGGAAACGAAAATTTCACTTCGGAAAAGGATTTTCCTGATCAGGATCCCAATTTGGTCTATTTAGGTAACGGAAGAGGAGTGATGACGGCCAGTGAAGCGAAATGGAGTTATGGCTTGCTTTCCTTCTTTAGTCGTGTAAACTATGATTATAAAGGAAAATATCTTCTTTCAGCTACTATTCGTGAAGATGGATCATCCCGATTTGCAGAGGGTAACCGGTGGGGTACCTTTTATTCCGGTTCCTTGGGATGGCGCATTGATAGGGAAGCGTTCATGGCCAATGTGGAGGCTATTTCTCATTGGAAGCTGCGTATGGGAGTAGGCTTTATTGGTAATCAGGACGTGGGGTATTATGCCTATTCTGACCTGATTAGTCCTAACAAGAACTATCCTTTTGGTGGTGTTTCCCAGGATGGATATGCCAAAACGGTCTTTGGTAATGAAAATGTAAAATGGGAAACAAGTAGCCAATATGATGTGGGTATGGATCTGGGTTTTCTTCAGGGAATGTTAAATGTTTCAATGGACTATTTCCGAAAAGTATCCCAGGACATGCTGACCAAGGAATCGATTCCTACTTCTGCCGGGTATGCAGAACCGGCTTGGGTAAATAAGGGAAAAGTGCTGAACCAGGGCGTTGAATTGGAAGTTGGTTTTCGACAAACGAAGGGGGATTTTAGCTACAACATAACAGGTAACTTTTCGGCACTGAAAAATGAGGTTTTGGAGCTGGCCTCACCGATCTATGGCGGCCGTATTGACAATGGTGTATATGCCACCAAAACCGAAGAAGGTCATTCCATTGGATCATTTTATCTCTACGAAATGGAAGGGATCTTTCAAAATGAAACCGAAATCATGACACATGCTTACCAGGGGAGTAATATTCAACCGGGGGATGTGAAATATAAAGATCAAAATAAAGATGGTGTAATTGATGAAAAGGATCGGACTCATGTGGGAAGTTCAATTCCCGATTTTAACCTGGGATTGAATTTGGGTGCCACCTATAAGAATTTCGATTGCTCAGTTTTCTTCCAGGGCGCTTTTGGCCAGGAGATCTATTACCAGGTTGCTACTGACATTGAAGGGTATTACCGTCCATTTAATGTGACCAAACGTTATGTGGATGAACATTGGACCGGAGAGGGAACCAGCAATACGCAACCTCGGGCTTCCTGGAGAGCGAAGGCAAACAACACCAGGCTTTCTACCCGATTTTTGGAAGACGGCTCCTATTTACGATTAAAGAATCTCCAAATTGGTTACACGTTGCCTCAGCATATTGCTAAAAAAATGTCTTTGGAAAAATGCCGGCTGTATTTCTCAGGGCAAAATTTGTGGACCTTGACTGATTACCCTGGTTTAGATCCTGAGATGACAACCAGTGATAATTCAAGGTCCGAGGGAGATCGTGCGGCAGGTATCGATTGGGGAACTTATCCCTCAGCTGTTTCTTACAATCTGGGAGTTCAAATAACCTTTTAACGTAAATCATTATGCTGAAAAATAAATTTATAATACTTCTCATTGCAGTGTCTTCGGCATTGAATGGGTGTTCTGAATTTCTTGATGAGGATCTTCAGGGAGATTATTCCAGTTCTACCTTTTTTAAAACTAAAGAACATGCGCAGTTAGCGATAAATGGTGCTTACCAGCCTGCCAGTTTTACCAGTGTAGCCAATGCCTTGTGGGTATTCGGCGATGTTGCCTCTGATGATGCCACCAAAGGTGGTAATCCGGGTGACCAAAGTGAAATTCAGTTTATAGAAGAATTTAATATCACACCGGATAATGGTTACCTGGAAGCCATATGGCGACATTACTATGAAGGGGTTACCCGGTGTAATGATGTCATCTGTTATGTGCCCGCAATCGAGATGGATGAGGATTTGCAAAAACGAATTGTGGGAGAGGGAAAATTCCTGCGCGCCTACTACTATTTTCATCTGGTAAATCTTTTTGGTGAAATACCCTTAAAAACTCAGCCGGCTCTCACGATGGATGATTTACATGTGAAGACCTCGCCGGTGGAGGATATCTATGCTCAGATTGAAAAAGACCTGAAAGATGCTGCCCTAAATCTTCCTCCTGACTATTCAGGAGCAGAAGTGGGGCGTGTAACCAGTGGTGCTGCTTTGGGATTATTGGCTAAGGTGTCTCTTTTTCAGGAGAAGTGGCAAAAAACACTTGATTACATCGCAGAAATAGAAAAGTTGAATAGCTATTCCTTAATGTCTGTTTATCGGAACAACTTTGAGGTGGCTTATGAAAATAACCAGGAATCTCTGTTTGAGATACAACATCTGACCGGACAAGATCCCTTCCTGGGAAGTTATTTGAACCAGTGGTTCAGCCCCCAGCATGAGAATGGGTATTTTTTCAATGTACCCACTCAGAACCTGATAGATGAGTTTGAAGTTACTCCTGGTGGTGTTGTAGATCCCAGACTTGATTATTCGGTGGGTCGAGAGGGACAGAAATGGATGAATGGAGAGGATTTTGATCCCTCATGGTCTCCAACAGGCTATCTGCAAAAGAAACATATTCAACCTTTGGCCGAAGTGGGTGTAGGGATAAAAGGTGATGGTGATTTGAATTACACCTTTATGCGTTATGCCGAAGTGTTACTTATGAAGGCCGAAGCGTTGAATGAGCTGAAACAAACCTCTAAGGCACTTATTCCATTAAACGAGGTTCGCCAAAGAGCACGTCAGAGCTATCTCTTCGATGATACCCTGGAGGGGAGTGGTGTGATACCTGAAAACCTGTTGCCGGATGTAATTTCAACTGATGTAGTAACTGTTAGGAAAGCTATTCGGCACGAACGACGGGTGGAGCTAAGTCTTGAGTTTCACCGGTTCTACGACTTGATGCGTTATGGAAAGGATGTGGCAGAGCAGGCGCTCTCCGGAACAAATTTTAGTTTTGATGAGCATCGCTATTTCCCCATTCCTCTAAGTGAAAAAGATTCAAATAAAGCTTTATAAAGTTCAATTCTTAAAAATCATGTTATGAAACGATTTAAGTTTAATGTAAACATTTTGTTGCTTGCCATATTTGCAAGTTTTGCTGTAGTTGGTTGTAGTGATAGTGATTCGGATGACGAAATTTTAGTAAACAAAACGGCATTGACTTCTAAAATAACAGAGGCTAAAACGTTGATAGCTGAAAGTGAAGAAGGTACCGCAGACGGTCAATATCAACCCGGTTCAAAAGCGGTATTACAAGCTTCTGTTGATCTGGCTCAAGCAGTTGTAGATGATCTTGAAGCTGAGCAATTAGCGGTGGATAATACTGTGATTGCCCTGGGCAAAGCCATTGATGCTTATGATGCTCAAAAAGTTGTTCCTATTGCTCCGGAGGACCTGGTGGGACATTGGACTTTTGATGATGGAACAGGAAAAACCGTAACCGATTACTCTGGTAATAACTTTACAGGCGAGTTCAAAAACGGTCCTGCTGATTGGGGCGCTGGATTCCCGGAGTGGACGGCTGACCGTTATGGGAATGAGGCCAAAGCTATCCTGTTTGATAAAGGAGCTAACATTGAGGTACCATATAATACTGCATTGAATCCTTCTAATCTGTCGATTTCCGTTTGGGTACGTATTGATGAAACAAGGAATAATCGTTTTATGGGTCTACATTCCTGGAATGGCTACAAGTTTGAAGTGCAGGATGCTAATAAACCTTTTTTCACTGTTGCATCTACCGAAGATATTCATAACCGGGATAC
The DNA here is from genome assembly GCA_004296775.1 of Marinilabiliaceae bacterium JC017. GTDB lineage: Bacteria > Bacteroidota > Bacteroidia > Bacteroidales > Marinilabiliaceae > JC017. Next base: position 11,096 of record RHGE01000034.1, read on the forward strand.
TGATCCTAGTTTGGAATTAAATACATGGTATCATTTAGTAGTAACTTTTGGAGGAGGCGAAACCGTGTTTTATATCAATGGAACCGAAACCATGCGATGGGATGATACACCAGGAACTGCCAAGCCTCTTGCTACCCCTTATAACTTAGTTTTTGGACAGGATTTTCCAACGAATAAGTATGCGGCTTCTAGCGATAACTATGACCAGGATCAAATTATTCCTTTGGCTTGGGGAAGTTATTTTCATGGCGCTATGGATGAAGTGAGAATTTACAAGAGTGTACTTTCTACATCTCAGGTGGCAAGTATTTATAATCTGGAAAAAGTTATTGAGGAGTAATATTTTCGTAATCACCTTTTAATTGTATCAAGCAAAGCCGTCTCAAAGAAATGAGACGGCTTTGTTGTATTTTTTCTGTTATTCACACTCCCTGTTACCAGGAAATTTTGTTGGGAGTAGTAAATGTTATGAAAGAGGAAAAATATATAAATATGGTCTCATAGGTTGGTAAAGGGAAAGCAGGCTATGAGAAAGTGGTTTGTTGAAAAAGGGGAATTGCTTAATGAAATTAAATAATCTCTCTCATTAAAGAAAGGAAGGAAAAAGTGGAGCTGCGGGGAATCGAACCCCGGTCCAGACAAGGAAGCCATATGCTTTCTACATGTTTAGCTTTGACTTGATTTTCGAGTAACGGCTGGATCAAAGCCACCGACTGTTACCTTATCCTTTTAATTTCGGAAACAACCCAAGGCTTGTTATTTCCTAGTCTCGATTTTCTGCACCTCCGGATCGGGCCGCCTCAAGACGCTAGCACCCGGGAGATGTCTTGTTCCTGCTACCTTGAGCGGGAATATAGCTTATCTACTATACTTCGATTAAGCTGCAAGAGCGTAATTATTTTCGCCAATTAAAAAAGTTGAGAACCGGGATTTACGAGCCAGTATCACAACGCTCGACATGCTTACATACCACTTTGCCATGCTGTCAATTCCAGATCAGCCCCTTTAAAGTAGCATACAAAGATAATAAAAAATGATGGTTTTTGTATCAATGATTATTTAGGACATGAAAAAAAAGCTTTTTTGCCTAAATATTCTTAATTTAATAGGAGTAATTTCAATGTTAATCTATGGTGACTGATTTCAAGATAGGAGTATTAAGAGAAACCGGCATTTCACCGGATAGAAGAGTAGCTATAACTCCAACTGTTGCTGCTGAACTTTTGAATGTATATAAAGGCCTTTCTATTTGTGTTCAGCCTTCTATTTATAGAGCTTTTGATGATGAGGAATATTTAAAAGCAGGTTGCCTTCTGGTGGATGATCTATCGGATTGTGATTTGCTATTGGGGGTTAAGGAGGTGGATCCAAGTATGCTTATTCCTGATCGAAAATATATGTTTTTTAGTCATACTGCAAAAATGCAACCACACAACAAAGAGTTGTTAAAGGCTGCTGTTACTAACAAGATTACTTTGATTGATTATGAATTTTTAGTCGATAAGTCAAATAAACGCTTAGTTGCATTTGGTTATTGGGCGGGGTTGATTGGTGCTTATTGTACTATTAGAGGATATGGTATGAAAGAGAATTTATTTGATTTACTGCCGTTATCCTATATCCGTGATAAAAACCATCTTTTTGAAGAATTACGACATGTCAAGAATTTATCGGGAAAATTTTTAGTTACAGGAGGAGGGAGAGTAGCTTCAGGTGTTATCGAAGTTTTTAATGCACTAGAAATAAAAGCTGTTTCAAAAGAAGATTTTTTAATCAAGCCATATGGTAGACCTGTTTATTTTCAGGCACATCCTCATAGCTACGTAAAGCATCCGGAGATGCATAGTTTTTCCCTGGATTATTTTATAAGATATCCGGAGGAGTTTGTGTCAGATTTTAAGAAATTTATCCCGGTAACTGACGTCTTAATTACCGGCCATTATTGGAATCCTAAGTCACCTTTGTTTTTTGAAAAAGGGGACCTTCAAGATCCGGATTTTAGGCTTTCCTTTATTGGTGATATAAGTTGTGATATTCCAGGCCCTATTCCGACCACCCTGCGAACTTCCCGTATTGAAGAACCATTCTATGATGTTGATCGCAGGTTGCAGAAAGAGCAATTGGCTTTTTCAGATCACAATAATATAACTGTTATGGCGATTGATCAATTACCATCTGCTCTTCCCAGAGACTCTTCAGAATGTTTCTCAACAAACCTGAAAAATAAAGTTTTGCCTTTCTTTTGGGAAGGAGACTTCCAGAAAGTTATTAAGAGAGCTACGATAATCCGAAATGGGATTTTTACAGATTCTTTTACTTATCTGGAAGATTTTATTCGTAACGATTATTAAAGATTTTTTAAATCTTTAATAGTTGTCTTGGGGTCAGTAGATTTAAATACGTAACTACCGGATACTAGAACATCAGCCCCTGCTGAGACTAACATTGGTGCGGTAATATTATCTACTCCACCATCAATTTCAATTAATGCCTTGCTGTTTTTCCTGAGGATAAGTTCTTTTAACTGATCAATCTTGTGAATGGTGTTTTTAATAAATTTTTGGCCTCCAAATCCTGGATTTACAGACATTAATAAAACAAGGTCAAGATCTTGAATAATATCTTCAAGTAAAGAGACAGGCGTGTGTGGATTGAGGGTAACGCCGGCTTTCATACCTTGATTATGTATTGCTTCTACCGTTCTGTGAAGATGAGTACATGCTTCATAATGCACATTTAACCAATCAGCACCGGCTTTATGAAATGTTTCGATATATCTATCCGGCTGAACAATCATTAGGTGTACATCAAAAGGTTTTTTAGCAAGTGGCTTAATAGCTTCTAAAATTGGAATGCCAAAAGAGATATTTGGAACGAAAACTCCATCCATTATATCAAGATGGAACCAATCAGCTTCACTGTTGTTGATTAGTTCAATGTCTTTCTGTAGATTGGTGAAATCAGCTGAAAGCATGGAAGGGGCAATAAGATGGCTCATAATATTATTTTTGAAGCAAAGATAATAAATAAGCCATCCCCTGACAAAGACTTTTAGTCTGTTATGGATGCACCTTTTTTGTCGTTGGATTTACCCGAGATAGGATCTTAAAATTTTACTTCTGTAGGTGTGTTTTAAACGTTTAATTGCTTTTTCTTTTATTTGACGAACTCGTTCTCTGGTTAGATTAAATAATTTCCCTATCTCTTCAAGTGAATAAGGTGGTTCTCCATTTAAGCCGTAATAGAGTTTTATAATGTCTGATTCACGGGGAGATAATGTTGCCAGAGAACGTTCTATCTCACGTCTCAATGAGTCATCAAGTAGCTGAGAGTCCGGACTAACGGTATCTGTGGCCAGAAGTATATCGTATAGAGTGTTTTCTTCATCCATTTTTAATGGAGCATCCATGGATACGTGTCTGGAAGATACTTTGAGTGCTTCTTTAACTTCTTTAGGTGCCATGTCTAAGGTTATGGCAATCTCTTCTGAAGTGGGTTCTCTATGAAAATCCTGTTCCAGTCTGGAGAAAGTATTATTCACCTTGTTAATGGATCCTATTTTATTAAGAGGTAATCGGACGATTCGGGCTTGTTCAGCCAAGGCTTGCAGAATGGATTGTCTGATCCACCAAACGGCATAGGAGATAAATTTAAAGCCTCGTGTTTCGTCAAATCGTTGGGCAGCTTTTATTAGGCCCAGGTTGCCTTCGTTAATCAAGTCTGGTAAGCTAAGGCCTTGATTCTGGTACTGTTTGGAGACGGATACTACAAAGCGGAGGTTGGCATTAATTAATTGTTCCAACGCTTTTTGGTCTCCTTGTTTTATTTTCTTTGCTAATCGTACCTCTTCTTCTGCGTTAATTAGTCTGACTTTCCCGATTTCATGCAGGTATTTGTCTAGCGAAGGGGTCTCTCGGTTGGTAACCTGTTTGGTAATTTTTAGTTGTCTCATAGGATTAGTCTCGTAGTTTAGGTATCTATTGAACGTTAATGTTATGGGTTTGTTTACATTAAAGGTGCATTTTTTTTTAAGAATATCAAAGTGGTTTAGGATGGAAAGATAAAGTTGTTGCGTGAAAAGAAGGAAATAATTTTGATGGTAAGTGCAGATTCTTTAAGTTTGCAAAAAAAGTTCTTGATATGGTCTATAGAGAAGGACTTTAATTCCTTAAAGCAAATTTTCGAAGATACTTTATTGATTTTTTTCTTATAATCATTTCTTAATGTTTTCCCTACTTAAATTGTTGGTTGATAAATTATGTATGATATTCTTGAGCTTAATAAAAAGCTATTGACAGAGTTGAGGCAAATTGCCAAAGAACTCGATATAAAAAGAGTAGAGTCGTTTAAGAAGCAGGATTTAATTTATAAAATTCTGGATGAACAAGCGATACAAGCTACAGGTGATAAAAAAGCACCAAAGAAAGAAAAGAAGCCAGAGAAAAAAATGGCAGGCAAACGTCCACGTACAGCTGCAAAGCCAGATGCATCAACGGTTAGGACTTCTTCTATAACTTCTAAGGTGGCAGAAGCTGCCGAGGCCATTGCTACTGAAGGGCCTAAAAAAGAGAAGACAGAACCAGTGAAGAAGGAGAAGGAAGAAGTTCCGGTGAAGAAGGCCGAGGTTAAGGAGGAGAAGAAGCCCGTTAAAGAGGTTAAAGAGCCAGTTAAGGCGCCAGTTGTAAAGCCTCAGCATGCACGATCCGTTGAAGAAAGAGAGGGTGGAAGACGTAGCTGGCAGCAAGATAAAGATAGGCATAGAGAAGGTGGATATCGGAAAAATTTTGACCGTCGTGAAGATAAAGCCTATGAGTTTGAGGGAATAATTTCTGCTTCTGGAGTTCTGGAAATAATGCCGGATGGTTATGGATTTTTAAGATCTTCTGATTATAACTACCTGAACTCTCCCGATGACATCTATGTTTCCCAGTCACAGATTAAATTATTTGGCCTTAAAACAGGGGATACTGTTCAGGGGACAATCCGTCCGCCCAAAGAAGGTGAGAAATACTTTCCTTTAATTAAAGTTGAGCAGATAAACGGGAGAGCGCCTGAAATAGTGCGCGATCGGGTACCTTTTGATCATTTGACACCAATCTTTCCAAACGAAAAATTTGATCTTACAAAGGGGCGAAGATCAAGTTTATCTGCACGGGTGGTTGATATGTTTTCTCCAATTGGAAAAGGACAACGAGGATTGATTGTTGCACAGCCAAAGACTGGTAAAACAGTTTTGCTTAAAGATATTGCCAATGCTATTGCGGCCAATCATCCCGAAGTCTTTATGATTATATTGCTGGTAGATGAACGTCCGGAAGAAGTAACCGATATGGCACGTAGTGTTAATGCGGAAGTTATTTCTTCTACGTTTGATGAGCCGGCTGAAAGACATGTGAAGGTTGCTAATATTGTGCTGGAGAAGGCTAAGCGAATGGTTGAGTGTGGGCATGATGTGGTTGTTTTACTTGATTCGATAACCCGATTAGCCCGTGCTTATAATACGGTATCGCCAGCCTCAGGCAAAGTGTTGTCAGGTGGTGTGGATGCCAATGCACTTCATAAACCAAAACGTTTCTTTGGTGCTGCCCGTAACATTGAAGATGGTGGTTCTTTGACTATCATTGCAACAGCATTAACAGAAACTGGTTCCAAAATGGATGATGTTATTTTTGAAGAATTCAAAGGAACTGGTAATATGGAATTGCAGCTTGATAGACGTTTATCTAATAAGCGTATATTCCCTGCGGTGGATGTGAATTTGTCAAGTACTCGACGGGAGGATCTGTTGTTAGAACCAGAGAACTTGAATCGTATTTGGATATTGCGTAATTATTTGTCGGATATGACACCGGTGGAAGCGATGGACTTCTTGACGGACCGCATGCGAAAAACTAATTCCAATGAGGAATTCCTGATTTCGATGAATGCCGAATAAAATAATAACATACTATAACATGAAGAAAGCCGCATTTTACGCGGCTTTCTTTGTTTTTATGGTATTTGATGATGCCAAAGGCCCTTATTTTTAAAAATTTTAAATAGCATCTAGGGGTTGAAAATGTAATCTGGAGATAGCAAAATCATAAACTACTATTGTATCTTTGTTTTACAATTTCTAATAGATGCAGGCATTTTTTAAGACACATAAGTACTTGTTGGAACATCTGGATGTTCCTATGCGGCGAGAGCTGATGGATGAAATAGATTGGAACCATCGGCTGATAGGAATAAAAGGTGCGCGGGGAGTTGGAAAAACTACTTTTCTGTTAGATTATGCCAAGTCTGCTTTCGGTCAGGATAAGGCATGTCTATATATCAATCTCAATAATCTCTATTTTACTGGCAGAACAATTGTATCCTTTGCTGATGAATTCAGGAAGACTGGCGGAAAAACGCTGATTCTCGATCAGGTTTATAAATACCCCAATTGGTCGGAGGAATTGAAATATTGCTACGATCATTTTGATGACTTGCATATAATATTCAGTGGGTCACCGGTGATGCGATTGAAAGGGGAGAATCCTGACTTAAAAGATCGTGCAGAAGCGTATACCTTGGAGGGCTTTTCTTTTAGGGAATACTTGAATTTGGAAAACAATATTTCATTAAGAAAATATTCACTGGAGGAAATTCAGCAAAACCATGTTGAAATTTGTCAGGAGATTATTAATGAAGTAAAGCCGTTAGCCTACTTTACCGATTATCTTCATCACGGTTATTATCCCTTTTTTCAAGAGAAAAGTAATTACCTGGAGAATTTATTAAAGACCATTAATCTTGTCCTTGAGATTGATATAAGTTATCTGCTGCAAATTGAATTGAAATATTTGCCCAAGCTGCGAAAATTGTTGTATTTAGTGGCCAAGTCAGCTCCTTTTCAGCCTAACGTTAGTAAGTTAAGTGCAGAAGTGGAGACGTCGCGTGCAACCATCATGAATTATCTTAATTATCTGAAACAGGGGAAACTGATTAATTTGCTGTATGAAGAGAATGAGGATGCCATGAAAAAGCCCTCATTAATCTATCTTCAGAATCCCAATCTGGTTTATTCGGTATTTCATGGGGATGTGGATTCCCGGCTTTTGAATTGTACTTTTTTCTATAATCAGGTAGGGGTTAAGCATCAGGTTAACTTTTGTCGTAAAGGTGATTTTTGTGTGGATGGTGACCTGGTTTATCATGTTGGCGGCCGGTATGTGGATGAAGTACCGAAAGGAGAAAAGGGGTATTATACCCGGGATATGATAGAAGTGGGAAAGGACAGGCAAATACCACTTTGGTTATATGGCTTTTTGTACTAGTTATGCATTGGAGATACTGGAAAGGATATTGTAACTTTGATTGTTTTTTAAACGATATAGATAAAAATAAATAACCAAATTAATTGTTAGGAGTTTAAACAATGGCTAAAGAAAAAAGATTTATCACCTGTGATGGTAATAATGCTGCAGCTCACATAGCATACATGTTCAGTGAGGTAGCCGCTATTTATCCTATCACACCTTCTTCTACGATGGCAGAATACGTAGATGAGTGGGCAGCCGGTGGCCGGAAAAATATTTTTGGCGAAACAGTAAGAGTTGAAGAGATGCAATCAGAGGCAGGTGCTGCCGGTGCAGTTCACGGGTCTTTACAGGCTGGTGCTCTAACTTCTACTTTCACCGCTTCTCAGGGATTATTGCTGATGATCCCTAATATGTATAAAATTTCCGGAGAACTGTTACCTGGAGTATTCCACGTAACAGCACGGAGTTTGGCAGCGCAAGCACTTTCTATTTTTGGTGATCACAGTGATGTGATGGCTACTCGTCAAACTGGTTTTGCCATGTTGGCAACCAGCAGTGTGCAGGAAGTAATGGATTTGGCCGGTGTGGCTCACTTGGCTTCAATTAAATCCAGAGTACCATTCCTTCACTTCTTTGATGGTTTCCGTACTTCTCACGAAATTCAGAAAGTGGAGTTGATGGAACAAGAAGATTTGGCTGGTTTATTGGATCAGGAAGCTCTTCAGCGTTTCCGTAACAACAGTTTGAATCCTGAGCACCCGGTTACCAGGGGTACTGCTCAAAATCCAGATATTTACTTCCAATCTCGTGAAGCGGCTAATCCATTCTATGCTGCTATTCCTGACTTGGTAGCTGAGTACATGGGAGAGATTACTAAAATCACTGGTCGTAAATACCGTCCATTCGATTACTATGGTGCCGAGGATGCTGAGCATGTTGTGGTGGCTATGGGATCTGTTACTGATACGATCAAAGAAGTTATCGACAGTAAGGTAGCAAATGGCGAAAAGGTTGGTTTGATTGCCGTTCACCTGTATCGTCCATTCTCTGCTAAATATTTCTTCGAAGCATTCCCTAAAACTTGTAAGCGTATTGCCGTTCTTGACCGTACCAAAGAGCCGGGAGCTAATGGTGATCCTCTTTACCTGGATGTTCGTGATCTTTTCTATGGCAAAGAAAATGCCCCTATTATCGTAGGTGGACGTTATGGTTTGTCTTCTAAAGATACTACACCTGCTCAAATGATTTCAGTATTTGAAAACCTGAAATTAGCTGAGCCTAAGAATAATTTCACTGTAGGTATTGTGGATGATGTTACTTTTTCATCGCTTCCATTATTGCCAGAAGTGAGCCTTGCGCCCGAAGGAACATTCGCAGGTAAATTCTACGGATTAGGTTCTGACGGTACTGTTGGTGCAAATAAAAACTCCATTAAAATTATTGGCGATAGCACTGATAAGTACGCACAAGCTTATTTCGCATACGATTCTAAAAAATCAGGTGGTATCACTATTTCTCACTTACGTTTCGGTGACTCGCCTATTCGTTCGCCATATTTAGTAAATACACCTGACTTAGTGGCTTGTCATGTGCCTGCTTACCTAGGTCGATATGACATGTTAAAAGGATTGAAAAAAGGAGGTACTTTCCTTTTGAATTCCATTTGGGATGCTGAAGAAGTGAAAAATCATTTACCAGTAGATATGAAAAAATATCTTGCTGAGAACGAGATTAACTTCTACATCATCAATGCAACTTCAATTGCTCAGGAAATTGGATTGGGTAACCGTACCAATACAATTATGCAATCAGCCTTCTTTAAAATTGCCGAAGTTATTCCTTACGACCAGGCAGTTGAGCAAATGAAGAAGTTCATCGTGAAATCTTTCGGCCGTAAAGGTGAAGATGTTGTCAACATGAACTACCAGGCCGTCGAAAAAGGTGGTAATGTCGTTAAAGTAGAGATGCCTGCTGAGTGGGCTAACCTTACTGAAGCAACTGAAACCAACGGAAGAAATGTGCCTGAATTCATCAAAAACATGGCTGACCCAATCAATGCTCAAAAAGGAGATGACCTTCCTGTAAGTGCATTTGTTGGCCGTGAAGATGGTACATTCCCTGCAGGTACTACCGCTTATGAAAAACGTGGTGTAGCTGTAAATGTACCAGAATGGCAAGTAGAAAACTGTATCCAATGTAACCAGTGTTCTTACGTATGTCCTCACGCTGCTATTCGTCCATTCTTATTGAATGAAGAAGAATTGACCAATGCACCTGAAGGAACAGCCACTAAGAAAGCTAACGGTAAAGGCATGGACGGTCTTCAATACCGCATGCAGATAAGTGCACTTGACTGTACCGGTTGTGGTAACTGTGTGGACGTTTGTCCGGCCAAAGAAAAAGCACTTGTAATGAAGCCGCTGGAATCACAAATGGAAGAAGCTCCTCGTTGGGATTACATGGTAGAAAAAGTAGCCATCAAGGATACTATTATGCCAAAAGATCAAAACGTAAAAGCCTCTCAGTTTGCACAGCCTTTATTTGAGTTCTCCGGTGCTTGTGCCGGTTGTGGTGAAACGCCATATATCAAATTGATCACTCAATTATTCGGTGACCGCATGATGGTAGCCAATGCTACCGGATGTTCATCCATCTATGGTGGTTCGGCTCCTGCTACTCCTTATTGTACCAACAAAGAAGGTAAAGGTCCGGCTTGGGCTAACTCTTTGTTCGAAGACAATGCTGAGTATGGTTTAGGTATGGCTACCGGTGCTGAGCACATGCGTAATCGTATCGAGCGCCGCATGAAAGAAACTTTGGAAGAAGTGAATGCCGACACCAAAGCTGCTTTTGAAGCATGGCTTGAGAATAAATTAGACGGTAAGAAAACAAGTGAAGTTTCTAATGGCGTTGTAAAAGCCTTGGAAGCAGAAAATCACGCCGTAGCAAAAGAAATCCTGGCTATGAAAGATTATCTGACTAAAAAGTCGGTATGGATCTTTGGTGGTGACGGATGGGCTTATGACATCGGTTATGGTGGATTGGATCACGTGTTGGCTTCCGGTCATGATGTAAATGTGTTGGTTGTTGATACCGAGGTATATTCTAATACCGGTGGTCAGGCTTCTAAGTCTACTCCTGTTGGTGCCGTAGCTAAATTTGCTGCTTCCGGAAAGCGTATTCGCAAGAAAGACCTTGGATTAATGGCAACTACTTATGGTTATGTATACGTAGCTCAGGTAGCTATGGGAGCTAACCAGGCACAGTACTTCAAAGCACTTAAAGAAGCAGAAGCTTATCCAGGACCTTCATTGATTATTGCTTATGCCCCATGTATCAACCACGGTTTGAGAAAAGGTATGGGTAAAACACAACAAGAAGGTAAATCTGCTGTAGAATGTGGATACTGGCACTTGTATCGTTATAATCCATTAATGGAAGAAGAAGGAAAGAACCCATTTGTACTGGATTCAAAAGAGCCAGACTGGAGTAAATTCCAAGACTTCCTGAAAGGTGAAGTACGTTATACCTCATTAATGAAGTCATTCCCAGAAGAAGCTGGAGAGTTATTTAAAGCTTCCGAAGAAAATGCTAAATGGCGTTATAACAGCTATAAGAGATTATCTAAAATAGATTTTTCTGACGAGAAATAAGATATAAACGATAATTCAACCAAACCGCCTGGAGATCATTCTTCAGGCGGTTTTTTATTTTAGGGCGGCCGGGCGGGTGCTCCGTTATAGCGCCAGCCTTGGGAGCTATGTTCCGTAAGTCGGTACGTGGGCTCCTTCGTCGCCTCCGCCCGCCACTCCACATTAGCCCCCAAGCCCGTCGGCTGCCACTGCGCCCCCTGCCGCATGTCCTGCACCGTTGCACCCGCCGTGCTCACCTTAAGTGGGCAATATTCATTATGTAAACAAATAGCCAGGCAACGATGGGTATCGTCCCCAATGAATCCTTCACTGTCCCTTGAATAATTCATTACGCTGTTGTCTTTCCAAATGGAAGCAAGAGTAATTGCTCAATGGCTCAGAGTACTTTCCAAGTGGTAAAAAGTAAATGCAAAATGACTCAGAGTACTTCCCAAGTGGCCAAAAGTAAATGCAAAATGGCTCAGAGTATTTCCCAAGTGGTAAAAAGTAAATGCAAAATGACTCAGAGCACTTCCCAAATGGTAAAAAGTAAATGCAAAATGGCTCAGAGTACTTCCCAAGTGGGAAAAAGTAAATGCAAAATGGCTCAGAGCACTTCCCAAATGGTAAAAAGTAAATATAAAATGGCTCAGAGTACTTCCCAAGTGGCCAAAAGTAAGTGCAAAATGACTCAGAGTATTTTGCCAATACCATACTCATTTATAGAAAAATAAGGGTAGTGTTTTGCGTATCTACAAATAATTTCAGAGAGATTTTGGTAAACAGAGGCTTTTATTAAATGCCGGAGTGGTTAGAGAATGTTTTTTATCATTTAAAGGGGGGATTTAGAGATGTTTGCTTTAAAATAGTATTTGCTCAATCGCATCTAAAAAGAGATTTAAAATCTAAACCATTCCATTAACTATCTGTTATAAACGAAAACCCTTTAATTACCAGAAAATATGGATTTAAGAACAAATTATATGGGGATAGAATTAAAAAACCCCATAATTATCGGAGCCAGTAATTTGGCTACAAATCTTCAAATGGTTAAAAAACTTGAAGACGCTGGTGCTGCGGCTATTGTTTATAAATCTCTCTTCGAAGAACAACTTCATTTGGAAGCAGCAGAATTGGAAGATGACTTGCATGAGTATGATGAGCGAAATGCGGAAATGACCAGTCTGTTTCCAAAAATTGAGCATTCTGGCCCTAAAGCGCATCTGCTGGCTTTGAAGAAATTGAAAGAGGCCGTTTCGATTCCGGTAATTGCTTCCTTAAATTGTATTTACGATGTTAGTTGGGTCGATTATGCTAAGTATTTGGAACAAACTGGGGTAGATGGCTTGGAATTAAATTTTTATAACACCATCTCAAATGTAGAGAAGACACCCGCGATGATTGAAGATTTACGTATCGAAATTCTCAAGAAAGTCAAAGCTGCCGTTAAGATTCCCGTAAGTGTTAAGCTTAGTCCTTTTTATACCAATTTGATGAATGTGGTATATCGGATGGATAAACAAGGGGTGGATGGATTGGTATTGTTTAATAAATTATTCCAACCTGATATAGATATAAATGACGAGAGTCTTAAAATGCCGTATAATCTAAGTCATAAAGGTGATAATCGCCTGTCGTTGCGCTTTGCCGGATTGCTCTCAGGAAACATGAAAGCAAATATCTGTAGTAATACTGGCATTATGGATGGCGATGATTTAATTGCTATGTTGTTAGCTGGTTCCGATGCGGTACAGGTGGTTAGTACGATATATAAAAATGGGGTAATTCAAATATCCAGGATGTTGGATGAATTAGCAGCCTGGATGGATAAAAAAGGGTATAAAAGTTTAGATGAATTTAAAGGAAAATTATCCAAAAAGAATTTGAAGCAGCCATATGCTTATAAACGAGCTCAGTATGTGGATTTTCTAATGAAATCGAAGGAGTTTTTAATTAAATATCCTATCAATTAAAATGCTTAGATAAAATAAAAACACTTAAAAAGTGTTAAAATGATAGAAAAGTTGGTCAATTGATAATAATTGATCAACTTTTTGAATTAAATGCTTACAACTATCCGCTAATGTAATAATCTTTGTGACACATTGAAAGATATTAATAAGATAATGAGAGGGTTATGAGTCTGTCATTTTAGAAAAAATTTGTTTATTTGTATTGAGTTTCAAAATCCTTAAAGCATAATTAAAAAATTAATCAGTTATAACTAAGTCAAGTATGAATAACAAACGCGTTTATAGCTTCGGAAATGGGAAAGCCGAAGGAAAAGCAGATATGAAAAATCTTCTGGGTGGTAAGGGTGCCAATCTTGCCGAAATGAACCTTATTGGTGTGCCGGTACCTCCTGGATTCACCATCACCACCGATACCTGTACTGAATATAACCAGTTGGGGAAAGAAAAAGTAATTGAATTACTTAAGTTTGAAGTTGCTGCTGCCATTGAAAATATAGAGAACCTGACCGGATTGAAATTCGGGGACAAAGAGAATCCGCTTTTAGTTTCTGTACGTTCCGGTGCGCGTGCATCAATGCCAGGCATGATGGATACCATCCTGAATTTGGGATTGAATGATGATGCCGTTGAAGGGATTGCCAGGAAATCAGGAAATGAACGATTTGCCTGGGATTCGTATCGCCGTTTTGTGCAAATGTATGGTGATGTTGTTTTAGGGATGAAACCTGAATCAAAAGAAGAAATTGATCCTTTTGAGAAGATCATGGATGAGGTAAAAGAAGGTAAAGGTGTTGAGCTGGATACCGACCTCTCTGTTGATGATTTAAAGGAGCTGGTACTTAAGTTTAAGGAGGCCGTTAAGAAGCAAACCGGTCACGACTTTCCGGTAGATGCATGGGAGCAATTATGGGGTGCTGTAATGGCCGTGTTTGAAAGCTGGAATAATGATCGTGCAAATCTGTATCGTCGTCTGCACGGTATTCCCGATGAGTGGGGTACGGCAGTGAATGTGCAAGCCATGGTATTTGGTAACATGGGCGAGTCGTCTGCTACTGGTGTTGCATTTACACGTGATGCAGCCACCGGAGAAAATATATTTAATGGGGAGTATCTGATTAATGCGCAAGGTGAAGATGTTGTTGCGGGGATCCGTACACCTCAGGAAATTACACTGGAAGGGTCAAAGCGTTGGGCTAAATTACAGAATGTATCAGAAGAAGTAAGGGCTTCAAAATATCCTTCGTTGCAGGAAGCCATGCCTGATCTTTACCGTCAATTGTCAAATGTTGAGACTAAGCTGGAAAATCACTATCAGGATATGCAGGACCTTGAGTTTACCATTCAGGATGGTAAGTTGTGGTTATTGCAAACCAGAAATGGTAAACGTACGGGTGCTGCCATGGTGAAAATTGCCATGGATTTGCTTGATGAAGGGTTGATTGACGAAAAAGAAGCACTGTTGCGTCTTGAGCCAAATAAATTAGATGAACTATTGCACCCTGTCTTCGATTCAGTGGCAATTCGTTCAGCTAATGTATTGGCAAAAGGTCTGCCAGCTTCTCCGGGTGCTTCAACCGGTCAAATTGTATTCTTTGCCGATGAGGCAGGGATGTATGAAAATACCATCCTGGTTCGTATTGAAACTTCTCCTGAAGACCTTGAAGGAATGCACGTAGCTAATGGTATTCTTACAGCTCGTGGCGGTATGACTTCCCACGCAGCAGTTGTAGCCCGGGGAATGGGAAAATGCTGTGTGTCGGGAGCTGGTGCCTTGAAGATCGATTATAAGGAACGCACCTTGTCTATTGATGGTCATATTTATAAAGAAGGAGATTGGATTTCATTAAATGGATCTACGGGTGAAGTTTATGAAGGTAAAGTAGAAACAAGGAAACCTGATATGAGTGGTGATTTCGGAAGAATTATGGAGCTTTCCGAAAAATTCACCCGTATGGATGTTCGTACCAATGCTGATACGCCACGTGATGCAGAAGTGGCTCGTGAATTTGGTGCTAAGGGTATTGGCCTTTGTCGGACGGAGCATATGTTCTTTGAGGGAGAGCGTATAAAAGCTATGCGTGAAATGATTCTGGCCTCTACAACAGAAGGACGTAAGCGGGCGTTGGCTAAATTATTACCTTATCAACGTGACGATTTTGAGGGCATTCTTAAAGCCATGGAAGGTTATGGTGTTACCATTCGTCTGTTAGATCCGCCATTGCATGAGTTTGTTCCCCACCAACAGGCTACACAGAAAGAATTGGCCAATGAGATGGGGGTTCCTGTTGAAATGATTAGGAGTAAAGTAGCTGAACTGGAGGAGTTCAATCCTATGTTAGGACATCGGGGATGTCGATTGGGTAATACTTATCCGGAGATTACAGAAATGCAAGCGCGTGGAATTATTGAAGCAGCATTGAATCTGAAAGCTCAGGGTGTTGATGCCCGGCCTGAGATTATGGTTCCTCTCATTGGAACACTCAAAGAATTCCAGGTTCAAGCTGATATCATCAGAGAGACAGCTGAAAAAGTTTTTGCGGAAAAAGGAGATAGGATCGATTATTTGGTTGGAACAATGATTGAAATTCCTCGTGCTGCCTTAACAGCCGATGAGATTGCCGGTGTGGCTGAGTTCTTTTCGTTTGGAACCAATGACTTGACACAGATGACATTTGGTTATTCACGTGACGATGCAGGTAAATTTTTGCCGGTTTATCTTGATAAAGGTATTTTGAAAGAGGATCCTTTCCAGGTACTCGATCAGGAAGGTGTTGGTCAATTAGTTAAAATGGGTGCCGAGAAAGGTCGGTCTACTCGTCCTGAATTGAAGGTTGGTATTTGTGGCGAACATGGCGGAGAGCCAAGTTCGGTTGAGTTTTGTAATGGCGTGGGCATGAATTATGTAAGTTGTTCACCATACCGAGTACCAATTGCTCGTTTGGCTGCTGCCCAGGCAGCTATCCGTTAATTGATTTCTATTTGTTTTTGGATAATTATTAAGTCGTCTCTGTTGAGGCGACTTTTTTTGTTGTAGTTGATTAGTCGCTTAGGGGATAACTATTATAGACATGTTGTTCAAATTGGATGGAAATATATAGAGAGGATGGAGGTCAGAAGTTAGAGGTGGGAAATAGATGGAAACACTTAGAGATAAAAGGAGATACATTGAAACAGATAGAAATATTTTGAAACAACCTGTACTTACCAAAGAACAATCTCAACTTCCAATTGATGAAAAATCTCTGTGTCTCAGTGCCTCCGCTGTGTATAATTTCTGGCTTGTTAAGGTTAGGATTGTTGCTTTGCAAATGGAATGTGGTACCTGATTTCGGAGACAGGATATAAGTTTACTAAACGAATAGAATAAAGAAGAGGGGGTGTCAGTTAGCTGGTAAAGAGTTGAATTTGTATATGTGTATGATAGAGTTAGGAATATAGGAGTTAGTGGGTGTAATCAAAAAATATTACCTTTGCAAGAAATTTTTACTTGTGGGGCGAATTCTAGCGATTGATTACGGGAAAAAAAAGTGTGGTTTAGCAGTGACAGATCCAATGCAGATCATAGCCAATGGATTGGAAACGGTTAAAGCGAGTGAACTATTTTCCTATGTTGAGCTTTATATGAAAAAGGAAGAGGTGGAGGAGATAGTTATTGGCTTACCAAAACAAACAACAGGGGAGGAGTCAGAATCCATGAAGTATATTAGGCCATTTGTTAACAGGTTAAAAAAGAATTTTCCTGAATTGCCTGTTGTGTGGGTGGATGAGCGTTTTACTTCAAAAATAGCCTTTCAGACAATGCTTGATGCTGGCCTAAAAAAGATGGCAAGGCGTAACAAGGCTTTGGTGGATAAAATAAGTGCAACCATCATTCTTCAATCCTATCTTGAGCAAAAGAGAAGATAAATAGCTTCAGGAGGCCTTAGTGTCTGTAATTAAAGTTTTTAATCATGATATATCCAGTGGTAGTATATGGTCACCCGGTTCTGCGAAAAGTGACTAAAGATATTGATAATAGTTATGAGGGTTTAGGTGACTTGATCGACGGTATGTTTCAAACAATGTACCGGGCGGAAGGAATCGGATTAGCAGCGCCACAAATTGGCAAGTCTATACGTTTATTTGTGATAGATGCCTCTCCTTTAGCTGATGATTATCCTGAATTGAAGGATTTTAAGAAAATATTTATTAATGCCCGGATAACACAAAGAGAAGGGGATGAGGATGTCCATCCGGAAGGATGCTTAAGTTTACCTGCTATTCAGGAAGACGTTAAAAGGCCGACGAAGATCCGTATTGAATATTACGATGAAAATTTTACAAAAAAGGAAGAGGAGTATGAAGGATTTGCTGCAAGGGTCATTCAACATGAATATGATCACCTTGATGGCAAATTGTTTATTGATCATTTAAATCCGTTAAAGAAACGTTTATTGAAAGGAAAGTTAACGTCCATTTCAAAAGGAAAAGTTTCGGTTAGTTATAGGATAAAAACACCGGTTTAATATGAGTTGGATTTGGTTTCAAATGGAATTGATATTATAATAAAAAAATAGGGTTGAATTTTAATTCAACCCTATTTTTTTATTGTTTAACTATTGGAGAGCTCGGATATTTGCAGTTACCAGATCTGTTTTTGCTGCAAGGATCAGGAGAGAAGTTGATGTTTCAATTAGATTTGCTCTGCAATTATATTATGAAATCAAAAGTTCTTAAATACTTAGACTACATGATTTGTTACCTGGATAACATGGACTTAGTTTTGTAAAAAAGAATTTAAATTATCTCATCTGTTATTTACAATAGTTCGTTAAACTTTTGTAAGTAATTGAAAAACAGTTTATTTCTATCCAATAGATAAAGCTGTTAATGGTCTAAAGATGAGAGTAATGTAAATCCGTCAAATGTCTATTATCTAAAATCTAATGATCTATTGAACTATTAAAGGCTTAAAAATTAGATTTGTAAATCAGTTTAAGGTCTATTTTATAAGATTTACGATCTATTGACTTACTTACTCTGATGATGCAAGGGGGCAGAAAGCAGTTTTTAGTGGTGCTTATTCAGACTAAAGTCACAGATAATCCATATTTAATGCAAGCCATTTACAAATTAATACGTCTTTACCTTGGTATTTATGCATATAGATTCCATATCAATCACATGTTAAATCTATGGCAGGCACCTGTTTGCTCTTCTTTAGCCTTATTTTAGGCTGGTATTACTAATTATTTGTAACTTCATTATTCCATAAACCTTTGTACAAAGCCATTTATCACCTGTTTCATGAAATATAAGATTAATGAAGGCTACCAACATGATGGTGCCACGGGCTAATTATAGCGACTCAATGGAGATAGGCGGTAAAATAATGGGAGTGATCTGACATATCAAGGGCTGGGGTAAAAGCACATTCATTTATAAATTTTACGATATGGGGGCCGCAGAACGGCATCCTCTACTGGATAATTTCAAAGTGTTTAGGGAGATTGTTCAAAGTGAAGAGATGATTTTTGAAGTACGCTTGCATAGTATTAATCGATTGAGATGAAATAGTATGTGCTTTTAAACTATTTAAAAATGAGTTCGTATAATAGCCCATTATTCTTCTATATGTCATTTTCTTAAAAGAAAAGAGACTTTTAACTAAGGTTTTAATCTGTTCGTAAAAAGTTTTGAGCGAGTTAGTTTATTCGTCGTATTTTAAATAGGTAATAAGATAAACCTCAAAAACGAAAACCTATGAAAACCTTTACGTTTAAGAGAATTATTGGGCTGGTGATCATTACAGCTATCAATTTGTCTTTTATTTGGGGACAAACAAAAGTGTATGTAAAAACCGACGGTGTTAATTTTAATGCTATTGCAAATCATGTTACATGGGAAACTGCTACACATGATTTGCAAGCTGCCATTGATGCGTTAGGTGATTTGGAAAATGGTGGTGAAGTTTGGGTAAAATCCGGGATTTATTATCCCACGGTTGATATTCCTAGTGCACCAGAGAATAATACTAATACTAAGTATCAATCCTTTATGCTAAGGAATAATGTAAGAGTGATTGGTGGATTTGCAGGCTCTGAAGCAACCATAGATGCACGTGTTGATTATGATTTTGGAGAGGCAAATGCCACAATTTTGAGTGGAGAACTACAGCAAGATGGAGAACCGGCTAATAATTCTTTTCATGTTGTTTTTGCAGCCGGAGGTACTGATGAAACCGCCATTCTCGAAGGTTTTGTGATCACACAGGGATATGCTGAAAATGGATTGGATCCCAATGGACGAGGAGGAGGTATTCATACCCGTACCGGAGGAACATTTCGAGAATGTTATATAGTAGATAATTATGCCGAAAATGGCGGTGGAATATATGCTTACAAAGGAGGTGTATTTGAAAATTGTACAATTGAATCCAATGAAGCACGAGAAGATGGATCTAATGCAAATGGATTAGGAGGTGGCGTTTATGTCAATCTGGGTGGCGTGTTTAATAACTGTATTATTCATTCCAATACAGCCTATAGTGGTGGTGGCGTTTATTTGGAGCACAGTCTTACTGATATTGAGAGTGTGATACCTCAACTTATTAATTGTGGGATTGGAAGTAACCAGGCTAAAAATAAAGGAGCAGGTATCTTCATTTTAAATGGAGGTCAGGTTGTTAGTAGTATTGTTGCCAATAATGAAGTGCCGGATGTTAATCAAGCAGGAGAAAGTGGCGGCATTCACATACAAGAAGGGGGTGAAGTAATCAATTGTACTGTTGTTAATAATCATGTTTATGAGGTTGGATCAGGTATTGCTATCGATGATGGTGAAGATAATACGCCTGATAGCGGGACATTGTCCGTTTTAAATACTATTTTATGGGGAAATACTAGGAGTTTTGGTGTGAGTGAGCCATTTCAGTATCATCCTTCCACTGCCTCGGAGTATTTTTCTTATTGCGCGATACAGAATTATACACCAGGAGATTCGGATACAAATATAGGAGTCGATGCTGATAATGCTGCGGGACCTATGTTTTATGGTCCGACATTATTTACTGGTAGTGCATCGGATGATACAGAGTTGCTTGAAATTGCCAACTCGGACTGGGGTTTTGGCCTGACATCTCCATGTCTTGATACAGGCGATCCGATTACGTCAAATTTGCCTGATTTAGATTTTGATGGAAATCCAAGAGTTGTTAAATCAATTGTGGATCTGGGTGCCCTTGAAACACTTTATTTTACTGTTGCATCTTCTTCTACGGGATCAGGAACTATAAATCCGGATGGGAATACAAACGTCTTGTCGGAAGGATCTCTTAATATTGTATTGGATCCAGCAGATGGTTTCGGAATTAAAGTGGCTCAGGATAATGGATCAGATGTTTTAGGTCAGCTGACCGATAATGGTAATGGAACATTTACTTATGCTTTAAGTAATGTAATTGCAGACCATGTCTTCGCAGCTGAGTTTGTTTCAGAATACACAGTAGCTGTTACTGTTGGTGCGGATGGAAGTGTGGATTTTCCTGGTGATAATTCAGTGTTTAATGGGGATGATTTTAATTTGATTATTACACCAGATCAAGGTTATGAAGTAGCTGCATTTACTGTGGATACAGATGATGAAAAGGGTAATTTAGTTCCTGACGGTAATGGTTCTTCATCTTATGAAATATTAAATGTCTCTGCAGATCATGATATTCAAGTTACGTTTTCTTTTGTTAGTGCTATCAAAGCTAAGGAGCGTGAGCAGATTCGGCTTTATCCAAATCCGGCTAAGGATAAGTTATATATGACAGGCGTTGATGGTAATGTTTCTCTTTATAACAATCTTGGTCAATTGATAAAAATATTTAGTGGAGAGGAATTAAATGCAGGTGTAAGTGTTGTTGATCTGATTTCAGGCGTTTATTTTGTCCAGTGCTCAATAGCTGGTGAAGAAAAAGTGTTAAAGCTAGTTATAGAAAAATGGTAAGAGCTTAAATATTTATAATAACGCTGAAAAGGAGGTTTCTATTGCCTCCTTTTTTTATAAAAGGAAGAGCTTTTATCACAATTAGTTTCTAACTTATTTCAGTAAAAATTTAATTAGCCGCAAAATAAAAGTCGAGGAATCGACTTTGTTGACTTCTGATATAATTTCATACCCAAATATCTTTTGTTTGTAAAAATTTTAGAAGGAGCTGTTTTGTTATTTCGTATTTTTAAATAAGCTGAAAAATATATGACCATGATGCGAATCCAAATGAAAAAATTGAATTTCCTGAGCATTTTAATCCTTCTCTTTATTTCTTGTGTGCCACAGAAGGATGTGATTTATCTGCAAGCAGAAAGGGATAATAAAATTTTCAATGTAGAGCATGAGGTTGTTAAGGATCGCTCTACCATTGAATCATTTGATGAAGTATACATTGAGGTAACAAGTACAGATCCTGAGGGCGTCAATTTTTTTGAGCGATCCAGACAAAATACATTTACCAGCAATTCTCCGGAAGGATTTTCTATTATTTCTTATCGGGTTGATGAATTCGGAAATATAAACTTACCGGTAATTGGTAATGTGAAATTAGCTGGTTATAGCCTTGTGGAAGCAGCTGCCATGCTGGAAGAAAAGTTAAATGACTATCTCTATCAGCCATCTGTAAAAATCAATTTCGTGAATAAGAGTATTACAGTTGTTGGGTATGTGAATCGTCCTGGACGTTATTATTATAGTAGTGATCACATTAATATATTACAAGCATTGGGGATGGCTGGAGATATCCAGGAGTTCGGTAATCGGAAAAAAATAATGGTGGTGAGGGAGGAGAATAATCGCACGGTAAAGGATTATATTGATTTGACGCGAGAAGGAGTTATCGAATCACCTTACTATTATTTACGATCAAATGATATTATATATGTGCAGCCATTGAAGCGCAGGTGGTGGGGAATGGATACATTCCCATATGCTCTGGTTCTTTCTTCGGTTACAACGTTTATTTTAGTTCTTGATTATGTTCAAAAATAATTACTATGGCTTTGTATGACGGTCAAATAGATGATTTTAATGTGATTTTCAGGAAGCTAGCCAAGTACTGGAAAGTCTTTCCAATTTCTATACTTTTCTTTGTTTCATTAGGGGTCATATATAATAAGTTGGCCGAACCGATTTATGAAATTGGAGCAAAGGTGGTTGTTCATGAACGGCAACGGAATATTGCCGATCCGACTTCATTTTTGCCAGGTTCAGAATTGTTTAGTGGAAGGAATACTTTTCATAATAGTTTATTGACCTTGCAAGCTCGGCCATTGCTTGAAAAAGTGCTTAATAAGTTGAACTTCAGTGTGATGTATTATGAGGAAAAATTATTGTATAATGAAAACCTATATACATCGTCTCCTTTTGAAGTGATTATAGATAAGAATCATCTCCAAATGACTAATGTTGTTTTCAATGTCGAAGTGTTATCCGCTTCAGAATTTGTCTTATCAGCTAAGAATGAGGAATGCATGCTGTATGACTTTCAAAAAGAGCGGAATGATCGTGAGGTTGCTAATTTTGAGATGTCTCAAAAGTTCAATTTTGGAAAAACCATTGAGTCTGAGTATTTCAAGTTCACCGTATTGTTAAAGGAAGGAGTAGCGCTGGAAGAGGTGTCTGCGAATGATTATTTTTTCGATGTGAAGGGTAAAACTCAACTTGTTGGCGAGTTAAAGGAACAATTAACGATTGAGCCTGCTAATGTAGATGGAACCGTGGTTAATGTATTATTGAAAAGTAATAATGCCCGAATGGGGATTGACTTTCTGGAGCAATATGTTGTTACTATTATTGAAGATAACCTTGATCGTAAAAATTACATTGCCCACACCACTATTGATTTTATCGATAATCAACTCTCTCAGGTTTTTGATTCTCTTAATCTGGCTGAGAAATCCTTACAAGAATTCAGAACTCAAAAACAGGTCATTGATGTAGGGATGAAAGCCAGTCAGATATATGATAATTTAAATGCATTGATGGCAGAAAAGGAAGAGAAAGAGTCACATTTGCAGTATTTGGAATTCTTGAATAGTAATTTTAATAAGGATGATGATTTTACGGATTATTCTCTGACTATTTTATCTGATTTAAATAATCAGGTCTTGAATGATTTATTAAATGAATACGTAGACTTAGTTGGTAGGAAAAGACATCTTATTGAAAATCGACAGGATAAAAGTCCTCAATTAAGGGAGTTAAATTTCCAAACCAATAATTTAAAGAAAACGATTTTAGTCAATTTGCAGTATGCCGTGGAGGCTGCTCGTATTGAGTTACAAAGAACCAATGGCAAGGTAGCAAGTTTAAATAGTGAATTAAATCGACTTCCTGAAACGCAACGGAATTTGGTTACTTATGAACGGAATTTTAACCTTAATGATGCTACCTATACCTACCTGATGGAAAAAAGATCAGAAGCTCAGATTGCCAAAGCCTCTAATCTTCCGGATTACGAGGTCTTTGATTTTCCCGCTATTGAGGATCAGGCCTCACCAAATACCACCAGAAATTTGGTACTAGCTGTCTTTTTGGCCTTAATTCTTCCCACATTTTTAATTTTGATTTATGAAGCTTATTTTGAGAAAACGAGTGATGTCGATGATTTTAAGTCGACGTTTAATATGTTTTCTTTAGGACAGATTTATCATCACTCAGGTGATGCCATGAAGATATTTGGAGAAGATCAGGGAATTACAGCTGAATCGTTTCGAAAATTACGAACCAATTTAGGTTTTCATGGATGGTCCGATAAGAAAAGAGGGAAAATAATTATGCTTACCTCTACATTGCCTGGAGAGGGAAAAACATTTTGCTCTTATAATTTGGCCTTTTCTATTGCAAAATCAGGTAAAAAAACCATCCTGTTGGACTTTGATTTAAGAAAAGGTGACTTGACGGAGAAGTATTATACAAGAAATGGCCATGCAGGAATTTCAGAATTGCTGTCCGGACAAGCGGAGTATGGTGATATTAAAAAAGATACAGCCAAGAATGGGTTAACAATTTTACCCTCCGGACCATTGCCGCCAAATCCTTCTGAGTTAATCGATTCAGAGGAGAATAGAGTGTTTTTAAAAAGACTGAAGGAGGAGTATGATTATATTATTGTAGATACCGCTCCGGTTACGGTGACATCAGAAAGTATCTTTCTTGCTGGTCTTGCTGATTTGGTGATGATTGTATTACGGGTTAATTATACACTAAAGAAAGATTTTAGAAGAACACTGGATGAGATGGAAGGGAAATTTGGACAAAAGGTATCAGTGATTCTTAATGGGATGAAAATGTCCAGATCATCTTATTACCAATATGCATCCTATTACAGTAGAAGTAAAGACAAAAAATAAATATGCCAAGATTATCATTTTTGATTAATTTATATTTTTTGATGCTCCCATTGGCACCTATTGTGTGCATGTTTGATCATTATAGTATTAATCAGGGATTCAGGAAGATATACGGGGCGA
This sequence comes from Marinilabiliaceae bacterium JC017, assembly GCA_004296775.1. Classification (GTDB taxonomy): domain Bacteria; phylum Bacteroidota; class Bacteroidia; order Bacteroidales; family Marinilabiliaceae; genus JC017. Next base: position 35,476 of record RHGE01000034.1, read on the forward strand.
CGATATTACTCTTGGGTGTTTTAATTCTTCTGCGAAAAGGAATAAAAGAGTGTAAAATAGGCATGTTGTCCCTTTTGGCATTCTGCGTTTATTGTTATTATTTGATTTGGGATATTGTTTTATGGCAAGGTGCTATAGCGCGTAAAGGATTTGTCTATGATTTTTTTACGAATCCATATTTACACATTGCATTTTTGATTTTTGTCGTAGATAATTTCAAGATATCCAAAGAGTTGTTGAATACGATAATTGTAGAGATTAAATATGTGCTATTAATTGCATTTGCTGTTACTTTAGTGCAGCTTTTAAAAGATCCTTTCTTTTTAACTCCGGATGATATGGTGGAAAGTGCTATAAGTTCCGGTATGCTTGAAGATGTTTTTGATGTGCGGCGAGTTTCCATTTTTGGTTTTTCAAATGTATTGGATATTAGTCTGTCTCTTATTCCATTATTGGCCATTTATACTTCTGATGCAGTAATTAATAAGAAGTCGCTACCTTATATTGTGGTATTAGTTGGGATGGTAATTGCTTTTGCAAACAACTCGCGATATCTTCAGGTTGCTTTTTTCTTTTGTCTTGTTCCTTTTGCTATTGAGGGCAGGAATAAATGGCGTAATGCCTTAATTGTCGTGTTAAGTATTCCTTTTTTAATTTTATTAAGCATTCAGGTTTTAGAGTTTTTTGAAGTGGATGTAGAAGGTTATATACAAGGACGTCTTTTATCTGCATCAGCTGGTACGCGAATTTTAGCGTGGGAAATATTTAATCAATATTTCTGGGATAGGCCTTTTTTTGGTACTGGTGTCCATCTAACAGACCAGGTTGTTGTTGCTTTGGCAGGAAGAAGTTCTCAAATACATGTTGGTTATTTGGCTCATTTATTTTCATACGGACTTATAGGAAGTCTTTTAGTATTTGGATTTTGGGGTTCAATAATTTATCGATTTTATGTGACAGCACGGAATACTGGATTTTGGGGGAGTTTTCTGGGCTTTTTAGGATTTCTTTGGGCCAACGTAACATTGGTGTACTATAATATTTTCTTGCATGGAATAATGTTGGCTTTTTTATTCGACGCTTATTATCGGCAAAAGAACATGATTACAGAAAAAGAAAAGATATGAAATTGAGCATCATTTCCATTTTTAATAAGGGGGATGACCGAACCGTTTTGTTAAAGAAAAATGTGTTTTTGTCCTTGATATTTAAAGGAATGGGGTTGGGTATTGGCTATATTCGATTTCCCATTGTGTTAAGTTACCTTGGCAATATGTGGCATGGTGTGTGGTTGACTATTGGTTCATTTACCGGCTGGTTGAGTTTTTTTAATATTGGATTAGGTAATGGGTTGCGGAATAAATTAGCAGAAAGTCTTGCTATAGGTGATATGGAAGCATCCAGAAAATATGTCAGCAGTACCTATTTTATCATATCTGCGATAAGTATTTTGCTGTTACTGATTCTTTTACCAGTAGTATATTTCGTTGATTGGGGAAGTCTTTTTAATGTTCCTCCTGGCAATGAAGAGATGCTGAAGTTTGCGATGCTGTCTTTTGTATCTTTTTTCTGTTTGCGTTTTGTGCTGGCATTGATTAGAACTGTTTTAACTGCCGATCAAAGACCTGCTTTAAGCGACTTTATGGATTTTTTGTTCAGTACAAGTTTTTTTATTGGCGTTTTAGTGTTGTATAAGTATGTTGAAAGCTCCTTGTTTTATATTATTCTTATTTCAGGTGCTTTTCCGGTTCTTATTTTAATTGGCTTCACTATATTTTATTTTAATGGGAAATATAAATCAATTCGTCCTTCTTATAAATTCATTGATATTGGTTTGTTGTCGTCTCTTGCCAATTTGGGTGTGAAATTTTTTATTGTGCAGATTGCTGTAGTTATTCTTTTTTCAACCGACAATCTGATTATTACCCGTTTGTTTGGTTCTGCAGAGGTGGTTCCTTATAATGTAGCACGGAAATATTTTGGGATCGTAGAAATGGGATTCGCCATTTTGTTAGGACCTTTTTGGTCTGCTTTTACAGAAGCATATACAAAGGGGGATATTGCCTGGGTGCGAAAATCAATTTCAAAGTTGCTGAAAATGCTTTTTCTGGTTTTTATAGGTCTTATATTAATGTTTGTATTGGCTCCATTCGTGTATGAAATATGGGTTGGTGATAAAGTACAGGTACCCGTTTCATTATCCTTGTTGATGGCACTCTACGTATTGGTGAGGGGGTGGAATAACATCTTTGTTTATTTTATAAATGGCGTAGGGAAGATAAAGATCCAATTGTATATGTCGATTGTGACAAGTATAATAAACATTCCGTTATCGGTTTATTTTGCACGAAACTTAGGTATGGGTATTTCAGGTGTTATTCTGGCCACGATTGTTTGTTTACTGGTGGGCTCCATTTTACATCCTTTGCAGTATTATCGGATAATTAAAGGAAAAGCTACCGGAATATGGAATGAGTAATGGTAGGGGCTTATTTGGTTGAATAGTATCACGGTTAAACTTAATGTTATTAGGATGAAGATACTTTTTACAAATGCTACGAGTGTTAAAGGTGGAGCAGCTAGAGCAGCTCATCGGGTCTTTTCAGCTATTAAGGGTTTAGGTGCTGATATTACTTATCTTGTTGAAAAAAAGCTTGATTTTCAGGATGATATTTTAGATATGAAGCATCATTTTTTGCATGAAAAATATCTGAAAGTGATTTATCGGCTTGAACAACGAAAAATACGTCTACATAGGAAACCTGCTACACGGTTTTGGTCGACAGCAGAATTAAATCGATTTCACCTTTCGGCATTGCTTCGTCATAAACCGGATATTGTCCATTTAAATTGGGTAAATGATACTTTTTTATCGATTGATGAGATTGCCAGAATTAAAGTACCTGTTGTATGGACTTTTCATGATATGTGGGCATTTACAGGGGGGTGTCACTATGCCGGAGATTGTAAAAATTACACAAAAGGGTGTGGTAATTGTCCATTGTTGTTAAAACCTTCGTTGTATGATATAAGTAGGTTATCTTTTCTTAAAAAGCTAAAAAGTTGGAATAATATTGATTTAACACTTGTTTGTCCGAGTAATTGGATGGCTGATATGGCAAGAGAATCTGAAATGTTTCGGAATCATAGAATTGAAGTAATTCCGAATCCGGTTAATATAGAGCTTTATAAATCCATGAGAAATAGTACCCCGGATATTAAAAAGCCGTTTAAGCCTGGTAAGATCAAATTGTTATTTGGGGCTGTTAATTCATTGAGTGATGAGCGTAAAGGTGGAAAATTATTATTAGAAATACTTAAAATCATTAAGAATCAATCAAGCGGAATTATATCAAAAGAGAATATTGAGTTACTTGTTTTTGGTGCCGATAAGAGTGAGGAAATTGATGCCCTTTCATTTGATACCCGTTATATGGGGTATGTGAAAGATGAGAAGGTGTTATCCGAAATATATGCGGCAGCTGATCTTTTCCTGGTTACATCCAAGGAGGACAACCTGCCCAATACGGTCATGGAGTCGCTGGCTTGTTCTACTCCTGTTGTGGCTTTTGATGTGGGAGGAATTAGTGATATGGTGGAACATAAAGTCAATGGATATCTGGCAAAGTCGTTTAATGTAGTGGATTATGTCAATGGAATTAAGTATCTTTTAAATAGTGATGGTCACCAGAGATTATCTGAGTTTTCTGATAATGCCAGGCGAAAAATTGAAACTGCTTTTGCTGAAGAAATTGTCTCAAAAAAGCATATGGATTTGTATAATGATTTGGTAAAAATATGATAGTCATGAAGCATAGTGAATATCCTAGAGTAACCATTGTAACTCCGTCTTTTAATCAAGGTATGTTTTTGGAGCGCACGATTCTATCTGTTATTAATCAAGACTATCCTAATTTGGAGTATATTATTGTTGATGGTGGCTCAACGGATAATAGTCTTGAGATCATCAAAAAATATGAGGATAGAATCACGAAATGGGTCAGTGAACCAGATACTGGTCAAAGTGATGCTATTAATAAGGGATTTGGGATGGCAACTGGCCAGGTTTTTAATTGGTTGAATTCTGACGATGTCTTGTGTCCTCATGCGATTAAAATTGTTGTTGATTATTATAAACGAATTCCTGCTATTCAGGTTTTTTATGGCGATCGGATAGTTATTGATCAAGATGACCGGGTTTATAAAACAGTTGAAGGTCCCTCATTTAATCGAAGGGAGCTGAAATATTATATAAAGATTCCTCAGGAAACAGTTTTTTTTACCAGGGATATTTGGGAGAAGGAAAGAGGATTAAATGAGGAGTTACATTATACCATGGATAATGATTTATGGTTTCGCTTTGTCAGACATTCAGATTTTAAACACATACCTTTTTTTCTGGGTGCTTACCGGGAACATTATAATTCAAAATCGGTGGAGGTGTTCGGTTCACAAAAAAGGAATGATAAAGCTATGGCTGAATTATCATACATGAAGAAAAAATACTACAATACCTGGCTGCGCGCACCTCGCTATTGGAAGTTTTTTTACATGTGGAATCAGATGAGGTTGGCTCACGAAAAATCTTCGAAAAAAAGAAGATTAGAGGTTGAGCATATTATTGAGCTTGTGCAGCAAAATGGTAGATCTTAGTAAATTGTTAATTTGTTTATAGCCTTTGATTCTATTGAAATCCTTGTAGGTATTCTGTGACAATTGATTGTTAGATAACTGATGTTTTTAATGTCGTATAAAAGACTAAATTTTAGGCATATACAAAAACAGCAAAGAAGATATGATTGATTATGAGTAAATTACATTTGCTATTGTTCTAACCGCGAAATATACTAATTGAACGAATTTTAAATCACTGCGTGGTTTCATGAGCTTTTCATCGAAAAGCAATTTGTATAATTCGATAAGTTCGCGGTTGGCCAAATGCTAGCAGAGCAAGCTTTGTAGGTTTTAAACATATATGGGAAATGTCAGTTAGATAATAGATCTGAGATTAATTTGTGGTTGTTTTACTTGGTGCTCCATCGTTAGTGATGTTCTTATTTGCTCACGAGTGATCTATTTGTCAGCCATAGAGGATTGAAGGATTGATGAATTAAAACAACTGTCAAAAATCAAATTGTATGTTGGTTAAAAGCTGGTATCCTGATGAAATACCTGCATTCTTTTTCGACGGATTTCTTTTTGGTAAATCATATGAAACGGTATGTGAGTATGTTGGAGAGGGTATTAAAAATAAATGAAAGGAATTCATTGTAAATCTAAATGGGCCGTTTTCTTGTTTTTTCAAGGATACGGAAGGTGAATTGTTACATTGCTCTCATTTTTAGATCATTAAAAACTTTGTCTATTGAATAAATGCAAGCTGTTTTTCAGTTACTTACAAAAGTTTAACGAACTATTGCTTTTAGTGAATAAAAAGAAATTAGTGAATCATTATAAAAGCAAACCTAATGAAAATTGTATATCTGGCTAATTCATATATTCCGAGCCGTCAAGCAAATAGTATTCATGTCATGAAGATGTGTCAGGCTCTGGCCCTTAATGGGCATGAAGTTGTTCTGGTTACCTTTGATGCGCCTGATAATGAAGAAAAAGGTGTTGGTGATATTTTCTCTTATTATGGAGTCAAACCTGTATTTGAAATTCGCAAATTGCGTTTACAAAAATGGTTAAAGGGTAAAAATCATATTTTTGCCTTGGAAGCTATTCGACTGGCGAAATTGCTTCGTCCTGATATTGTATATACCCGATGTGAATTACCTGGTCTTTATTTATCTTACACCCGAATGCCATTTATTCTGGAAGCACATAAGCCTTTTGTTGGACAATCCAGGATGCTGAAACCTTTCTTTAAACGAATATTCAAGGCGAAAAACCTGTTACGGTTTATAACAATTTCTAAAGCTTTGGAGGGTATGTTTGTTTCCCAGGTGGAGTTCAATGGCTGTGACTTGCTGGTTTTACATGATGCGGCTGATGAATCAAATGAAAATAATTTGGGTTTTGAAGATCAGGCCTGGCCGGGAAAAGAAGGTGTGATGCAAGTTGGTTATTTCGGTCATTTATATAAAGGGCGCGGGATTGAGCAGATTCTGGCTGCGTCTGCTCAACTACAAGATGTCGATTTTCATATCGTAGGAGGGCGTCAGAGAGATATTGATATGTGGAAGGCTCAGATTGGCATGCAAGATAACTTGTTTTTTCATGGTTTTGTTTTGCCTGCACACGTAGAAAAATACCGGCATCAGTGTGATGTCTTGTTGGCGCCCTATCAGAAAGAAGTGTGGGTGGCTGATAAAGGACATGAGTCGTCTAAATATATGTCTCCATTAAAAATATTTGAATACATGGCAGCTGGAAAGTGCATTATTTGTTCCGATATGCCCGTTTTAAGGGAGGTGTTAAATGAAAACAATGCCCTGTTGGTAAAACCTGACAATACATCAGCGTGGATTGAAGCACTGAAGAAGTGTAAAGATGAAGAAGTTAGGGGTAAAATAGCTAAGCAAGCTTATCTGGATTTTAAAACACATTACACCTGGCAAAACAGAGCTCGGCTAGCGCTCAATGGGATTGTTTAAAAGGTTCATATTTCAATTGATTATTGAGTTTTTGACATTAGGTATGCAGTTGATTTCTTAGTAATGTTATAGAGTTTTAATTGCTAATAATGCATGATCTATCATGGGTGGAATGATAAATTTTTACTGCCGATTTATTTTATCAAATATATTTCAGTATGCAAGCAGGTACATTTCATAAAATCAATATTACATTCACGCCGGAAAAGATCTGTTTTGTCTTGAATGATTGGTTGCTATCAAACATGCTAATTGAAATAATTGGCGAGTTGCAAAATGAAAATCCCTACATTCGGTTTGAGATTTTTAAAATAGCCGATGACGAGGAGAAGGAGCTACCTCAATCGGTTTTATTGTCGCTTCTGAAGCGTTTTGTGTATCCTCTTTTGTATATCGAGAAAAAGCTATCTAATTATTCTCCCCATTATTTAGAAACCTCATGTGTTAATATAGTCAAGTCATTAGAAAATGTCCGGTTAATGACAGGTTCAAAAACAGATTTATCGAAAAAGGATCAACCGGAAAATGTAGTTATTGGTCTGGGAGATCGTCAATTGTTTCAATATTTAGAGGGGATGGCGTGTAAAACTATATTGCTTGACGATGAGTTACCCAAAGGTGATATCTTTTGGTTTATTACTAAATACCTGTATAATCATCAGCCTTTGAAATTTTATTCCATTGAAGAGGGCTTTTCCCAAAGGGTTATTTGGAATCATTATTTTCAAACCCTGGAGTATGGCGTGGCTAAAAATATACGATTTTTTAAGTATTCAATTAAAGTGGCGCTTTATACGCTTTCACATACAACACCGCATTTCCAGCAGGACTTACCGGGGCCAAATAGGCAAGCCGCTGTTGGAAATGTTCTCAAAGCAGGCTTTTTTTTGTTTAAAACCATGGCAGGGAAAGTTGTTAAACGCCTCCTGAAAAAAATTTTCAAAGCCAGGTGGGGAATCATTTTGGTACCCCGGAAAGATGATGTGTTTCCGGATGTACGTGCAGGAGAGAATCTTTTTTTGCTGTCAAAAAATCGCGATGGCTGGGCAGATCCTTTTTTGGTGGATGATGATGAACACACCCATCTTTTCCTGGAAATTCTCGACGGATACTCCCGAAAAGGAAGACTGGCCGTGTTGACGTTGAATAATGTTAATAATAAGTTACAGGATATTATTCACGAACCATTTCATCTTTCCTATCCGAATGTTATCAAAGCTGATGCAACGTGGTACATGATTCCTGAATCGTCTCATAGTAAAGGTGTCAGGCTTTATAAGAGTAATCAATTTCCCTTTCAATGGCAATTTGAAAGGGAGTTGATTCCTGGTATTATGTGCCTGGATTATACGCCCTTTTTTTATAATCAAAAATGGTGGCATTTCACTATTATAAAATCCCATGAACTGGCTGGATCGTATGACCTGCTCTACCTCTTTCATTCTAATCATCTATTCAACGATCCGTGGCAGCCGCACCTCCAAAATCCCATCGTAACGGATAGTTCTAAAGCACGAATGGCAGGTCGGATTTACATGGAGGACGGTCAAATATATCGACCGTCTCAAAACTGTTTCGATCTTTACGGCGGAGAGATATGGCTCAATAAAATCATCACCTTGAATGAGCAAGTTTATGAGGAAGAGACCGTCAAAGTTATCACCCCTCAAACGTTTGGAACATCTATTCGAGGGGTTCATACCTATAATCGTTCCGATGACTTTTATGTTTATGACGGCATATTCAAATTAGGTTGGAAAGGTACCTTAAAAGGAAAGTGTATGTGTCAATAAGTATTTCAGAGCTTTGAAGTCTTGCCTCGACAGAGGCTCGCTGCAGGGCTGTTTGTTATTACTCTTCGTTTTGCCAATCAGTAAATTCAAGTTCGCGTTGGGGGTATCTTCTTCAATCCCTAGGCAGAGAAATTACACATAGTTACCAGAAGTTTTGAGAAGAAATTAAGTCTCTCAATGAAATAATTCCAATTTCCTGAGATTGCATTTAGCTATCTTGAGTGTAGATTACGACAACGTAGAGATACGTCCCGGATACCTCAAGGTGTAATAATGGCAGGTGAAGATGTGATTATGATACCCAGATGAAATCAAATTGATCCCGATGAGGATCAGAGATTATTTTAATACGAGACATTGTGCTGCTATGTGTATAAGGTAAAAATATTGGGATTTAGTTTTTCAATAAACTGGCATATAAGTTTACATACTCTTTAGCAATCTTATCCCAGGTGTAATGGTTTTTAATATGTTTTAATGCATTTTCAGCCTTTAGATTAAGTATTTTGTGATTGTTAAGTGTTGTTTGAATCTTATCTGCCAGATCGGCGGCATCCTTATTTCTAAAGTAAGTAACATGATTATCATTAAAAACCTCTTTGTTCTCTTTGATGTCGCTACAGATAATTGGCGTTAGTGTAGTTGCTGCTTCCAGTAGCATGATGGACATACCTTCTGTCTCTGATGGAAACACAAATAGCCGGGAATGTTTAATCAGGGAAAGTAACAGAGGTAATTCTCCTATATATCCAGGGTAAATAACTTGTAGATGTGCAAATTTGATTTTAAGTTCCTGAATGTAACTAGAGGCATGCTTTAAATCTCCTGCAACTAAAATATTTCCCTGATAATTTAGTTGGGATAATGCTTCAAACATGGTATGCAATCCTTTTGTTTTCATGATTCGTCGGGCTGCAAAAAAGATATAGTTTCCTGGGTTCAGATTTAAGTGGGCCAGATACTTTTCCGCTTTTTTGTCATTGTATACCGGTGATATGGATATGCCATTAGGAATGTACTTTACTTTTCTGCCATACTCAGATTCGTATGTCTCAGTTAAAGGCTTTGAAATACTTGTTAGCGTGGCGTTGGAACGAATATAGATTTGTTCTGATAATTTAAAAAACTTTTTTTCCAGTAAGCTCCATTTGTCCCTCATGTAAGGTGATTCGTGTGAAGTGGCAATGATTTTGGCTTTTTTATAAAACCATGGGATAAAGAGACAAGCATCAATTTTGTGAACATGGATGATGTCTGGTTTGCAAAATAATAGTAAATAAAATGCACTTTGCAGGAAGTAGAAGAAGGCGCCAATACTTCCCTTGAAAATAGGATAAAATTCAATGACTTTAACTCCATTAATGTGTTGTTGAGAAAGACGGGTTTTATAACAGAATATGGTAATATCGAATTCATCTTTCATTTGTCGGATTAGGTTTTCTGCAACTCTACTGGTTCCTCCTTTTGAAGGGAAATATTTGATTCCAAAAAATAATAGTTTGATTTTCCCCATGATTATTTATTTAAGATGATTGTTGATGAGTGTGAGATATTTTTTTTCGAATTGTTCTGATGAGTAATTCTGATTAAGATGTTGATTTCCTTTTGTGCCAAAGGCGATTCTTGTTTTTTCGTTCCGAATTAATAATTTCAATGCTTCAGCGACCTCAATCGGCTTGCCGGGATTAATGATAAAACCATTTGTTTGATCTAGCACTAAATGGGCATTATCCCCAACGTTGGTTGCTACAACCGGCAAACTATAGTTTAACGCTTCCATTATTACATTGGATAATCCTTCAAATATAGAGGTGCATAAAAAGATATCGGCATTTTTGTAATATTTTTCAATGTTTTTAGGTTTAATGATAATCGAGATATTGCTTTTAAGTTGGTGGTTGTGTATCTGTTTTTTAATTTCTTGTTCAAGCGGGCCATATCCAATAATATAATAGTGAAAGGAGCTAGGGTCATTTAATTCTTTATATAAATGCTCAATGCCCCGGATGGCTGTATTATAGTCCTTGGCTTCAACAAATCGCCCAATGGATATGATATTTACGGGTTTATGTGCGGGTCTTTTTAATTGAGGGAAAGGGGATTCTAAACAGTTGGCGATGACATGAGACTTTTGGGGATTAAAGCCTTTTTTTAAAAAAGCATTCCTTCCAGCATGATTATTGAAAATGGTTCCTTTGTGGAAATATTGATGAAGGAGCTTAAGTGTTATGTATTTGTGAAAAGGTAGTAAGCTGCTTCTAATACCACCAAATACGTTAGCCGAATGGATTCCTAATGTAGCTGCAGAAGCAATCAGGTTGTCACTTGTTAAATATGCGAAAACAAGTCGAATGTTATTTTCTTTAATGCAGGATCGTATGAACTGAACCTTTTGGAAAATATTTCCATCAAGAGTTACAACGTTTAAGCGTTTTCTATCAAGTAGTTTTTCATTGCGGGTATCTATGATGTTATACTGTAAGAAAAGATAGGTTCTAAAATGTTTTGCAAGTGTATTAGCAAGTAGAATGCTTTGTTTTTCAGCTCCTCCAATCGAGAGCGTTCGGATCATGATTGCTATGGCTGTTTGATTCTTCATAACTCCATGGGTTTTGCTCTTCTTAAGCTAATACATAGAATATTAAAATCATTTTTTTTTTGACCTTCATCAAAAGAAAAATGGTAAATCATCCTTTTTTTTGTATGTTTTGTAAGCATAAGTTGTTCGCTTGGAATGGGTTTTATAAAAAAAACTGAAGTCATGAGAAAGGTATTTTTTTTATTATTGGTTTTCGGGATAGTGGTATTGATGATTTCATGCAATAAAAAAAATAGGATTATGAACAATACTGACAAAAACACATCTATCGCATTTTTGCATCACAGTACCGGAAAATCAATCTGGCAAGGTGGAAATTCTTATTTGGTGAAGATAAAAGGAAAGTTAGGTGCGTCCTCTGCAGTAGAAAAGTGGTTTTCAAAATACAATCGAAAAAATGGGGTTAATTATCAAATCAGAGAGATAGTTTTTCCAAAGAAAGATCCTTATGGTTGGAAAAACTATCCTTTTGATTATTACAATATCTGGGTTAAAAATGGGGACGAGCTCTATTATAAGGAGGAGCCCACATTGAAAACGTTGACAATAGATTCGGATGTAATCATTTTCAAACATTGTTTTCCGGTGAGTAGACTATCTGACGAAAAAGAAGGAGATATCAATTCGGATCGAAAGACAATTACTAATTACAAACTTCAGTATGAGGCTTTATATGCAGAATTTCAGAAATATCCGAATGTTAAGTTTATCGTATGGACTCCGGCTGCGTTAACAGAATCCAAGACAACCGTAGAGCAGGCCGGATTAACACGTCAATTTTCAAATTGGGTGAAAGAAAAGTGGGATAAACCAGGAGATAATGTTTTTGTGTGGGACTTTTTTGAGTTAGAAACAGAAGGGGGACTTTATCTCAAAGAGGAATATGCTGTTAATAGCAAGGATTCTCATCCTAATGATTCCTTTGCCCGGAAAACATATCCACGATTCTGTCAATATATTGTTGATGTAATCGAAAATAGGGTCGAATAAATAGATACCATAGATTATGCAAAAGATTCTAAATTTGATATTTAGGATATTAAACAGGTTAGTGTGGGGGAGGTTAAGGATTAGATTGTTAAGGCTTATGGGAGTTGAGGTGGGAAGGAACTGTTTAATATTCAATGCTGATTTTTCCACCGAGCCCTTCCTGGTGCAATTGGGAAACCATGTTACTGTCTCACATGGGGTAAAGTTTATTACGCATGATGGGGGCGTTTGGATATTTCGGGAAGAACATCCAGAACTTGATATTTTTGGTGCAATTAAGATCGGAGATAATACTTGTATTGGAATGAATGCAATAATTCTTCCAAATACGGAAGTTGGAGAGAATTGCATTATTGGGGCAGGAGCAGTTGTTAAAGGTCGGTTTTCTGATAATTCCCTCATATTTGGTAATCCGGCAAAAGTAATATTGAGCACAACGCTACAAAAGAAGCTTTATTTAATGAGTCCTAATCGGATAGACACTAAAAATTTGGGTTACAAAAGTAAGCGTAATGCAATAATTGAACATTATAAAAGTAGGAATAGGAGGGATTATAGAACGAAGAGGTTGCAGTCAGAAATGAGGATTTTATTAGTTGCAGACAACCTTGTTGCTGGAGGTCGTGAACGAAGGCTTATGGAATTTGTAAAATATCTGATAGAATTAAAATACAAAATATCATTGGTGATTCTTAAAGATTCTATTCATTATCAGGAAATTTTAAATCTTCCAATAAACTTCTATGTGCTAAGGAGAAAAATTAAAAAAGATCCTACTGTTTTTTTTCAATTATTTAGAATATTCAAAGATTTTAAACCTGATGTCGTACACTCCTGGGGCGGGATGGCATCCATCTATTCGCTCCCTTTATCGAAGATGTGTAAGAAGCCATTTGTTAATGGAATGATATCGAATTCACATTGTAATTTTTTATCTAAGTTGTGGTTCAGATCTAGGCTTACTTTTCCTTTTTCCGATGTCGTTGTTTCTAATTCTCATATCGGATTAAAAGCTTATAAAGCAAATCATAATAAAGGAATGGTTGTTCCGAACGGATTTAATTTTTCCAGATTGAATGATGTGCCAGAAAAAAGGGACGTGCTGGCAGAAATCAATTTAGAAATTCCAAATTCTTCAATTCTTGTAGGTATGGTGGCTGCTATTGATAATAGGAAGGATTTTGCTTGCTTTGTGCTTGCAGGTCTTGAGCTTATGAAGAAAGGGAAAGATGTTTATTTTATTATTGTAGGGGATGGACCAGATCGAAGGATGTTAGAAAGTATGATTTCGGCGACGTATGCAGATCGGTTTGTATTTACTGGCAGAAAGGAGGGGGTGGAACGATTTGTGAAACTTTTTGATATCGGAGTATTGGCCACTTTTGGAGAAGGTATTTCAAATTCCATTATGGAATATATGGCTTTTGAAAAACCTGTGGTAGCTACTGATGTTCCTGGAAACAGGGAGATTGTAGATGATGGAGTTACTGGTTTTTTAGTGCCAGTGCGTGATTATGTAGTACTAGCCAATAAAATTGAATACTTGATAGATCATCCCCTGGAGGCAAAGGAATTTGGGAAGCGTGGAAAAAAGATTATTCAGGATAAGTTTTCGATAGAAAAAATGACCAATCAATATCTGGGTATTTATGAAGAAATACTTTTGCGTAATTAAAGGTTATTCGAAGCAATTGTAATGTATTAATACTTCTATCATGCCAATGGTTAAATTACAATTATTAGGATTCTTGCTAATCTCTTGTTTAACTATTAGTGGACAATCTCTTTTTCCCGGTGCAGAAGGATATGGGGCGTTCGGGAGAGGAGCTTATGGAGGTGATAGATTACCTCAACTTGTTGTGGTTTCTAATTTGAATGATACAGGTCCCGGTTCGCTTAGAGCGGCGTTGAATAAGGATTTTCCCCGGATTATTGTTTTTGAAGTTGCCGGGGTAATAGAGCTGAAAAGGAGAATACGAGTTTTGAGCCCTTATGTTATGGTTGCGGGTCAAACAGCTCCCTATCCCGGTATAACAATAAAGAATTGGTCATTGAGTTTGGGAACCCACGATGTTTTAATTCAGTGTGTTAAGGTTCGAACAGGATTAGAATCTGGAAGGCAAATTGATGGTATTAATATTGCTGATAATCCTCAGAAGGTCTATAATGTGATGATTGATCATTGTTCAGTGAGTTGGGGATTGGATGAGAATATTGGCGTATTAAAAGGAGGAAAAGGTATCTGTATTAGTCATTGTATCATAGCCGAAGCGCTTGATTATTTTGATCATTCTTGTGGTTTATTGGCTATGGATACTGAAGAAATAAGTATTATAAAAAACCTTTTTATTCATAATTCTGACAGGAATCCTTTGGTTAGAGGCGATACAAAAAAAGCAATTGTTGTCAATAACCTTGTTTATAATTGTGATTCGCATGCCATATATTTTGGTACCCCGGGTCAGCAAAGAAAAGGAATGCAAATCGCCGCTTTGAATAATTTCTATGAGCCGGGGGCAGAAAATCGTAACCAATATATCATCTCTATTAGTCCGGAAATTGTTTTGCAGTCCAAAATTTTTTTAGATGGTAATATGACAGGACACTATTTTGCTGGAAAACCATCTCATAGAGTTTTGGTACACAACCCCGGTAAGCGAACTGTTATAACTAATAAGGTGCCACTGAAATATCCTGAATTTAATTTGATAGAGGTACAGGAAATCGAAAAATACCTTTTAAAAAATTGTGGTGCTTTTCCCAATCAAAGAGATCCTATTGATAATCGCTTGATTGCTGAAATGATAAACCGAAAAGGGAAACGTATAGTTAATCCTCAAGAAGTTGGAGGGTGGGATATGACAACGAATAATCATGTTCTTGATTTCCCTGTAAATCTTCATGCCGATGATGATGAAGATGGATTTACTAATCTGGAAGAATGGTTGAATGCCTTGATAAATAAAGGGTGTGATAGCGTCAATAGTTTTTCATTTTAGTCGATTTTAGATTGGTTATTATCCCCTTTAATTTTTTTGTATAAAGATTTGCCAAGTTCATGGAATAATAGTTTCATTCTGGCAAAATCCACTAGCTATTGAGTTTAAGTATGGTTAATTTAATGTGTAAGTAACAAATTGATCTGTCTGAATATGGAAAATAAATTAAAGGAATTTATTGCTGGTATAACGTTTACGGAACCAGCCAAAATTAATAGCAATACTCTTCTTTTTGATGAGGGAATTTTTGATTCGATGGGGTTATTGAGTCTTATATCTTTTTTGGAAGAAGAGTATGGTGTTAAAGTTGACGACCTTGAACTTAGCGAGGAGAACTTTCAGTCCATTAAAGCCATATCATCTTTTATAGAGCAAAAACAGAAATAGTTGCATTGTGTGTGGAATAGCCGGGTTTATAAATAATCACAAAACAGAGGAAATACTTCGCGAGCAAGTTGTCAGTCGAATGTTGACACGAATCGCTCATCGAGGACCTGATGAATGTGGTATCTACCTATCAGATACGGCGTGTTTTGGGAATGTACGTCTTAGTATTATTGATTTGAAAGGTGGACAGCAACCATTGTCAAATCAAGATGGGACGTTATGGATAGCATACAATGGTGAAGTATTCAATTATGTGGAGTTGAGAGATGAATTGCAAAAGGCAGGTGCCGTATTTAAGACTCAAAGTGACACAGAGGTTGTTCTTAAGCTTTATGAGTATTATGGAGAAAAATGTTTGAATAAATTAAATGGGCAGTTTGCATTTTCAATTTGGGATTTGAAAAGAAAAAGAATGTTTCTGGCAAGAGATAGAATGGGGATTCGACCACTGTTTTATTCCTTGTTAAGAGGTCAGTTTGTATTCGGATCAGAAATAAAGGCTTTATTTGAGTATCCGGGTGTTGAAAGAGCCATTGACTATAAATCTTTAAAACAAGTTTTTACTTTTTGGACTACCATTACCCCGCGTACAGTTTTTAAAAATATTTTAGAAGTACCCCCAGGGCACTATTTGGTTTATGAAAATGGTAATTGTCAGATTACACCTTATTGGTCATTAAATTTTCAAGAAACGACTTCCTATTCTGGTGGTGTTCATGAGGCAGCAGATCATTTCAGAACTTTGTTAAAAGATGCTGTCCGTCTTCGATTAAGATCTGATGTCCAGGTAGCAGCATACCTAAGTGGCGGATTAGATTCCAGTGCTACTACAGCTCTTATTAAAGAGCTACATCCTGAAATGCTTAATACATTTTCTATTGGATTTACCAATAAGGATTTTGATGAAAGTAAGTATCAGGAAGAGGTGTCTCAGTTTTTTGATACTCGACACAAATCGGTAATTTGTTCTAACTTAGATATTATAGGTGCCTTGCAAAAGACAATTTGGCATACGGAGATTCCTTTGTTAAGAACATCACCTATTCCCATGATGAAATTATCTCAATTAGTTCATCAGAATGGAATAAAAGTAGTCATAACAGGTGAAGGTGCAGATGAGGCGTTAGGGGGCTATAATATATTTAAAGAAGCTCTTGTACGGGAATTTTGGGCTAAATTTCCTGATTCAAAAATAAGACCTCTACTTCTAAAAAGACTTTATCCATACATTCCTCAATTAAGGAATGCTAGTGCAGCAGTTTTGAAGATGTTTTTTGGATATCAATTGAACCAAGTTGACTCACCTATTTATTCTCACTTATTACGTTGGCGTAGTTCAGGTAGTATTGCAAATTTTATTAATGAAGATCATAAGTTGTTACTTGACAGCTATGATCCTATTAAAGAATATTCTGATAGCATTGCTCTCCGTCTTGAGGGCCTGAGCACATTAGCGAAAGCCCAGTACATTGAATCGACCGTTTTTATGTCGGGTTATTTACTTTCATCTCAAGGTGATCGTATGGCTATGGCTAATTCTGTGGAAGGTCGATATCCGTTTCTTGATCATCGCATTTTAGAGTTTAGTGCTTCCCTGCCAGATAAGTATAAACTGAATGGTTTAAATGAAAAGTATCTTTTAAAGTTTTTAATGAAAGATTGCCTTCCTCAAAGTGTTTTACGCAGGCCTAAGCAAGCTTATCGGGCACCTGTAGTGCCAGCTATGCTGAATGGAGGGGGGGATGATATTAATAAGTATATAGATCCTGAAATGTTGAGAGAATCTGGTTTATTTAATGAGAAGAATGTAACTAAATTGATTTCAAAACTTAAAAAATCGAATCATATTTCAGAGGTTGATAATATGGCATTAATGGCTATTGTATCAGCACAGATATTACACCAGTTATTTGTAAAAGAGTTCACAAACTTGTCTAAAGAGAAAATATTAAAAGGAGTTGTTAGAAATATTTAACCAAAAAAAATCAAGGATGAAGAATACCAGACTACCGTTTTCTCGTGATATAATTAAGCTTAATAATGTCGAGCGTGTAATAGATCGAATTTGCGAAAGGATCGAGTCTGATGTATTTCAGACTTTACGAAGAAGAGGAGGGATTATTGGAATCAGTGGAGGTATAGATTCTTCTGTTACGTTAGCATTGGCAACAAGGGCTCTTGGAAGTCAGAATGTTGTTGGTATTTTATTGCCTGAACATGATTCCAGTCCTGAAAGTAAAAGGTTAGCGCTTGATTTAGCGAATACCTATAATGTGAAGACAATTGAGGAAGATATTAGTGGTGCATTGGATGGTTTTGGGTGTTATGATCGAAGGGATCAGGCAGTAAAAAGAGTAGTGCCTGAATATGATCCAGAATTGCATAAAATGAAAATAGGTATACCTCCCGAACTTTTGAGAAATAATTTGCCTCCTGTATTTCATGTTACTGTCGTTCTAGAAGATGGTAAGGAGAAAAGTGTTCGATTACCTTTAAATGAATATTTACAGATTGTAGCAGCATCAAACTTTAAGCAGCGCAGCCGGATGTCCATGTTGTATTATCATGCAGAGGCACTCCATTATGCTGTGTTAGGTACACCCAATAAACACGAAGTAGAGCAAGGCTTTTTTGTAAAGTATGGTGATGGTGGGGCAGATTTGATGCCAATAGGACATCTTTATAAGACCCAGGTGTATCAATTAGCCAAATATTTGGGGGTGCCTAAAGAGATTATTGCACGTACTCCGACCACAGATACATATACTGCTGAACAAACTCAGGAAGAGTTTTTTTATCAGATGCCTTTTGAAGATATGGATCTTTTGTGGTATGCCTGGGAGAATAATTATACTCCAGTTGAAGTTGGACCAGTTATGAATTTATCCTCTGATGAGGTTGTTAAAATCTATAATAACTTCGAACGTAAACAGAAGACTACCGAATATCTGAGGATGGCGCCGTTACGTGATTATATATTTTAAAATCTTACATCATGAATAGTGTAGATTATTTTTTGGATGAAAGTAAGGATATGGATAAAAACTTTGTGCTGGGTCGCAAGGAGGTTTTATCATACGTTGACATTCGAGAGAAAGTAATGGGGCTTTCTCGTTGGTTAAAAAAGGAGGTAGGAAGAGGTGAAAAAATACTTTTAGCATCGAATAATAGTTCGTTTTTTATAATACCCTACCTGGCGATTATGAAATCAGGTAATGTTGTTGTACCTCTAAATCCTGCCATTGAGCAAGAGAGTTTTGATTTTATTCGAGGAAAATGTGAAGCCAAAATGGCTTTTTTAGCAAGTGGAATCAAAAATAGATTAGATCCTGAAAATCTGGAAATAATAACAGAAGAAAGGTTTTCTCAGTTATCGGCCTTGTTTGAAGGGGAGATATGGGATGATGAAAAGGGTGGCGCAGTTGATAACCTTGCACAGATAATATATACATCGGGATCTACAGCATTACCTAAAGGAGTGATGATATCTCATCGGAATTTAATTGCCAATACTTCTTCTATTATCGATTATCTGGCTTTATCAGAAAACGACATTATGGAAGTGGTGCTTCCCTTTTTTTATTGCTATGGTCTTTCTTTGCTCCATACTCATTTGCGGGTTGGAGGTAGTATTGTGTTAAATAATAATTTTATCTTATTGGGCTCGGTAATCAACGATTTGAAAAAGTACAAGTGTACAGGATTTGCAGGTGTACCAAGTCATTTTCAAATTTTGTTGAGGAAGTCTGATGCTTTTGTGGATTCCAAATTCCCACATTTAAAATACGTAACTCAGGCCGGTGGAAAATTGCATAAAGTATTTATACAGGAGTTTATTGATAATTTTCCTGAAGTGAATTTTTATGTGATGTATGGGCAGACTGAAGCAACAGCACGATTGTCATATTTACATCCGGATAGGTTAAAAAATAAACTTGGTTCATTAGGTAAGGGAATACCCGGCGTTGAATTATCGGTTGAAAATGAAAATGGAGAACCTGTAAAACCAGGTGAAATAGGTGAGATTGTTGCAAAAGGAGAGAATGTGATGTTAGGGTATTTTCAAGAACCAGAGGAGACCAGCAAGACTATACGCGAGGGGAGGTTATATACTGGTGATTTGGCTAAGGTGGATGAAGATGGGTTTATATATCATGCGGCACGAAAAAAAGAGATTATAAAAGTTGGTGGAAAACGGGTAAGTCCTAAGGAAATAGAAGAGGTTATCGTGTCTATGCCAGGAGTGGTCGATTGTACCATTGAGGCTATGGATGATGCCTTGTTAGGGGAAGCGATCAAAGCTGTTCTGGTTGTAAATCAGCAAAAGCAGGATATATCAGCTGATCATGTGAAATCTTTTTGTGCATCAAAACTAGCTTTTTATAAAGTGCCTTCAAAAATTGAATTTCATCAACATGTGGAGGTTAGCGCTACAGGCAAGAAAGTAAAGAAAACCACCCCTTGAATCAATTAAATAAAATGCGTTTAGACCAAGTGTCTTATGCGATAAAGTGATCAGGATTGGCTAGTTCCTGTGGTGATTGAAAGCTAAAATTGAGTCATTGAAATGTCTTATCTCATTTAAAATGGATTGATTACTTAGGAAATATAGACGTTTGTAAAAAATGATTTTTAAGTCCTGTTTTGACCAACATTTAAATCCTTATTAGGCAATGAAATAGTTGTAGTGATAAAATTGCGATTTAGGATTGAAGTTGGAGTAGTGTAGTATTTCCGTTGCTGTAAAATGCGAGTGTTTATTCTCTGTGTACCGTAAATTAATAGAAAGAAAGAGGCGAAGTTATGGATTCAACCGGTTCAGCAACTACATTTGACTTGACAAATGCACATCAACAAACTGTTGGAACAATTGATTTTTCCCAGCCAGTAAAGTTAAGTACAGTCGAGCAAAAGGAGTCAATTCTCAGAGAACTTGACATCTCCATTTATGATTATCTTACTCAACATCTCATTCCTGAGCGTCAAAGTGTAAAAGTGTTAGTTACAAATTCTATTGAAGACTTACGAAAGGAATCTTTTAAGGATATCCGAAGCTTTGTCAATCTTCAAAGAATAAATGATGTTAGATGGTTAAATAACTATTTTGCCACCGTAAATATAAAATTACCTGATGCAGGTTTGTTTATTGGTTGTATTGAAACTGTTTTGACCAGGAAAGAGAAACTCTATAAGAACGGGAAGAATATTTTTAAGTTTTTGTATTGGGTCTATTGTTTTATTTTTCACAGGGTATTTCCGAAAACCAAATATCTTCAACGGATTTATTATTTTATAACCAGAGGAAAATACAGGTGGTTAACTAAAGCTGAGACATTAGGTCGTTTGGTTAGTTGTGGTTTTGAAGTGATTGAATACAAGGATTTAAACGGGCTTTTGTTTTTCGTTGTAATGAAAACAAGAGCGCCTCATAATGATAAGCAGGCATCTACTGGCGCTGTCTTTCCAATGAGACGCATAGGAAAAGGAGGAAAGATTATAAAAGTGTATAAGTTCAGAACAATGCATCCTTATTCTGAGTATTTGCAGGATTTTGTAATTAAACTTAATGGTTACAATGAAGTTGGAAAGCCTGCTAATGATTTCAGATTAACGCGATGGGGAAAGTTTTTCAGGAAGTATTGGTTGGATGAAATTCCGCAGGTTTTAAATGTGTTAAAAGGAGAGTTAAATATTGTTGGTGTGCGCCCCTTAAGCCTTACCCGTTTTAAAGAATTGCCATCGGATATACAGAAGGAAAGGGTTAGGTATAAACCGGGTTGTATACCTCCCTATGTAGCGCTTCTTATGCCAGATGCAAGTGGTAATATTGAGGCAGAAAGGATTTACCTGCGTGAAAAGAGAATGCATCCTGTTAAAACAGATATTAAATTTTTTCTATTAAGTGTGTATAATATATTGACAGGAAAGATTCGTAGCAGCTAAGGGTGATAGATCGGATTTGTGATTAATCCCCCAAGTGATGTTATTTTTACTTTGAAGTTTTCATGTGCAACCGTTAACTTTAATAATATAAGAACTGAAAATGACTGTATTATTAAAGAAAACTCCACTTGTTAGATTTGTTGTTCCCTACCTGTTAGGGATTTTTTTGCATGAATACATCTATAAAAGCAATCTGATTTATTTTTTTCTGGTTGCTGTTTTTCTTTTTATAGGCTGGAGTATTGTTGTCTATAGATTTTTCAAAAAACCGTCATATGCCTATCGATGGGTTCCCGGATTGTTCTTTTTTCTTTTTGTCTTTCTCTTCGGAATAACGTATTCTCTATTCAGGCAATCGCACCCCATTGGAGGAAATGAAAAAGTTATTGTTTATGGTTACGTATCCCAATTTCTTGGAGAATCGCCTAAAAGTCTAAAGTATGAGCTCTATAGCGAAGAGGTAATTGGCGATTCCATTGCGATTAAAGGCCGTTCCCATAAAGGCATTTTATATATTGAAAAGGATAGTAGCAGGAGTATTATTGAACCAGGACAAGCTGTGTTGGTGAAAGGTAATTTGTTGCCTTTCTCAAAGCCGTTAAATCCCCAAGCGTTTGACTATAGTCGTTATTTATTACGTAAAGGTTATGTGTTTCGAATTTATTCAAGGAGTGAAGACTCTTATGAATTGATGAATGATATCAGAAATGATAATGCATTGGGGTTTAATTTTTTCAGGTATCAGCTTAAACGTGTTTTTGACAAAGCAGGGTTGGAAAACCAGGAACTGGCATTGGCAAGTGCATTGTTTCTGGGAGATAGAGCATTTTTGGAGGAAGATAGTATCCGAAGTTTTTCCAAAGCCGGGGTGATGCATGTTTTAGCTGTGTCAGGCTTGCACCTGGGTATTTTATACCTTCTGCTAGGCAGTTTGTTTTCATTCATGAAGCGAACAGTTTTTCGTGGGATTCTGGTTTTATCCATATTATGGTGTTATGCTTTTTTAACCGGATTATCACCATCTGTTTTTCGTGCTGTAACAATGTTTAGTTTTCTGGAGATAGGAATCTGGTTCAAACGAAAAAATAATGTCTATAATAGTCTGGTGGCTTCGGCCACATTGATTTTGTTAGTAAATCCTTTTAACGCCTACATGGTTGGCTTTTGGTTGAGTCATGTGGCTGTTGCCAGTATCGTCTTCTTTTACCCCTATTTCGTGAAGCTATGGAATCCCGATTTTATTGTCTTTCGTTGGCTATGGTCTATAACGGCCTTATCTGTTGCCGCCCAATTGGGGACTTTGCCGCTTTGTCTCTATTTTTTTGATGTATCATCTTCCTATTTCATTTTAGGGAACATTCTATTGATGCCAGTATTAGCCCCCGTGTTGTTATTGTCTTTGGTAATACTTTTATTACCACCTTTTTCATTTGTTTCGAATATATGTGTGGGTGCTTTATCAGATTTGCTTCAATACATGCTTGCGATTACAAAATGGATTGAAAACCTACCCGGTGCCGTGTGGGGAAATATAGGGCTCAATGGTATTGATCTTATCTTTTTTTCAGGCATAGTGCTAAGCGTGGTGGTGTTATTGTATACCAGCCGGCCTTACAGTATGCGACTATTGTTCCTTTGCTTTATTGGCCTGTTGGTGAGCCGTGGAATCCGAAAGATGACTGCCATGCAGCAGAGTCAGTTTGTGGTATTTCATAAAAAAGGAAATAGTATTGTCAATGTGATAGCTGGCGGCAGGAATCAGGTAATTGCGTCAAAACAGGTAACAAGAGATGAAATAGGCTATTTAGCTCATGATTTTTGGGTCAGCCGGTTTGCCGTTAACCCAGATGTTGAATACCTGAATCCCGTTGATACATTGCCAACAAAAGTAACGGTGAATAGTCATGTGTTTTTACTCATGCACAACAAGAGTCAACTCCCCCAAAAGCCATTGCCGTATACCGTAGAAGGTGTTGTCTTCATGGATTCTCCCAAAGTAAACATTAAAGCGCTTTTGGGTGTTGTTCAGTTAAGAGAAGTGGTGGTGGCAACAGGGAATAAACCCTGGCTGGTAAAGGGATGGAAGGAGCAAGCCCGGAAGCTGGGAATGGAATTGTATGAGGTGAAAGAAAAGGGGGCATATACATTTTTAACAAATTAGTATTTGGGAGTGTAAAAATCCGTGAAATAGTTTGGATATATGAGATGATTATATCTTACTTTGCGGGCAATTTTCTTTTAACCTGATAAAATTTTAGGGAAATTATATAACCTTTTCGCGATGAGAATTATTATTGCCGGCGCAGGAGAAGTGGGAACACATTTGGCGAAGATGCTCTGCAATGCCAATCATGATGTTATCCTGATGGATGAAGATGAGGAAAAACTAAAGCAGATTGACTCGCATTTTGATTTGATGACCATCGTTGGGGCCGTTTCTTCCATAGAAGACTTGAAAGAGGCCAATGTCAAATCGTGTGATTTGTTTATTGCCGTGCCACCCTATCAGGACATGAGTATTTTGTCTGCCATTCTGGCCAAAAAGATGGGGGCAAAAATGACGGTGGCCCGCGTTAATAACTACGAGTATTTATTACCTGAGAACAAAGAATACTTTAAACAATTAGGCGTTGATGAGCTGATCTATCCTGAACAGTTAGGAGCCCGGGAAGTAGTGGCCTCCCTTAAGCAGGTGGGAACCCGTCAGTTGTTTGAGTTTTCCGGTGGTAAGTTGGTCTTATTTGCATTGAAGATAAGAGACAATGCACCAATCGTGAATAAAACCCTGGCAGAAGTTTCAGCTATTCATAGTAAGCAAAACTACAACACCGTCGCCATCAACCGGGATTCCAACACCATTATTCCCCGGGGCGATGAGAAATTCCAGCATAATGACCTGGCCTATGTGATTACCACCCGTAAAGCCATCCCGCAAGTCATGCAGGATGCCGGTAAGAAACAGTTCGAGATAAAAAATGTCATGATGCTGGGAGGTAGCCGTATTGGCAAGAAAGTAGCCGAACAGTTGGAAGGACAGTATAATATTAAGCTGATCGAGATAAATAAAGAACGGGCTGCCCGTCTGGCCGATCAGTTGGAAAACACCCTGGTGATTAACGGGGATGGCCGAAACCTGGAGTTATTGAAAGATGAAGGGATTCAAAAGATGGATGCCTTCGTAGCCGTTACCGGCAATTCAGAAGTAAACATCCTGGCTTGTCAGCTGGCTAAAAAATTGGGTGTA
This sequence comes from Marinilabiliaceae bacterium JC017, assembly GCA_004296775.1. Classification (GTDB taxonomy): domain Bacteria; phylum Bacteroidota; class Bacteroidia; order Bacteroidales; family Marinilabiliaceae; genus JC017. The sequence continues at coordinate 60,030 of RHGE01000034.1, forward strand.
AAGAAAACCGTTGCCGAAGTTGAAAACATCGATTACATCGATTTGGCTGAAAATATTGGTATCGGTACCCTCATTAATAAAAAGCTGATTGCCGCCAGTTATATTTATCGCTACACCCTACGGGCAAATGTATCCCATGTGAAGTGTCTCACCGCAACCGATGCAGAAGTATTGGAGCTGATTGCACAGCCCGGATCGAAAGTCACCAAAAATCCGTTACGCAAGTTAAGCTTGCCCAAAGACGTAAATATTGGCGGTATTATCAGAGGAGAGGAAGCCATTATAGCCACCGGAGACACCCAAATACTACCCAATGACAGAGTGGTCGTATTTGCTCTGCCTTCAGGTATCAGTAAAGTAGAGAAGATGTTTAACTAAGTTCCCTTTTCTGGTTGTTTAAAATACATGCTTAATAAGAAGTTTATCATAAACCTATTTGGTTTAGTGTTGATGTTCGAGAGTCTCTTTATGCTATTATGCGGTGGAGTCTCTCTTTTTTATGGTGAAGATGATCTAATGGCATTTCTCTATGCCGCATTAATAACCTTTTCATTTGGCTTTTTCCCCTGGCTGATGACCCGCAATGTCAAAAAAGATCTCATTAAGCGGGAAGGCTATATCGTGGTCACCTTAGTGTGGGTTATCATGTCCGTGTTTGGTAGTTTACCTTTCATCTTCAGCGGTTATATTCCCCGGTTTACCGACGCTTTTTTCGAAACCATATCCGGCTTCACCACCACCGGAGCCAGTATTCTCGAGGATATTGAAGCCCTGCCCCATGGGGTGTTATTTTGGCGAAGCACCACCCATTTTATTGGCGGAATGGGAATTATTGTGCTGGCAGTCGCCATTCTGCCCTACTTCGGTTTTGGCGGTATGCAGCTCTACAATGCCGAAGCCGCCGGTGTGACCAATGATAAACTACATCCGCGTATTACCCAAACAGCCAAGAGCCTGTGGGGCATCTATGTCTCTCTGATATTGCTCGAGACGGTCTTTTTAATGTTTGGCGGCATGCCCCTGTTCGACGCCCTGTGTCACAGTTTCGGCACCATTGCCTCGGGAGGCTTTTCCACCAAAAACACCAGTCTGGCAGGGTATTCGCCCTACATTCAATACGTCGTCGTGTTATTCATGATATTTGCCGGTACCAATTTCACCCTCTTCTATTTTGCCTGGAAAGGAAAATGGCAGAAAATAAAACAAAACGGTGAGTTTAAAATATACCTCTATATCATTGGGATTGTTTCCCTGATTGTGGCGGTGAGCCTCATCTTTACCGAGCATTATGGCATCGAGAAAGCCTTTCGCGACTCCCTGTTTCAAGTCGTCAGTATCCTCACAAGCACCGGATTTGCAACGGCCGATTACACCGCCTGGCACGGATCCCTCACCTTCATCTTTTTCATTCTAATGTTTAGCGGAGCCTGTGCCGGTTCCACCTCCGGAGGTATCAAAATCATGCGGCATAATATCCTCATTCGAAACAGCATGCTGGAGTTCAAGCGCATGACACATCCGCTGGCCGTCATCTCACTTCGAATCAATAAAAAAGTGATCCCAAAAGAAGTGGTATTCAAAGTGCTTGCTTTTGTCATGATCTACATGATCATTTTCTCCCTGGGCTCCCTCTCGCTCACCTTTTTAGGTCTTGAGTTCGATGCCGCCATGGGAGCCGCAGCCACCACCATGGGAGGCATTGGTCCCGGACTGGGATCGGTAGGACCGGTGAGTAATTTCGCCCACGTAGCCATCGCCGGCAAGTGGATTCTCTCCCTGCTCATGCTGCTGGGACGACTGGAACTGTTTTCAGTCCTCATCCTGTTTAGCCCTGAATTCTGGCGCAACAATTAGTGGTGCGCCGGGGGACGAAGTGCTAATAGGCCACCTCATTTCCCCATTAAATGTCAGTTGGGTTAAAGCCAGTTGAACTGTATTTTTTGGCGTCCCGGCTCGCCTGAGGCTCGCCGCCGGGCTTTACATTTCTACTCCTCGCTTTCCCCTCCTACGGGTTCAACCCGCGCTGTGGGGTATCCATTTCAATCCCTGGCCGGGGGTTCTTCATCGGGCTGCAATAAAGGAAAAAATAAGCTTTTAGTAGGAGGCCAGAGTTGTGCCTGCAAAAATGTAGGATACTGTTTGGTGCCCAATCGAGAGGCTACAAAAATGCTAATAATATTCATGCAAACATATTTGCGCGGTAGTTGTTAGTGGCTTACGGGTGATATTGGTGTATTTATTGGCAAAATATTTTGGCAAGAAGTAAATCATCTTGATACTTTTTACTTTTCTGGCTTGTCCAGCTTAGGATAGCCGTTTCTGGTAGGCGCCAGCATGCTTTTTTGTCACAAAAGTAATACCTGGGACAAGCCAGGATGCTTTTTTGCAACAGATTTCATGCCTGGGAAGAGCCAGGAACCTTTTTTGTCACAGATTTGGCACCTGGGAAGAGCCAGGTAGCAACTTTGAAACAAAAATGGAATCTGGGAAGAGCCAGGATGCATTTTTGTCACCAATTTCACACCTGGGGCAAGCCAGGCTATTGCTTTGTAACCGAGTTGGCACCTGGGAGCCGCCAGGTATCATTTTTTGTTTCCAATGAAACCCAATGCACACAGTACCTTAAATTATGCGGGATCTGGAAAACAAGACATTTTACTCTTTAAACCCGGGGTAAGATTTTTCTTCTATCAAAAAAATACCATATTTGTGCCACGCAAAACAGCAAGATGGTTTAAAAATGTTGAATGTTCGATTTATAACCTTGGTATTAGGTTTATTGCTTGTCGTTGAAGGTGTCTTTATGTCGCTTTCTGCATTTGTGGCTGCTATTTATGGGGAATACGATTTACCCTATCACCTCATATCTGCCGGGGGATGTATCTCTTTAGGTGGCGTTATCGCATTAGCTTTCCGAAAAGCAAAAAAAAATATAGGCAAGCGGGAAGGATACGTTATCGTATCCATGGTCTGGGTTGTATTTTCCTTGTTCGGGCTATTGCCATTCTGGCTGAGTCGGGCCATTCCTTCTTTTACCGATGCCTTTTTCGAAACCATGTCAGGTTTTACCACAACCGGTAGTAGTATTTTAAATGATATAGAGGCCTTGCCGCATGGCTTATTATTCTGGCGGAGCCTCATTCAATGGTTAGGTGGTATGGGAATTATTGTGTTATCACTTGCCATTTTGCCGGTGTTAGGCGTGGGCGGCATGCAGCTTTTTGTTGCGGAGGTGCCTGGTCCGGTACCCGATAAATTGCATCCTCGTATCACCGAAACAGCCAAACGCCTTTGGGGTATCTATTTACTCTTTACCCTTATTGAAACAGGCCTGCTCTGGATTGGTGGCATGAATTTCTTCGACGCCATCTGTCACTCCTTTACCACCATGGCCACCGGGGGCTATTCAACCAAGCAGGCCAGTGTGGCTTATTTTTCTTCACCCTTTATTCAATATGTCATTATCCTGTTCATGTTTATTGCCGGTGCCAACTTTGCGTTGTCTTATTCTGCCATGCACGGAAAATTCAGGAAGGTATTTGAGAATGAAGAGTTGCGTTATTATTTCGGATTTGTAGTGGCATTTAGTTTAATCGTTGGAGTAGTGCTTGAGTTTACCGAGGTGGGTCTTGGTTTCGAAAAGGCCTTCCGCGATGGTTTATTCCAGGTGGTGTCCATCATCACAACCACCGGCTATGCTACGGCTGATTACTTGTTGTGGGTGCCTTTCCTCAGTGTTATCATCTTTTTGTTGATGTTTTTTGGCGGCTCTGCCGGTTCAACCGGAGGGGGGATTAAGATCGTTCGCATTGTGTTACTGCTTAAGAATAGCTACTATGAACTAAAGCGTTTGGTGCATCCCCATGCCGTTATTCCGGTTCGATTTAATTCACGGGCGGTGGCTCCGGCAATCATCAACAATATAGTTGCTTTTATCGTGATCTATATGCTGGTGGTAGGTATTAGCATGATTGTAATGTCCATCATGCAATTTGACTTACCCACCTCTTTGGGGGCTGTGGCCACTTCAATCGGGAATATTGGCCCCGGATTAGGTGAGGTTGGGCCGGCAATGAATTTCTATCATGTGCCGGCATTTGGTAAATGGTTTTTATCCTTTTTGATGTTAATCGGACGTTTGGAACTGTTTACCGTGATTCTTCTGTTTTCACCTATTTTCTGGAAAGAGTAGTCTTAAAGTTCCAGTTCGCCTTTACCCTGGCGAATGATTTCGTATTCATCATTGGTACAATCCACCAGGGTAGAAGGAACGTTATCGCCATATCCGCCGTCTATAACGATGTCAACCAGGTCAGCGTATTTCTCGTGGATTAACTCCGGGTCCGTGGTGTATTCAATGATGTCGTCATCATCATGCACCGAGGTTGAAAGAATGGGGTGCCCCAGTTCGTTCACCAGCTCTCTGATGATGTTATTATCCGGCACCCGGATTCCCACTGTTTTTTTATTGTTCTTGAAAAGCTTCGGCACATTGCTGTTGGCCTCCACAACGAAGGTAAAGGGGCCGGGAAGGTGCCGTTTCATTAATTTAAAGGTGTGATTGTTCAGTGGTCGGGTGTAATCGGCTATTTGACTTAGATCATAGCAGACAAACGACAAATTGGCCTTTTTTAGGTTGATGCCTTTTATCCGGGCCACTTTTTCAACGGCCTTGCTGTTGTTGATGTCACAGCCGAGCCCGTAAATGGTATCGGTGGGATAGATCACCAAACCGCCTTTTTTTAATACCTCAACAACTTTGTGAATGTCTTTGGGATTTGGATTTTCAGGGTAGATTTTAATTAGCATGATTGATATTTTTAGTTGAAGTTACAAAAATATAGCACTGCAATAACGCACTGGGTCTAAAAAGAGATGACTGGAAGGGGGTGTTGTTTTGGTTTTAGCGGCAGGCAGAAAGTATCAGATACAAAAAAAGCCGGTTGTAAAACCGGCTTTAGAGCGGGAGACGGGGTTCAAACCCGCGACCCTCAGCTTGGAAGGCTGATGCTCTATCAACTGAGCTACTCCCGCAAAATAAAATGAGCCGGTGGAGGGACTCGAACCCACGACCTGCTGATTACAAATCAGCTGCTCTAGCCAACTGAGCTACACTGGCAAAATAAGAAGTGGGGAGAGCAGGATTCGAACCTACGAAGACGAAAGTCAGCGGAGTTACAGTCCGCCCCGTTGGCCACTTTGGTATCTCCCCAATTTCTTTTCAATATATTAAGAACATTTTTGAGCCTTATCAGGCACCGCTTCAACGTTTAAGCGGCTTAAAAAATTTCAAAAAAAAAGTCGGTTAATTAAACCGGCTTTAGAGCGGGAGACGGGGTTCAAACCCGCGACCCTCAGCTTGGAAGGCTGATGCTCTATCAACTGAGCTACTCCCGCAAAATCAATGAGCCGGTGGAGGGACTCGAACCCACGACCTGCTGATTACAAATCAGCTGCTCTAGCCAACTGAGCTACACTGGCAAAATAAGAAGTGGGGAGAGCAGGATTCGAACCTACGAAGACGAAAGTCAGCGGAGTTACAGTCCGCCCCTTGGTATCTCCCCAATTTCTTTTCAATACATTAAGATCATTCTTGAGCCGGTGGAGGGACTCGAACCCACGACCTGCTGATTACAAATCAGCTGCTCTAGCCAACTGAGCTACACTGGCAGGTGGGTAAGCTACTCAAATCGCACCGCTACAACCACCTACCCTTGCTGCCGCCAGGCCCTGGGGGAATTCAGTAGGAGCTAGTCGTATGAGACTTACCCGTTTGGCGAGTGCAAAAGTAGGAAAAATGCATTTGCCTCCAAATAAATTGGGCAATAATTTTTGGTGACTGGTGTTAAAGCAGTGAAAATGACGGAGAAAAATTTTCATCTTTTTTTGCGGTTTTTGGTGCGATTAAAATATTCGGTGGGGTTAAGAAATAACTTTGTATTTTAGATCGTGCTAAAAAAGTTATTGGTGTTAGCACATTTTTTAAACCTAACAGATTTAATAATGGAAAAACAAACTTCTTCTAAGACGAAAATGGCCATGAGTTACGGCCTTTACCTGGGACTTGCTCTCGTGGTGTATTCACTGATTCTTTATGTGTCGGGTCAAACTTTTAATAAAAGCCTGGGGTATGTTTCCTACATTATCATGTTACTGGGCATTGGCTGGGGCATGAAACATTACCGGGATAATGTCAATAATGGATTGCTTACTTACGGACAGGGAATGGGTCTGGGGGTATTGATATCAGTATTTGCCGGTGTGATTTCCGGGTTCTTTAGTTTTATTCTGATGAAATATATTGATCCTTCTCTAATGGAGCAGGCTTTGGCAATGGCACAGGAAGAAGCATTAAAGGGCGGCGCCACAGAAGCTCAGCTCGACCAGATGGAAGGTGTTATGGGTATGTTCTCAAATCCTTGGGTCATCATGATATCAGCTATTATTGGCAGTGCTTTCATCGGCGCAATTATTTCCTTAATTTTAGCAGCTATTTTTAAAAGAACCCCGGAGAATAGCTTCGAGGAAGCAGTAAAAGACGTTGAATAGAATTACATGGATTTATCGATAATTGTTCCGCTTTATAACGAAGACGAGTCTATAAAAGAATTATTTGCCTGGATCCGGCGGGTCATTGACCCGCTGGACTGGTATTATGAGGTGATATTTGTGGATGATGGCAGTACGGATGCTTCCTGGGAGGTAGTGCGTGAACTGTCAAAAGAAAGTGATGCCGCGAAAGGCATCCGTTTTCGCCGTAATTATGGCAAGTCGGCCGCCCTGTTTTGTGGTTTTGAGGCCGCCCGGGGTGACATTGTTGTGACGATGGATGCTGACCTGCAGGATAGCCCGGAAGAGATTCCTGAAATGGTCAGAATGATCAGGGAAGAGAAATATGATTTGGTGAGCGGCTGGAAAAAGAAACGGTTCGATCCCATTGGAAAAACACTCCCCAGTAAGTTATTTAATCGTACCGTTCGAATGGTGTCGGGCATTAAGCTGCATGATTTCAATTGTGGACTTAAGGCTTACCGCAAGGAGGTTATTAAGAATATTGAGGTGTATGGTGAGATGCACCGTTATATTCCGCTTATTGCCAAGCAAAGTGGCTTTCAGCATATCGGTGAAAAGGTGGTGCAACACCAGGAGCGTAAATATGGAAAGTCTAAATTCGGAATCGAACGTACCATTAAGGGTTTTCTGGATTTGATGTCGGTTACCTTTATTTCCAAATTTGGAAAACGGCCGATGCACCTGTTTGGAACCCTGGGGACGCTGATGTTTCTTGTCGGGTTTGGGTCGGCCTTCTGGTTGGGCGTGCGCAAGCTGTGGTATGTGTATCACGACATCAGTGCGCAGTTGGTTACTGATTCGCCTTACTTCTACATCTCTCTTGTGAGTATGATATTGGGTACACAGCTCTTTTTGACTGGCTTTTTGGCAGAACTGGTTTCCCGTAACTCCAGTGAAAGAAATAGCTACCAGGTTTCGGAACAGATAGATTAACAGCAATGGCTTTTTACAATTCTATAGCAGATGTCTATGATCAGCTTTTCCCATTGAATATGGGACAGGTTGAATTCATAGAAAAGAGTTTCCCAGGAGTTCTTAGTGGTGTCCGGTTGATTGATGCTGGCTGCGGTACCGGTTCGTTGGCCATCATGCTGGCCCGGCGGGGAGCTAATGTGGCGGCTTTTGACGGCGATGATGGAATGATCGAAAAAGCCAGGATGAAACAACCTCAGGCACTCAACCTGAGGTTTTCTACCGGTGATTTGATTACTAAGTTTACTGATTTTAATGCTGGCGCCTTTGATGGAGTTTTATGTTTTGGTAACACACTGGTGCATTTAATTAATCACGCCGCGATTTCAGGTTTTATTGGTGCGGCTGCCGGGGCATTGAAACAGGGTGGAAAACTTTGGTTGCAGATAGTGAATTACGATCGTGTGGTTAAAGAGCAGGCAGATAGTTTACCAACCATCAATGCCGGTGGATATGGTTTTGAGCGGAAATATGATTACCGGCCGGACGGATTGATTGATTTTAATACCCGGCTGATCGAAGCACAATCCGGTGAGGTGATTGAAAACAGTGTTCCCCTGTTGCCACTGCGTAAAGAGGAGTTAGTGGCGTTGTTACAGCCTTATTTCTCACAGATTGCTGTCTTTGGTGATTTTAAACGCACACCCTGGAGCGATACCTCTTTCCATTTGGTGGTTGAAGCAATGAAATAGGGTTTACGGTCTTTCGGTTTGCGGTCTTTCGGTTTGCGGTTGTGCGGTTTTTCTCCTTTTACCTTTTACCCTTCCCCTTTTACCTTTCTCCTTTCCCCTGCCATTCCTCCTTCAATTTTCTTACCACCACTTTATCAATGGGTAATGTCACGTCATCTTCGGTGAGTGATGTGAGTGATTTCCAGCGAAAGGTCTGGCTCCCCTCGATCTTTGGGAAGTCAAATACTTTGGTTGTGATGGGAAATTTAAGGGCTTCCTTCAGCTTAATGAGGTAGTAGATGCTGATTATTTGTGCGTTTTTGTGAAACCTGGATTGCTGGAAGAAGTCGGTGGTGTAGAAGTGGGAAATGATTTCTATCTCTTGTCCCAGTTCTTCGATGGCTTCTCGTTTTAAGCACTCAACAGGGCCTTCTCCGTATTCCATGCCGCCGCCGGGGAATTTAGTCATGTAGGTGCTTAGGACATATTCGTCAGATAGCAAGACCTCCTTGCGGGCATTGATTAAGATGCCGTATACCCGGATGATGAATTGTTCTTTTGTTGGTGACGCAGCCATGGAGAGAAAAAAAACACCGGGCCCCTTAAATGAGTAAACCGCGAGTAAGGATTTTTATGGCCCGGTGGGTTATTAATACGTTTGTTTTTGCATAACAAAGTTAATGATTTCTTCCTTTTGAGCCGGATGAAACCAGTTGATTTCTTTGTTGCGCCTGAACCATGATAGTTGTCGCTTGGCATACCGTCGGGAGTTACGCTTGATGAGTTCAATGGCTTTTTCGAGGGAGATGTCTCCATCGAAATGGGCAAAGAGCTCTTTGTACCCCACGGTGTTGAGTGAATTCAGGTGTTTGTGTGGGTAAAACTGCCTGGCTTCTTCAATCAGGCCTTGTTCTACCATTTGATCTACCCGCAGGTTGATGCGGTTGTATAGCTCTTCCCGGTCTATGTCGAGACCAATGATGAGTTGGTTGAACGGCCGCTCTTTGTTATTGTTGGTGCGCAAGGAACTGTATGGTTTCCCTGTCATGAGGCAGACCTCCACGGCATGGATAACGCGCTTGGGATTTTTCAGGTCGACCTGCTGGTAGAATACCGGATCGAGCATTTTAAGTTCACGGCGTATGGCATCCAGGCCATCCTTCTCATAGCGTGCCAATACCTCTTTTCGCAGCTCTTCGTCGATGGTTGGTAAGTCGTCGATGCCTTTGCAGACGGCGTCAATGTACATCATGGAGCCACCGGTCAGGAGAACTGTTTTTTGAGCCGTGAATAGGTCGTCAAGCAGCTTGAGTACGTCTTGTTCGAACTCATAAGCATTGTAATAATCATGGATGGAGTGTGACCCCACCATGTAGTGTTGTACCTGTTTAACCTGTTCTTCGGTGGGGGCAGCAGTGCCAATCTTCAGCTCTTTATATATCTGACGGCTGTCGGCCGAAATGATGACAGTATTCAGGGCCTTTGCCAGTTGAAGGCTCAGGTCTGTTTTGCCTATGCCGGTTGGTCCTACTAATACCAGGAGAGTGTTCTCCATGCTGTTAGTTGTTTATTTTTTGATGAAATATATGTGAGTAGATTAATATAATCCTTCCAGGTCGGGATTGTTTTCCAGTGGCGCATCCATGTCAAGTAGCTTTTGGAATTCGTCTTCTGTATCCTCTTCATCAAATTCTTTGGGTGTGCTGTTCAGGATATCCCCGATTTCAATTTGCGCCGGTGGTTGTCCTTCACTGCGCAGGCACACTGGGTTTTCCAGTTTTTCTTTGGTGATGGCGCTTACCTCGATAAAAAAGGCGCGTTCGCTGAAAAAGTCGAACACATACATGAGGCGCTGCTTGGCGGCGGTTATGTAGTCGCAGATGCTGGCATCGTCCATTATAGAGATGTCACCTGCTTCGTTATCGGGCATTTCAATCAGCGAAATCTCTTTCTGGCGGTTCCATTCCTGATCGGAGAGGATGAAGGAAGCCATATTGGAGGCATCGTAGCCCAATAGTTGCTGCAGGTAATTATGGAAATATAAAAATGAACGGTGGCCATCGATGGCTACTTCTCTAAGGAAATCATCCTGTTCGGCCGAAATAATTCTGAATGTAACGGTCATGTGTTTATTTTAATGGTGACAAAAGTGCATAAAATATGGAGAAAACTATTGTTGTATGACTTAAATAATTTGCTTGTGGGAGCAGATGATTACGTAATACGCAATGAGGTGTGATTTGTTTGGTTTTGGTGGTTTTTAATCAGGAGATTGATAGATAATAGAGTGTGAACACAGAGGCACAAAGACACAGAGTTCTTATTTTAATTATCTGCTTGTGTGTCAGTTTTTCTTACCTGGCTGTATTATTTGATTGGATTTCGAGAATGAAGAGCGAACACAGAGGCACAAAGACACAGAGTTTTTATTTTAATTATCTGCTTGTGTGTCAGTTTTTCTTACCAATGCTGTATTATTTGATTGGATTTCGAGAATGAAGAGCGAACACAGAGGCACAAAGACACAGAGTTTTTGTTTCAATTTCGATAATAGAGTGTGAACGCAGAGATGTAAAGGCATGGATTTTTTTATTTGTTGCCAGTATCATAAGAAAGAGGGGGTGTGTATTTCATTTTGTTGGGATGGTGTGGTAAATACTGCTGTTGTTCCAGGGCGATTAAGGTGGTGTTTCCGGCCAGGGATTGCAGTGGAAACCCCACAGCGAGAAGTGGCCGGAGGGGTGGAAAAGCGAGGAGTTGCAACGGAAAGCCCGGCAGCGAGCACTAGCGAGGTGGGACGCCTAATGGAAATGAATTGGTAAACAAACATTTGCTTGTGCGGAGTTGTTATTTAGGGTGTAAACGGAAATTGATGAGTCATGGAAAATATTGTTTGGATCATTTTTGGGGTAATTGCCGGTAGTATTATGACGGCGATGATGATTTATAAGGTGTTTTCGAGGAAGATGTTGATTGAGAGTGAAAGCCGGTATGGTTTTGGGGAAACGGTGGATGAGTTGCAAAAGGCGGTGGAGGATATGGGGTGGAAAATTCCCTATGTGCACGATCTTCAGTCGATGCTGGGGGCGTTTGGGTATGAGGTGAAGAAGGTGCGGGTGTTGGAGATTTGTAAGCCTGAAATTGCGTATATGATGTTGGAAGGCGATCAGGAGCGTCGAATGTCGGTGATGCTCCCGTGTCGAATTTCGGTGTATGAGAGGCAGGATGGCAAAGTGTATGTGTCAAGGATGAATAGCCGGCAGGTGGGGTTGTTGTTTGGGGGTGTGATTGAACGTGCTATGTTGAAGGCCTGGGAGGAAAGTGAAAATATAATTAAAAATGCGGTGTTGTGAGTGACAATAGATCGTTAGATAATAGTCAGAGATGGTCATTGGCCATATTGACGCCAAGATAACAACTTAACAAGAGTGTTAATTGATATATAAGTTTTAGTTCTTCAGGAATAGTTTTATTGGGACGTTGTCCCAAACCCTACTTCATCTTCGTCACGCCTACGCCGGCCCGCTTATTTTACACCAAACCTATTTAAGAATGAACTTGGTGTAATGCCGATGGGCGATGGGGCGGATGTTGTTGGTGAAGGAGCAGGTGAAAGTGGGCAGGTAGTAAAAAAAGAGCGGGATAAAACAAAAGCCGTGATCAGAAGGTCACGGCTTTTGTTTTATTTTTTTGGTTGATTATTGCTGCAGGTAGCTTTTTTTAACCACCTGTGTCTCGGTCCAGGCATCGTGCCAGCCTGTGCTGTTATCGCCCAGGAAGGATATAGGTTCAAAGGGTACCAGGCGGGAAAGGGTGCGGATCATGCAATCGCCAAACTCAGGGCGTACGCCATGTTTATTGATGACCACGGTGCCGGTGATTACTTTTCCCGGGGTTTGGCCGATGAGGCTTTCGAAAAAAGTATAGTAGAACAGGTTTGTTAGGAGTGAGATGATTAAACTATACGGGCTTTCAAGCCATTCGTTGTGACCTGCTGCCGACAGGAAGGTGAAGACCCAGAATGCCAGGATCAACACGAAGATGGAGTCAAGTATGTGGTTGAGCAAACGGGTTGATTTTGAGGCTGTGAGGTTTGTTAGTTTTAGTGATTCTTGCTCGCGATCTACTTTTTCGGCAATGGTTTCGTCGAGGTGAAACAGGTGACAGGTCTCTTCAAAGGATGGTTTGTCACGGGTGATTTTGCAAAGTATTCCTTTCTGTGGGTCGAAAAGCCGGTTTGTACATTTCTTGCAAAAAGATAGTTGATATGATCTGTCCATTGATTCTTTTTATAAAATGGGTTGAGTTGGCAAAGATATCATGTTCGGGATAAATTTTTGTGTTGGGAGAGGGAGAAAATGGTGAAGCGCTGGTGAATTGATGGGGTATTGAGGCAAATAACCGGAATGGGGGGTGATTTGTATAACGCAACATAGGCGGCTGGGAATGGAAAGGTACTGCAAACGGGATTGCCAGGGTGAAAGTAAGCAACCATTAGGGAGATGAGAAAAATTCGTACGGGAGGCGTGAAAAATTCACACGGGAGAAACGAAAGCGCCACACGTACCGTGTCTTTTAACGGTACGTGTGGCTTGAAGCAACCGTGCGTGTGATTAGAAGCAACCGTGCGTGTGATTAGAAGCAATCGTGCGTGTGATTAGTAGTAATCGACCTGGTGACGATGAGCAGCTATAAGGATGCATGTGTGACGAGGAGTGGCTGTTGGGAAATAATCTTAGTGTCTTATCAGTAATGTCTGTGTATTTTTTGGCAGGATATTGCAATGTCGGTTATGTAAATATCTTGATATTTGATACTTATATCTTTGTACTATTCTGGATTGTCCAGGTTAGGTTTCAGGCACCATATACGGTATATTAATATTTTGTCAGCCCGGCATGTTTTGATTAAATATTACCTTTGGCCGGCACGCCTATCTTACCATGCAGAACCGGAGAGAAGGTGAAAAGCTGAAAAGGTGAAAAGGTGAAAAATTGAGAGGTAGAGATGTGAAAAGCTCATGATTAATTGGTCAAAATACACAGGAGGATGATTAATAAAGAAAAACTCTGTGTCTCAGTGTCTCTGTGTTCGTAGTCTATTATCTCATATCTAATAATCTATTATCTAATTATAAATAGATGAAACGTTTTTTTGTAATCATACTGCTGTGTGTTGTTATTGGTGATGTTACCGCACAGCAAAAAGAGACAGATACCACTTCGTTGGTGGATAAGGCGGCCGGATTGGCTGAATATATGCTGGATTTGGTGACCTGGGAGAAGGAACGTTACATTTTCTCCATCTATCCCATGGCTGGCTATTCACCACGTACCGGCGCGGAGATCGGGTTGATGCCGGTGTTGCGCATTCTGCCTAAGAAGCCATCTGATTCGCCTTACTTCAGGCCTACCACCATTGCGCCTTCGTTCCAGGTTTCCACCTCGGGAATGTATGAAATGCAGTTTGATGTGGTGGCTTTTTCCTCCCGGCAGTTTTATGTCATCTCCCGCATGCAATACCTTTACTTGCCCGACTCTTTCTATGGATTGGGCAATGGGGATAAAGAGCCGCCCTATTCCGATTATGAGTTGAATCACTTTGGTTTTCGGGGTGATTTTCTCAAGGGCTGGAAGGATAAGTATTTCATTGGGGTGCGAGCCGATATTAATTATAATGAGAACAATAATGTCACCGGCGACCTGTTGCATCCAGGCATCCTGGGGTATGCCGGAGGCTGGGCCAATGGTATGGGGCCGGTACTGACTTTCGATAACCGCGACGATCTGTTGTATCCCACCCGGGGCTGGTATATGTCCACCTCCACCATGTGGTATACCGACAAGCTGGGGAGTGACTATGACTTCAACACGCTTGAGTTTGATGTGCGGCATTACCTCTCCTTGCGGGCAGACAAGAGTATACTGGCGTTTCAGGGGTATATGAACTTTACCCACGGCGATGTGCCTTTCTTTAAAAGGGCTTTCCTGGGCGGGAAGCGTTTGCTGCGGGGTATCCCGCATCCGCATAAATACCTGGATCAGCATGCCTGGTATGTTCAGGGGGAGTATCGGCAACATATCTGGTGGCGTGTGGGGGCCACTGCTTTTGCCGGGGTGGGAAATGTGTTTGGTGACCTGAATAACAACATGCTCAACGATGCACATGTGGCAGGCGGGTTGGGGTTGCGGTTCAGGGTATTGCCCGACGATGGTCTTAATTTTCGCATCGACTATGGCATGACCAATCGTGGTGACAATGCGCTTTACTTTACTATCCGGGAGGCGTTTTGAGGAGTTAAGGTGAGAAATTGAAAAGGTGAGAAACCGCAGAGAAGGTGCAACCCAGAACCCAACATCGAACATTCCCAAATAGAAAAGTTGAGAAATTGAGAAGTTGAGAAACTGCAGAGAAGGTGCAACCCGGAACTCAGAACCCAGAACCCGACGTCGAACATCCCAACATCTCCACGTCGAACATCCCCACGTCGAACATCCCAACATCGAACATCCCAACATCTCCACGTCGAACATCCCCACGTCGAACATCCCAACATCTCCACGTCGAACATCCCCCCATCGAACATCCAAACCCTTCGTGTGTGCTTGTTTTCTCAAAAGCTACTAAAGAAGTAGGAATAAAAAACAGTCTAAAGGCTTGTAGCTAATGAAATAAGTGTTTTACTTTGCCTTAAAGGATAGTAAAAGAATAGGAGATGTTTTCAAGGAAGGTATATTATGGATTGCGGTTTTTGTTGGTGTTGGCTTCCCGTGGCGGTGAACTGCCCGTTGGTGTGGGGGAGCTGGCAGTGAATGAGGGATTGCCGGTGAAATTCATGGAGGCCATTGCGGTGAGCTTGCGGAAGCATGCGTTGGTGAATGTGAAAAGAGGCGCCGGAGGTGGTTACCGATTGGCCAAACCATTGGATCAGATTTCTTTGTATGAGGTGGTGGCGGCCCTGGAAGACAAAGCGGAGAAAGTGCCGGAGGGAGAGTCGCATAAGGCGATAGCGGTGGAGAAGTATATGGATGAGGTGAAAAATGAATACCATACCTTTTTAGAGAGTTGCTCATTGAAGCGATTAAAGGAATTGTTGGATGATGAGAATCAGCAAGTGATGTATTATATATAAACAAGGAATCATGAGTAAAATAGCAAATAACATTACGGAATTAATCGGGCATACTCCGTTGGTGCGCATCAATCGCCTGGCAGCTGATGCCGGTGCTGAGGTGGTGGCAAAGCTCGAATTCTTTAATCCGGCCAGTTCGGTGAAAGATCGTATTGCGCTATCGATGATAGAGGATGCAGAACGGTCGGGTGTATTGGATAAGGAGACGGTTATTATTGAACCAACCAGTGGGAATACGGGTGTGGGGTTGGCGTTTGTAGCTGCCGTTAAAGGTTACAAGCTGGTGCTGACCATGCCGGAGAGTATGAGCATGGAACGGCGTAAGCTGTTAAAGAAATTTGGTGCAGAGTTGGTGTTAACACCGGCCGAGAAAGGGATGAAAGGAGCTATTGAAAAGGCCGATGAGTTGGCGAAAAACTATGAAAAGGCCTTTATTCCGCAGCAGTTTAAGAACCCCGCCAACCCTTCTATTCATAAGTGTACCACCGTGGAAGAGATTTGGAATGATACCGATGGCAGGGTTGATGTTTTTGTGGCCGGCATTGGTACGGGGGGTACCATCACGGGTGTTGGTGAAGTATTAAAGGAGCGGAATCCGGATGTGAAGATTATTGCAGTAGAGCCTGCTGCTTCTGCCATCTTGTCTGGCGGCGAACCAGGGCCCCATAAAATTCAGGGTATCGGTGCCGGGTTTGTGCCTGAGGTATTGAATACCGCCGTATACGACGAAGTGATACGGGTAGATAATGAAGTGGCTATTGAGACCTGTCACCTGGCAGCTACCCGGGAGGGGATCTTGTGCGGGTATTCTTCAGGTGCCGCCTTATGGGCCGCTATTGAAGTGGCCAAGCGACCTGAAAACAAAGGAAAGCGAATTGTTGTTCTTTTACCCGATACGGGCGAACGTTATTTGAGTAGTTTTAAAATTGATTAATAAAAACCCCTGGTGAGGATTATGCACCAGGGGTTTGTTTTTTATAAGTCCGACTCTTGTTTATCAATATTAATTTGAGTAGATCGGCTTTATTCTATGATTAATTGCCATTATTCCTGCAGCTTTATCCTGAGGGCCTTCAGTGTTACACAGGAAGCGTTGCAGTTTCTTCTTGTGGCAGCCAATTCTTGTCAAAAGGCCTTGCCTGGAACACATTTCCCAGATCGATGTTGATGGCGTTGTTGTTTCGTTTTTTGCTCCGGTAATTGTCAACGATCAGCACAAAGCAGACCATTAAAAACTGATCGGCATCGTCGTTTGCCATCATCATGTAATTATCCCCTTCGAAGAAGGTAACTGCCTCTTTGGTAAACCAGGCGACTTGTTGGTCGTTTTTGAAAATAGAAAATTTCCTGCCGCGGTGGCCGTAAATGTCATATGTGTCTGTTCCGTTGATGCAGCGGAAGTGGTTCTTCCAATAGGATTCGGTATTAAAAAGGATAGGGGCTTGATTTTCTATCTCTACATGGTAGCGCGCCTTGAAGAAAGCGAATTTCTTTTTTATGCTGGCTAGTTTCTTTTCATTGTCGGCTCTGAATACCTCTATCTCAGATAATATTCTGAAGATTTTAGAGGCTGCCTTTAGGGTTGTTTGTTGATTATGTACCACGGAGAACTTATCGCCGATGGCCATTTTCTTTTGGTTGATGTCTATTCTCATTGTCGTTTTTGGATTAAAAGCCGCGAAGATAGTTTTTTCAGGAAAAGGAAGGCAGTTCTTTAATGTGTTTTGCAACAACATTATGGTCGTTTATGATTGTTTAACTTTTTCTCGAGTTTGTGGGGTTATTGTTAGTATTAGATAATAGGCTATAGATTTGACGACTGTATAACCCGATCCTACCACTAGTTTTGACACCTCCAATACAAATCAATAGAATAACGCAAAAATCTAATTAACGAGCTGGACGGAAGCGTTTATTTGACTAGCGTTTTTTGGTTCCTTTTTGGGGCGATGCCAAAAAGGGATTAGGATCCGGGATAACGTCCCGATTAAAATACAGAGTCTTCAAGTCTTGACATCCTAACTACTATGGCATGTTTTTGCCTATTTAGTGACGATGAGTTTAGTTGAAGGGATGGGGGTTGTATTTTTTGCAACTATCTTTGCCGCATGCAAAAGAATTCAAAGGTTGTCCGGGAGGGACTGAGAAAAATGGGCATTTCTGAGCTTAATGAAATGCAACAGGCCACGATTGATGCTTGTGTGAAAAACGATGATGTGGTGTTGCTGGCACCTACAGGGTCAGGGAAGACACTGGCTTTTTTGTTGCCATTAATCGCCACCTTAGATCCCAACGCGGTGACTGTGCAGGCTATTATATTGGCACCATCCAGGGAGCTGGCACTGCAAATTGAGAGTGTGTTAAAAAATCTGGGAACAGGATTTAAGGTGAACTGTTGTTATGGCGGCCATCCCATCAAGACAGAGATAAACAACCTGCAGCATCCGCCGGCAGTACTGATTGGTACCCCGGGACGCGTGGCTGATCATTTGCGCCGGAAGAGTTTTAATCCATCAAAGGTGAGAACGCTGGTGCTGGATGAGTTTGATAAGGCATTGGAGTTGGGTTTTCACATAGAGATGAAAGAGATCATCTGGCAGTTGAAGCGGGTGAAACAACGTATCCTGACTTCCGCCACACATATGGATGAGATTCCTGCTTTCACAGGTGTGCGGGCACCTTTTAAGTTGAGCTTTATCAGTGAAGAGATACCACAGGGATTAACGCTGAAGGCCATCCGGTCGGAAGGGCGGGATAAATTGGAGGCTTTTTTCAGGTTGGTGTGTCAGCTGGGCAACGAACCGATGCTGGTATTTGTTAACCACCGTGACTCGGCCGATCGTATTAGCGGGCATCTGCATGAAATGGGACTGGCCCATGATGTATTTCATGGTGGCATGAAACAGGAGGAGCGGGAGCGGTCGCTCATTAAATTCCGTAATGGCAGTCATCATTTGTTGATTACAACCGACCTGGCTTCCAGGGGGCTGGATATACCTGAGATAAAGTATGTCATTCATTACCATCTTCCGTCGAAAGAGGAGGCTTTTATTCACCGTAACGGACGTACCGCGCGAATGAATGCCGAAGGAACCGCCTATTTGGTTTTAGGGGAAGACGAGCCGTTGCCATCCTATATCACCGGTGAGGTGGCTTTTGAAGCGGTTGAGGAGCAGGCTGAATTGCCCCAGACGCCCGAATGGGTAACGGTTTATATCGGTAGTGGTAAAAAGGATAAGGTCAATAAGGTGGATATCGTGGGGCTCTTTCTGAAAAAAGGAAAGTTGCAAAAGGATGATCTTGGTTTGATTGATGTCCTGGATTATTCTTCTTTTGTGGCTGTTCGCCGAAATAAAGTGAAGAAGCTGCTGCAGTTAATTAGTAAGGAGAAGATCAAAAATAAAAAGTTGAAAATAGCTGTCTCAAAATAGTTACAGGCAGCAGGTTTGTAGGGTGAGTGATGCGGATAGGTGATAGATCGGGGTGGAACTGCTACATCCTGGCCTGAAAGGCCATTTGTAAAAGCATAGGGTTTTAACCCTATGTCTATTAGTGTATGTAAATTCAACCCAGAAAGGGTGTTTGTATTTTTGAGGTAGTATTTAATACATATCAGGCCTTCAGCCTTCCTTGTTGTTGTAATTGGAAACACAGGGTTGAAACCCTGTGCTATTACAGGCACTCTTTCAGAGTTTTTTTATTAAAAGCTTGCTACATGAAAGACCAGTAATACTCACGCCTGCTGGCTCTATTCTAATTAATGATTGACTTAGATGTTAGTTTTCCAATGGTCTTTGATCGTATTGACGTTTAGATGATAGATCGGGGTGGAACTGCTACATCCAGGCCTGAAAGGCCATTTGTAAAAGCATAGGGTTTTGACCCTATGTCTATTAGTGTATGTAAATTCAACCCTGAAAGGGTGTTTGTATTTTTGAGGTAGCGTTTAATACATATCAGGCCTTCAGTCTTCCTTATTGTTGTGATTGGAAACACAGGGTTGAAACCCTGTGCTATTACAGGCACTCTTTCAGAGTTTTTTATTAAAAGCTTGCTACATGAAAGACCAGTAATTCTCACGCCTGTTGGTTCTATTTTTACTCTAATGGATTTATCTCTGCTGATATTTGTTCGATTTCGTTGGATTCGAAAGTGAAAATATCTTCCGATTGGGTAAAAGTCATTTTGTACATGACACGGGCTACCTTGGTGGCTTCAATGGCTCGGTATTTTATGAACTTACCTGTCAGTAGGGGGGCTATGAAATTTAGAATTTTTGCTGATATCTGTTCGCCTGACCTTGTTTTCTCTCTGTTTCCTAAAAGTAATGAGGGGCGATAAATAAATATAGAAGGGATGTCGCATTGTTTTACGGCTGTTTCCATTTGGCCTTTGGTGCGCAGGTAGAAACTGGAGGAGGTAGGGTTTGCACCCACCGAACTAACTACGGAAAATGATCTGGCATTATGGCGGACTGCCCATCTGGATAGGTTTACCACGTAATCAAAATCGACCTGTCTGAAAGCTTCTTTGCTTCCTGCTTTTTTTTGTGTAGAACCCAATGTGCAGAAAACATCGTCAATGTGTTCATGGATATTCAGGTCGGGGAGTGTTTCAAAATCAAGGGTAATGACGTCTACCTTGGGATCGGTGATTTTAAGGTGGTGACGACTAAGGATAATAATCCTGGAGAAGGAATAGCTTTTTATCAGGTGTTTCATCAGGCATTGTCCAATCAATCCTGTGGCTCCGGCTATAACTGCAGTTTTCATGTGTACCTCCTGCTTTTTTAAGTGAAATCATTTCGACAGAATTGAGGTGATCTATTAAAATTCCCGCATCTGTCGAAATGATTTGCTTATGAATTAATAACCGGATGTTGTTCCCGGTTTATTTTTGCTGTTTAATCAGGTTGAGTGCTGATCCGGCTTTAAACCAGGCAATCTGCTGCTCATTGTAAGTATGATTGGCTGTGATTACCTCTTTAGAGCCATCGGCATGCACCAACTCTAATGATAATGGTTTCTCTGGTGCGAACTGATCCAGATCCAGGAAGTTGAATGTATCATCCTCCATTATCTTGTCGTAATCTGCTTCATTGGTAAAAGTAAGCCCCAGCATTCCCTGTTTTTTAAGGTTTGTTTCATGAATCCTGGCAAAACTCTTAACCAATACCACTCTGACACCTAAGTGACGAGGCTCCATGGCGGCATGTTCCCTTGAAGAACCTTCTCCATAGTTATGGTCGCCCACTACAACCGTAGGAACACCAGCGGCTTTGTAAGCCCGTTGTGTTGCAGGAACTTCTCCGTATTCACCGGTTAACTGGTTTTTCACTTTATTGGTTTCGTGGTTGAAAGCGTTGACAGCTCCAATTAACATGTTATTTGAGATATTGTCAAGGTGCCCACGGTAACGTAACCAAGGTCCGGCCATAGAGATGTGGTCAGTCGTACATTTGCCTTCTGCTTTAATCAGCAGTTTAGCGCCTGTAATATTCTCACCATTCCAGGGTGCAAATGGGGTGAGTAATTGAAGGCGTTCGCTCTTCTCGTTTACTGTTATTTCAATGCCTGAACCGTCTGTAGCTGGTTTTTGGTAGCCGTTATTTTCCACTGCAAAACCTTTTACCGGTAATTCATCACCAGTAGGAGGATCCAGTTTCACGGCCTCGCCATTCTCGTTAATCAGTGTATCGGTAATAGGGTTGAATCCCAGGTCGCCGGCGATGGCCAATGCAGTTACCATTTCAGGAGATGCCACAAAGGCATGGGTGTTTGGATTGCCGTCAGCACGTTTGGCGAAGTTGCGGTTAAAGGAGTGAACAATGGTATTCTTCTCTTTTTTGTCTGCACCTTCACGGGCCCACATGCCAATACAAGGGCCACAGGCGTTAGCAAATACTTTTCCGCCAATTTGGTTGAATGTATTAATAAGGCCGTCGCGATCGATGGTGTATCGCACTTGCTCCGATCCCGGTGTGATGGAGAATTCAGCTTTTGCTTTTAGATTTTTTTCAGCTGCCTGTTTTGCCACAGAGGCCGAACGGGCGATGTCTTCATAGGAAGAGTTGGTACAGGAACCAATCAAGCCTACTTCTACTTTCAGTGGATAACCGTTTTGCTCAGCCACTTCCCGCATTTTTGAAATAGGGGTTGCTTTATCGGGAGAGAATGGGCCGTTAATGTGTGGCTCCAGTTCGCTTAGGTTGATCTCGATAACCTGATCGAAATATTTTTCAGGATCAGCGTATACTTCAGGGTCAGCAGTCAGGTGCTCTTTTATTTGATTGGCCGCCTCGGCTACGTCCATGCGGTTGGTTGCTTTCAGGTAGCGTTCCATAGAAGCATCATAACCAAACGTAGAAGTGGTGGCACCAATTTCGGCACCCATATTACAAATGGTACCTTTTCCGGTACAGCTAATCGATTGGGCACCTTCACCAAAGTACTCAACAATGCAGCCTGTTCCGCCTTTAACCGTCAATAGACCTGCCACTTTAAGGATGATGTCTTTAGGTGCTGCCCAGCCATTCAGCTTACCGGTAAGTTTTATACCAATTAATTTCGGGAATTTCAATTCCCATGGCATACCAGCCATAACATCTACGGCATCGGCCCCACCAACTCCAACGGCGACCATACCCAGTCCGCCGGCATTTACTGTGTGAGAGTCGGTACCAATCATCATACCTCCGGGGAAAGCATAATTTTCCAATACTACCTGGTGGATAATTCCTGCACCTGGTTTCCAAAAGCCGATGCCATATTTATTGGACACGGAGCTCAGGAAATCATACACCTCTTTATTGGTGATTTCAGCTGCCGGCAGGTCGGTCTTGGCTCCCTCTTTTGCCTGAATCAGGTGGTCCGCATGTGCGGTAGCGGGTACGGCCACTTTGTCTTTTCCTGCCTGCATGAATTGCAACAACGCCATTTGGGCGGTAGCATCCTGCATGGCAACCCGGTCCGGATTGAAGTTGACATAGGATTGTCCTCTTCCATGCGGTTGCGCTGGCAATGTATCTGCCAGGTGGGCATAAAGAATCTTTTCTGTCAAAGTAAGTGGTTTGCCTAATAGCTCGCGGGCACTTCCCACTTTGTCAGCCATTTCAGCATAAACCTTTTTGATCATTTCAATGTCGAAAGCCATAACAATAAGAATTAGTCGTTAACTAGGAGTTTGATAATTGAAAAACAAATCTAGTAAAAAATCATAGTTGTTATAGGTTATTGCAAGTGTCAGAGGTTTTAGATTGAAAGATGTTATCTGTGCAGTTTATTTTCAGTAAATTAGGCCTTTATGTTGGTTGTGGGTGTTGGGGTGGGAGTAGAAGCTGTTATATAACATTCCAGATTTTTGACGTTGTATATTTGAGAAAAAATGTTTAAACCTTGGTGTGTTTGTTGGGTAATTATCAGTGAGTCAGGTGGTGTGTTTGGTGGATGTTGGTGTTTTGCAGGGTGTCAGACACTGATTTTAGATGTGTGAAATTAATAGTTAAAAGAAATTTGAAAATAGGAGGAGGGTATTTTTTTTATCAAATAAAATAGGTGGAATTGGTAATTGTTTCCAGCCAATACTGTTTTTGCCTTATGTTTTAAAATGAACGAATATGAAGATTGCCTTAATTCAGGAGAATATCAGGATTGCATTCGGGTCCATACGGGCTAATTTGTTACGATCCATATTGACCATACTTATTATAGGTATCGGTATTACTGCGCTGGTTGGCATTTTAACTGCTATTTCCTCTATTGAAGGCGCGATTAGTAATCGTTTTACCAGCATGGGAGCGAACTCTTTCACCATTGAAAACAGGGGTATGAATGTACAGATCGGAAAGAAGAAATACCGGTCAAAAAACTATGGTTTCGTATCCTATAGAGAGGCGATGCGTTTTAAGGATGAATTTAATTTTCCTGCTACTGTTTCAGTATCCTATATGGCCACGGGAATTGCAACGGTCAAATATGAATCAAATAAATCAAATCCCAATGTGGCCGTATATGGCGCCGATGAAAACTTTTTACATACTTCCGGCCATTCTTTGAAGACAGGTCGTAATTTTTCAGATGTGGAAGTCCGTGACAGTCGTTTCGTAGCACTTCTGGGAAGTGATTTGGCAAAAAAACTATTTCCCTCTAAAATCAATCCTGTTGGTAAGGTCGTGTCGCTAGGAGGTAGCAAATATAAGGTGGTTGGGGTGTTGGAAGAGAAAGGTGCCGGTTTTGGTAGCCAGAGTGATAATATTTTGCTTTTACCGGTTAGTAATGTGCGTCAACTATTCAGCCGACCGCGCATGTCTTATAAAATTGAAGTGAAAGCAAATAATACCAGTTTGGTTGAGGCCGCGATCAATGAAGCAACCGGGGTGTTCCGGGTAATCAGGGGGCTCACCCTGCACGATGAGGATAACTTTAATATTAATAAGAGTGATAATCTGTCGCGCATATTGGTGGAGAGTACTTCCACGGTTACGGGAGTGGCCTCGGTGATTGGATTAATTACATTATTAGGGGCTGCCATTGGGTTGATGAATATTATGCTTGTGGCAGTGGCAGAACGAACGCGAGAAATAGGTGTCAGAAAAGCCCTTGGCGCCAATAAGCGCACCATTCGTAACCAGTTTCTTTTTGAGTCGATATTGATCGGGCAGCTTGGAGGCTTGTTGGGCATTGTGTTAGGTATCCTGGTTGGTAACATTATGTCGATTGTGTTGAAGGCACCTTTTATTATACCCTGGTTATGGATTTTGGTGGGTATCACCCTTTGTTTTATTGTTGGTCTTGTTTCCGGCCTTATGCCTGCCATCAAAGCCGCTAAACTCGATCCCATTGACGCGCTCCGGTATGAGTGATGGTTTTAGGCAGCAACTTTTACCGACATGTTGTTCAAATTGGATGAAATTATATAGAGAGGTTAGAGGTCAGAAGTTAGAGGGGGAAATAAATAGAAATACATGGAAACAGATTGAAATAGACCGCACTTACCAATGTCAATCTCGAACAACAATCAGCATTTAGTAACATCCCTCGAAGAGTCTTTTTTTCAGGATTCTCCTGAAAAAACATAGGTATATTATCAGCGATCTTCGTGTTTTTTCTGGCAAAATATTTTTGGCTGGCAGTAAATCATCTTGATACTCTGTACTTGATACTTTTTACTTTTCCGGTAGTGAACTCTTGATTGTAATGGTGATCTTTCTATTTGATAATTCCTATCCATCCACTCCATTTTTCCCCTTGATGACCGCATTATTGCTATCCTAAACATGGAAGAAGAGCAGAAAAACATGCGTCATGATGTTTCGAGACATGTAATTTGATGTTTTTAAGCTCGAAAAAGGCCTGTTTTTGATCGGCATTGAGCAATCAGACATCCAACTTTCTGTGCGGGGACATGCTTTTTGGCCCAAAAAACATGGAAGGGCAGGTGTTCATAGTAGCAATTTGGGGTGCAGGTACATGAAATTGGATGTTTTTCAGGGCAAGTTGCATGTGTTTTACCCCAATGTCGAGCTTAGAAAGGGCAAAAAGGAGGTCACGAGCATCTGCGACAACCTTTTTTTGAGATCAACCGATCTTTTTCCTTACGTGAACGATCTGCAAAAAGGGTCATTGTTGGTTTTTACTATCGATGCGTATGTCTTTAAACGTTAGTTGCAGGGTGGAAATGGAAAAATGGATGAGTCAACTGCCTTTAAAGGGGTGCAAGGGGGAAATTTGATTGTGCTGTAGTTGTTTTTTTAAAGAGTACAATAATCCATTTATAGTAATCAGTTGTTTTTAAATTGGATTCATGATGTCAGGTATTAGTATGACATAACTCATGTTTAAGTTGTGTTTATTGATATTATTGGTGATTTAGTACCTCATGTATAACCTTGTTCATATGGTAAGTAGACTTATTTCGATGGTTGTTCTATTTGAACTTGTTTGATATCTGGTCTATAGGTTTTGAATAGTAATATTGGGCTGTTGTAGTTGATATGAAAGGGGAATTACATCTTTTATTAAAGATGCAATGATTTCCAATCTTTATTTATTTAGGCAATTAACCCATTAAAAGGAAAAGAAACGTATTAACATAGAAAAGAAAATGAAAAAACCATAGTGGCTCGTATTGTTGTCTTATTAGAGAAATACTTCTTTTTGTGTAATTTTTAGTTAATTTCGTCAAATATTTTATTATAGCGATATCCTAAAGTTTAGACTAACAAGATATTTTTATGAGACGGTTTGTTTTGGTTATAAGTTTATTAATCTTTTTTACCGGATTGGAAACATATGCCCAGGTTGGAAAGGAATTTTGGTTTGTGGCACCGGAGGTTACCAGTGACCATAGTGATAAACCGGTGGTGTTAAGAATTACGGCATTTGATAAGCTGGCGAATGTTACCATTAGTATGCCTGCGAATGCTGGTTTTACTCT
This sequence comes from Marinilabiliaceae bacterium JC017, assembly GCA_004296775.1. GTDB lineage: Bacteria > Bacteroidota > Bacteroidia > Bacteroidales > Marinilabiliaceae > JC017. Next base: position 85,812 of record RHGE01000034.1, read on the forward strand.
AGATCCAGTGCAAGTAGAAGCGAATACTCAAAAAACCATTACATTAAAGCATGAGGATATAGAAAACAAACCCAGTGGTAAGGTTAATGACAAAGGGCTTTATATCACATCGGATGAAAATATCAGTGCTTATTATGAAGTAGTAGGTGCGAATGGTGATGGTGATGCCGTTAATCCCGATATATTCACATTAAAAGGAGATAACGCGCTAGGAACCGAGTTTTATATCCCATCTCAGAATACATTGAGGAATGTGGACTTTTTAAGGCCCAAAGCCACTGAAAAAGTAGATATCGTTGCCACGGAAGATAACACTACGGTGACTGTTGTGCCGAGTGTAAATGTGTTCTTTGATAAAGCTTATCGGGCAGCCAACAAGCCTTTCGTAATAACGTTTGAAAAAAGAGGACAGACCTGTTGCCTGGAATATCCCTTTCAATCTTATAGTGCAAGTATGGGAGGAACCCATCTCCAGTCAGACAAGCCCATTGCCGTAACCATTTCGGATGATTCAGTACAAAATCCTGTAACAGGTGGAGGTTATGATTTAATAGGAGACCAGTTGGTGCCTGTTGATCTGCTTGGAAAGGAGTATATAGCAATCAGGAGTTTAGGTTATTGGGATGTTAACAGGGTTTTTATAATGAGTACTCAGGATGACACCGAAGTGTGGGTAGGTAACGAGGCCGCAAAAAGTCTTGCAAAGGCAGGGGATATGATTAGTGTTCCTATTGGTAGGGATCAATCTGCAGTATATATAAAGGCATCCAAACCGGTATATGTGTACGAGGTGGTTGGATTAAATACGGAGTTTGGAAGTGCCCTTTTGCCGCAAATTACCTGCACCGGTTCCAAGAGTGTTTCATTTTGCAGTACAAATAAATATAGTTATTACATTCAGATATTAACAAAGGGTAAAAACAGGGAAAGCTTCAGATTGATTGATCAAAAGGAAAATAAGGAGATTGGCCTGGGTAATTTAAATTGGAAGAAAATAAAAGATGGCGTGTCAGGTAGTGAGGATGATGCCTGGTATACGGCTGTCAAGGATTTAAATGGGATAGTTACTAATGGTAAATCTTATACGCTTGTTAATAGTAAAGGCTTATTTCACCTGGGAGTTGTTGATGTGAACAATGGTAGTTTGAGTTATGGCTACTTTTCTTCTTATAGTAACTTAACAATTGATGGGTTAACTCAGAAATGTGTGGGTGATGAAATTGAGCTTACAGCCCAGGTACCTTCCTTGGGCTTTGGAGCTCATAAGTTTTCTTGGTATGCGGATAAAGATCCGAATAAACTTCTTTCCAAAAAGTCTATATTAAAGGTGAAAGAATCAGGTAAATATTGGGTGGTTGATGATCTTTTAGGTGAGTGTGAATTAAAAGCCGCTATTGATGTGGAGTTCACTCAGCCTGAGATTGACCTGCATGATATGGATAAGTGTCCCGGAAATGTCGATCTGCAAGGACCTGACGCCATGAATACTTATGACTGGACAGATCGGGTGGGAAGTGCGGTTCGTGCTACTTCGTCTGAACAACAGTTTCCGGTTGATGTGAACCCCAATGAAAGCCATGAAGTGGAATTAACGGTGACTGATGTTAAGGGCTGTACCAATAATAAAGCAATCAAGATTACGGCAAAGCCTGTGCCGGACATTTCGTTAACAGATATTAGCAAAGGTCTTTGTGCGGGTAGCAGGATTGAGAATGAATCCCATCAGCCTGGCTACAAATATGAATGGGTGGTCGATGGAAGTAAAGTTAATCAGGATGAATCACAGAAGTATGTGCAGGTGACGAAACCAGGGAAATACCCGGTAGAGGTAACCTGTTGGATTGATAAGGGGTGCCCAGTTACCAAGACGATTGATGTTGAGGTGTTTGCCTTGCCCGAAGTGAACCTGTCCGACGAACGAGGGTGCCCTGGAGTGCCAAAAAGAATAGAGGGGCCGGCCGGTATGAAGGAGTATACCTGGAAGATAGATGGATTTCCCGTATCGGATAAATCATTTATAGACTTGGCGGAACCTGCTAAAATAACCCTGAAGGTAGAAGACCAGCATGGATGTATGGGCAGTGGAGACTTAGATTATAAATGTTTTAAGAAGACTGATTTCAGTGTACATGATCAGAAAGTGTGTCCAAATACGGAAGTTGTGATTAAGGCGGAGGTTTCTGTTGATGGAAAACCTGTAATGGGCACTGGCTATAGATGGTATAAGGAGATAAAAGGGGTAAGAGATGAGATAGACGGGGAAAATACTCAAGAACTTTTGCTTAAGGCTAATGAGAAAAATATAGCCGGTAAGTACATTGTTACTGCTGATGACGGGAATGAATGTCCGATGGAAGCCTTTATGAATGTTAGTGTGAAAAAGCTTCCTGAAATATCAATTGAAGATAAAGGGTTTTGTGCGGGTGATGAAGTTCCCTTGCTGAATACCGATGAATCACAGGAATTGAAAAACATGGCTTTGGAGAATTTCCACTGGACACGCGATGGTGATGCGGGTTACCATGAAAACGGCTTGGAAATCAAAGCTGGTTTTGATGATGATTATCACCTGCAAGCCACCATGGTGGATGTAGATCCTAAACTCAGGTGTGCGGTTACTGGTGATTTGAAAATTACAGCGCTTCCTCTTCCCGAAATTATATTCGACAAGGATGAGATTGAGATCTGTCCCGATAAGGAATCGTATACCCTTAAAGTTAAGAATGCTGATGCTGATATAGAGTATGCCTGGAGAATAAAAGATACCGGGGATGAGATTGGGGACAAGGCAAGTATTGATATAAATATTGGAAAATTTGAGAAATCGGAAGAGACTTATACCCTAATGGCAACCGATAAAAAGGGGTGTTTCAGTGAAAAGGATATCACACTAAAGTTGAAGGCACTCCCCTTATTTGTTGTAAAAGGAATGTCAAACATGTGTGAAGGTGATCCTCTTACTATTCGAGTGCAGGATGATGCTGGTGTTAGTGGGTATGTTTGGTATCATAATGATATGTCCAATGAGATGGGATCTTTAAAGGGGAAAAAGGAATACACAATTCCCAGTGTTCAAAAGAAAGATGCCGGTAAATATATTGTAACAGCCCAGGGTAAGGGATGTAAATTGCAAGATGAAGTTGAGCTTACGGTGTTTGACAATCCTCCGCTTTCTATGAAAGATGGTGATGAGGTATGTGAGGGAGATATTCTGAAAATAGAAGGGGATAATAATTTTACGACATTTGAATGGAGTATTGAGGGGCAACCTGGTACCATAAGTACTGACCCGACATTTGAAATTTTAGAAAAAGATGCTGGTGATAAAACTTATAAGTTAACTGCCACAACGAATCATGGATGTATTAATTACGCTGAAGTTAACGTTACAGTTTATGCGGCTCCTGATGTTATGTTGGATAAGCCGCAACCAGTTTTCTGTCCTGGTACATGGGATATAGGTTTTAAGATACCGTTGGTGAAGAGTCGCATTGAGTCGATAAAATGGAATGAGGATGATATAGATGTTGGTGCCAGAGTGGTTCCTGTAAGTAAGGAAGGTAACTATGAGTTAGTGATAACTGACGAGCATGGTTGTACAGCAACAGATGCTCTTGATGTAGTGTATCATAAACCCGCTGCATTTTCGCTGGGAAAAGATAAGGATGTGTGTAGTAATGCATCTGTTACTCTGAAAACGGCGGAAGATCAGCTTGGTTATTCATGGTCTTATGAAAAAGATGGTAAGGTTACTCCTTTAGTAGGCGATGAAAATACTTTTACGGTTACAGATGTAAAGGCGGGAAAATATACAGTAACGGTTACCGATAAGGCTACCAAGTGTAAAGTTAATACTTCTGTCGATCTCAGTGTTAAGCCTGTCATGGATTTTACCCTGGGTAATGATGAGGATATATGCCAGGGAGATGAATTTAAAATAGCGGGACCACCCACTGGTTTTAATGCTTATGAGTGGCATAAAATAGGTGATGCAACATTTCAACGGTTTTCTCAGGATATAGTTGTTTCAACGCCGGGGGTTTATCAACTAACAGCCACCATGCCCAATGGATGTAAAAATAGTGATGAAGTGGAAGTAAGGACGTGGGCGCCACCAATGGTCGATTTGGGGGATGACAGGCAGGTTTGTCCGGGGCCCATTGAAGTAGCTATTGCCGATTCGGCCATTGTGAGCCCCAGAACGTTTGATTCCTTCAGGTGGAGTACGGGAGAGACAACGAACTATAGCAATGAGAAGATAACGGTGAATGAACCCGGGACCTATTACCTGGAAGCTAAAGATGATATTGGTTGTAAGGTTTCTGACAAAATTACCTTTACGCCCTATGAATTACCCAAGATTGATTTGGGAGAACAGGTTTCTTATTGCGAGAATACCACCTATACATTGGAGTTGCCCAAGAGTATTGAGAGTCAAATTGAGCATTATCAATGGGAAAGAGTAGATGAGAAAGGGGTTACCTTCGATGGCCCGGTTGATGGCCCGTGGTCTGTTTTTAATGAAACAGGTACCTACACGTTGAAAGTGGTAGATAAGAATAAATGTTCATCATCGGGTTCTGTTCCTGTGATTTTGAAAAGTGCACCTGTTTTTAATCTGGGACCCGATGTTGCCATGTGTAAAGGAGATACCGTGAAGGTGCTGGGTAATACCGATTTTAGCACCTATCAATGGAACGATAATCCGGCCGACAATAAATCATTTAAAATAGTTGATGAAAGCGGGATATATAAATTATCGGTTTGGAACGAGGATATGTGCCGGACAGATGATGAAGTAGTTATTACTGCCAATGCGTTGCCGGAGGTAGACCTGGGACCTGATTTTAGTAATTGTGTAGGAGACTTTTCTACATTAAGTGTAGATCCTGTATATGAATCAATCCGATGGTCAACCGGTGAAACCACGCCTGAAATAGAGGTTGGTAAAGGAAAATTTACGGTAACGGTAACCGATGCAAATCATTGTTCTAACAGTGATGATATTCTCATTTCCAGGTTCCCGGTTCCCCAGGTGGAACTAGGAGAAGATGAAGTTGCATGTCCGCTTCAGCCCATACAGTTGGATGCGGGTACCGGTTTTGAATCCTACTTGTGGCAAAATGGTTCAACGGATCAACGGATCATGGCTAATTTCAGTGATACGGTTAATATGGTTACGGTGAAGGATAAAAACGGGTGTTATGGCTGGGATACTAAAGTAGTATATGGTTATGAAGCACCGCCTTATACCCTTGGTCCTGATACTGAAATATGCAGTTTAGATAGTATAATTTTAGATGCAGGTCCTGATTATCTGGAATACCATTGGAATGATAAGTGGGATCAGCAACATAAAACCATTAAGGAAAAAGGCGAGTATTGGGTTGAAGTGACGGATGGATGTTTTCTTCTGCGCGATACCATTAATATAGATGTGAAACCGTCACCTGTTATTACCAGGATTGATACCATTATATATGGTCAGATAGGGATTGTTGCCACAGAGGGTACCATGCCATTTCGTTACTCTTATAATGATGAATTTCCACAAGATGAGAATCTGTTCAAGGATTTGCCCAACGGGACGTATCATCTCCTGGTGGAGGATGTTAATGGTTGTTGTGCGCGGGATACGGTGGTGTTGTTTTCGGAGTATAATGTGGAGGTGCCCAATTTCTTTACGCCTAATGGGGATGGTATCAATGATACCTGGGAGTTGAAAGGAATGGAAAAATTCCCTGAATCCATTGTCCGGATTTACGACCGTTACGGTAAGTTGCTGGCAGAGTTTATGCCGGCTGAGGAGTCATGGGATGGCGAGTACCAAAACAAACCAGTGCCGTCTGATGATTATTGGTATATCATTCATGTTAAGCCCATAAATAAACTGGTTAAAGGTCATATTTCAATAAAACGATAATCTGGAATCATGAGAAGAATTATATTGCTATTGAGCTTAGTCTTGTCAATTTCAGGTATCTCAGCTCAAAAGTATTATTTAACGAACCAATATGTTTACGATCTGTTTATGATGAATCCGGCCGCTGCGGGTTTTTATAAGGATTGCTACACGGTGAACGGTTTTTATCAGAAGCAGTGGTTTGGGGTGGATCTCGCACCCACTACGCAAATATTAAGTTTTCAAGGTCCCTTGTCGGGGGGAGCGGGAATGGGTACCTATGTTTATAATGACCAGAATGGTAATTATAAAGAGATGGGTCTGCAACAATCCTTTTCCTATGAGGTGGTGCTGGTGAAAAAACGCCGGACAAACTCCACTTTAACATTTGGTTTGTCACTGGCGGCAGAGCAGAGTTCCCTGGATCAAACTAATTTTACTGAGACTGGGATGCTTGATCCTGCCATTGGTGGAGGTGTTGAGAGTGGTTGGGGAATTAATGCTAATACGGGGGTGTTGTTAAAGTATAACAAACACCATGTAGGGTTGGCAGTTACCAACCTGATGCCTCAGACCAATTCCATGTATAGGGAGGATAATGAACCGGACCAGACCATGGATATTCATTTCCACGCTGGAACCACCATTAAGATACCAAATATGGATATATTTCTGGATCCTTTGTTAATGTATCGCCGGAATATGTTGGTAGATAGCCGGCTGGATTTGAATCTAAAAGCCTATTTTATGACCCCTGATCCTGATTTAACCTATTGGGGGCTCATAGCTTATCGTCGAACCATGGATCATGCGTTTGGCAAGAGTCTGGGATTTGCGGCCACATTTGGGGTAGAGTTTAAAAGTTTTAATGTTGGATTAGAGTATCAGCTAGGGCTTACCCAGGCTCAGGTAGATTATGGAAGTGCCTATCAAGTGGTCTTCGGATATCGTTTTTGCAGGGATAAAAAGAAAGTAAGGCGTGTGCCATGTAAGGAGGTGACCAGGCATGAAAGATTTACATATAAAAGGAAAGGGAAAAAATAAATAAGGCCAGTGTTCGTTATAGTTGATGTTATAAGAACTTGAATTCAAGTAATAGAACAGACTCATGTCTGTCATTTAATGTTTAGTGATACATTGAAATGAGTAAGCTTTCGATTATTTGTACCCTTGTTTGGTTATTAGTTGTTAATGTTGAAATAACAGCTTTTAATTATTCTTTTAATATGGGAGAGGATATCAATTCATGTGATACCTTATCACAGATTAAAAAGTTGAAGGCTGTAAAAAACATTAAGATACATAATAAGGAAGCCGAGGTAATCGATCCTGACCCAAATAAAGCGGCTGATGGTGATTATATGTATGTCAATGACGATTATGCCATTGTCAGGGAGAATGAGATGACCAATGTTTCGGTTGTTAATAATGACTATAGCTTATTGGAAACTGGAAGTCCGGAGATTATTACCTATCCGGAACATGGTGAAGTGGAAGTGCTGGAAGATAAAACCATTAATTATACCCCATATGATTCTTTTGTGGGGGAGGATCTGTTTACTTATCGGTTATGCAATGAAGCCGTTGCCTGTGATGACGGGCAGGTTGATATAAAAGTGATTGATGTTGATTTTATTCCGGAGGCTAAAAACGATACGGTAACATTTTTGCACGGTTCAGAAATAACTGTGAATGTATTGAAAAATGACGTGATACAGGGCGATAAGCCTGTTACCATTTCGATTTTTTCCGATTTAACCCATGGGTATTGTATCCTAAATAACGATAATGAATTAGTGCCCTCTCTGGAAAGAAGTTTTATTGGGACGGACTCTTTGGATTATGAACTATGTGATGCAGATGGAGATTGTGTGTTGGGGAGGGTATATTTTTTAGTCACTCATGATGAAGCGCTTGAATTTTATATTCCTAATGGGTTTTCTCCAAATGGAGATGGTCTGAATGATAGGTTTTGTGTCCCTGATTTTTCTACTTACCACAATATTTCACTCCAGGTATTTAATAAATGGGGAAATTTGGTGTATGAACATGAAGATTATCACAATGAGTGGGATGGTAAAGCCAATACAGGGGCAGTAAAAGGCCAACTGTTATCTCCTGATACCTATTACTATTTGTTCAAGATAGAGGGGATTGATAGGAATATTACGGGCTTTGTATACCTTAGCAGATAATGTCAGGAAAGCGATACATATCGATGTTTATTAAGCGGTTTCTGCAAAGTTGCCTACTGTGTATCTGTTGTCAGGGTTTGGCACAACAAGATCCGCTTTCTACACAATATATGAATAGCCAATTTTCCATTAATCCTGCTTATGCCGGTGTACGAAATGCATTATCCATGCATTTGGTAGCGCGTCAACAGTGGATGGGGATGGAAGGAGCCCCTGTTTCTTATTTGTTTGGCATGCATTCGCCAATAAACAAAACGAAGATGTCATTTGGCGGTTTGTTATCTTTTAACCAGGCCGGGCCTGTTCAATCCAGTCAGTTTAGCGGGGCCTATTCGTATATTGTTAGAATAAGTAACAAGTTGCTGCTTTCTCTGGGTGTGAGCGCCAGTTTGAATAATACCTCTATCGGCTTCACTGGTTTGGATGTAATAGATCATGATGATCCGAGTTTTAGTAGTGATGTCCAGAATAAATTAAGTCCAAATTTCGGGGCAGGTGCATTTCTTTTTTCGCGGCAGTTTTATTTCGGGTGTTCCGTTCCTCATATTTTAAATACAGAGATTAAAGATTCAGAAGCTGGGAATGTTATTTCAAAGGTTGAACGTCATTATTATATTACTTCAGGATATGGTTTTTCTGTGGGGGATGATATGTTTCTCAAACCATCATGTTTGGCAAGAATAAAGGGAGGAGATGACTTATTATTAGATGTTAATACCCAATGGCTCTATAAAGAACTATTTTGGATTGGCGCATCCTATCGCTTAAATAGCACCATGGCATTTCTGGCTAGTATACGAATTAGTAAGAGTTTGAGTATTTGTTATTCATATGATTTTCCGTTTGCCAATACAACCTTGCAAAAGGGAAGTCATGAGATAAGCCTCTCTTTTGATAGTTTCAGTTTCTATAAAAGAAATAAGAAGCGAGAGTTTATAAGGAAAAAGAAGTCAGAAAAAGAAGGTATTCGATCAATAAGATATTTTTAATTGTAATTGATGGGTTTTTTGTTTGAAATCTATTAGCTGTAGGTGCTGTTTTCTTATTGTCTATTAGTCAATGGTTCGTTAAGCTTTTGTAACTAGTTGTAAAACAGGTCGTGTTTCTTTGATCGTCAAAACTATTAAGAGTCAAAAAGTGAGATTGATGTCAATCAGTCTAAGGTTTATCATATAACAAGCTTGCAAAGTGTCTCATTTCCAGAGATTAGTACTTTTGTCTTGGATACGGCTTGTTCAAGGTGTATTAGTTTGTTCTTAACCCAACTTGAAAAAAATGGACCCATAAATGGCAAAAAAGTCAGTTTTTTTAATGAATTTCCAGCACTTTCAAAAACACAATAACCAATAGGTCAATAACATGAAATTTGCGAAAGCTTCGCGGTTGTGACCCATAGAATTGGT
>RHGE01000326.1 GCA_004296775.1 Marinilabiliaceae bacterium JC017
TATATATGATTAATTTGTGACATTTTGGTTTGTGTTTGTGATTGGTTTGGTATTTGGGAGTTTTGGCTCTGGCAACCTACAAAATTGAAGCTTTGTTTTGTAATTGTCATCATTATTGTTGCTAGAACGACAGTTGTGTGTACTATTTGAAAATTGTGAATAAACTTTGATATGTGAATTGGAGTTTGGTTGTATTGTCAATTTGGTTTGGTAAATTGCAAATAGATCGATATAGCGTACTTGGATAACGGGAACGAACAAACACTGGGACGTCAGAAAATGTACTTGCTATGGACTATGGTGAGGAATATCCTACATAGACAGCTGGTGGGAATTTTGTGTGGCCATTTATTTTGTCGTCATTTAGGTCGGACAATGTTGTCGWAACGGCTCTCGAATTTAGTGGTCCGAGWKCTGACTCCGACTTCACCGTATCAATCATTGTTATTGAATGTTTGCTGTCGAAATGTATATGTKGACTRTCCTCGTATATAATCATCGGCTTAAATCGCGTCAGTCAATAACCGAATGAAGTCAGTGAAATAACGAGAATGAACATTTGAATGCACRTATTTTGTATATGTCTGATTAAAATCTTTTTCTGTATATTGATAATTTTACTGTGTTTTGGATGCATTCGTTTTACTTAAGTTTTGAACTCGGTTGT
>RHGE01000327.1 GCA_004296775.1 Marinilabiliaceae bacterium JC017
CAAGGTATCGAGCCTATGAATCTATTCCCTGTTTTTTATTTGTGATTTATTGTATTGGTTAGTCCTTGAATCTAGAAAGAATATAGAAAGAGAATAAGAGTCCACTTCGAATTCGAATGAAGAAATAATAAAAAATTAAGAGATCCAATCTTTTGGTTATTTCATTAAGAAGCCCAAAAGAAAAGATAAGTAGAAAAAGARAGGTCGGTTGACAAAAGAAAAGAGAGATAATTCACAAAAAATGATCTATCTGTATCTAATGTATCAATTCAAAAAATTGGACCTAAAATAAAAAGATAAATTCTTTATCCCAAAATGTAATGTTTTGATATATGAGMTGAATCTATTAATTAYTTTGATTTGTTACTTGTTTTCTTACTGAATTGAGTTGAACGAATTTCCATAATACATATAAAAGAAAAGACCATTTTTGCGAACAAAWACAGTTTTTTTTTTTATTTTTACCTCCTGATGAGAAAGAATTTTCAGTTCATTTCAAAATACTTCAATTGGTACACKCAAGAAATAGGCCAATTCGGCAGCTTTTTGTTCAATTTCTCGTGGAGTCAAATTCTCATCAGTACGAGTCAAGGGAATGGCCCCCTGGCCTCTGATGTCCATATAAAGGACACGACGGGCAGAAATACCCTCTTTAACTTCTATTC
>RHGE01000328.1 GCA_004296775.1 Marinilabiliaceae bacterium JC017
AAGTGATGTTTACAATAACCTACAGGTGAAAACACAGAGGCTCCGAGGTACGGAGTCTTTTAAAAGGTCACGATAACGCAAATCTCCAGGTTACGTACCAGGCCATAATGATCCGAAGCGCGTAAGCCCGGACAAATAAGCGGGCCGGCGCAGGCGCGACGAAAATGAATGCGGGGATTCCGGCCTGTGGGTTGGGAAAAATTCATCGAGGAGGTGGGCTGAAGCKTTTATTTGACTAGCGTTTTTTGGTTCCTTTTTGGGGCAATGCCAAAAATGAAGTAGGGTTTGGGACAACGTCCCGGGGTCAAAACACAGAGACGCAGAGCCACAGAGAAATGATAACGATGTTGTATCATCCAGTGCCATCGGCACGGCAGTATGGTAGATATTAACAAGTAAAGCAAACAAGTGCCGTAGGTACGACAGAAGCAAGTAATGTTTGTAATGACCTACAGATGAAAACACAGAGGCTCCGAGGTACGGAGTCTTTTAAAAGGTCACGATAACGCAAATCTCCAGGTTACGTACCAGGCCATAATGATCCGAAGCGCGTAAGCCCGTTTGCGCCGTGAAAGTCCATGAGATCGGGACATGAAATCGGCACGATTAAATGAGAAAGATCTCTTTAGTAAACCCTTGGGTGCAAGTCCCAAACAGAAAG
>RHGE01000329.1 GCA_004296775.1 Marinilabiliaceae bacterium JC017
GGCGGTTTGATTGTAATATCAACCACTGAGGATTAAAAGAGTTATATAGTAGTTGAAGATGGACGTTGTCCATATTGACGACTGTATAACCGGATCCTACCTTTAGTTTTGACACCTCCAATACAAATCAACAGAATAACACAAAAATAAAAACGACGAGCCGAATCGTGATGTTGGGAAGCGCGCAGGCCCGTCAAATAAGCGGGCCGGCGCAAGCGCGACGAAGTTGAATGCGGGAATTCTGCCATGTGGGTAGGAAAAAATTCATCGAGGAAGCTTTATTCAATTAGCAGTTAACAGTAAACAATTATCAGTGAATTTAGATTTACTTCTTTTTTGGGGCAATGCCAAAAATGAAGTAGGGTTTGGGACAACGTCCCATATTAAAACATAGACTCTTCAAGCCTTGACATTCTAACAAAAAGTAAGATAACTCTAAATTAACGCTACCAGCACCTTAGATCTCACGCAGATTTTTCGCAAATTCCAGAAGATACAGAGAGGATTGTTCTACACATCTACTTAAAGGATTCAAATACTCGTAATTCATTTTCTTTTCGACCGGTCACTCTTTTCCCCTCCTGAAAGGATTAGGAGGGGTGATTTTCATTGAGTAAGCAATGAAAATCGGGGCGGTTTGATTGTAATATCAACCACTGA
>RHGE01000330.1 GCA_004296775.1 Marinilabiliaceae bacterium JC017
TAACAAGAGGGTTAATTGATATATAAGTTTTAGTTCTTCAGGAATAGTTTTATTGGGACGTTGTCCCAAACCCTACTTCATTTTTGGCATTGCCCCAAAAACGAAGCAAAAAACGCTAGTCAAATAAACGCTTCATCCCACCTCCTTGATGAATTTTTGCTAACCCACATGCCAGAATTCCCGCATTCATCTTCGTCGTGCCTACGCCGGCCCGCTTATTTGACCCCTCCTTATAATAATAACCTTGGGGTAATGCCGATAGATACTGGACGTAAGGACAGTCCCGTAAAACGGGGATTAAAGACCAATTAAAAGCGAAGCGCATTAAGTGGGCATCTTAATCACTAATCGGTATGACCGGCTCACGCGCTTCCCAACATCATGGTCCGACTCGTCATTTGGCTTTTTGTGTTATAGTGTCGATATATTCAAGGGCGACTTCGCGTTTGCCCCTGCTAGCATCGATTTGTAATCGGTACCTTGTTATATGATATATAAGTTTTAGTTCTTCAGGAATAGTATTATTGGGACGTTGTCCCAAACCCTACTTCATTTTTGGCATTGCCCCAAAAACGAAGCAAAAAACGCTAGTCAAATAAAMGCTTCCACCCACCTCCTTGATGAATTTTTGCTAACCCACATGCCAGAATTCCCGC
>RHGE01000333.1 GCA_004296775.1 Marinilabiliaceae bacterium JC017
TTTCTGGTGGCGATGTCCCTGTGGCATAACCATCCGCAGAAGACGCAGATGCCGTCCATGAATGAAGCCGTTAAACAGATTGAGCAGGAAGTGCTTACCACCTGGCCCACGGAGGCAATTTCTCATGCTTTTCTGGTGGCGATGTCCCTGTGGCATAACCATCCGCAGAAGACGCAGATGCCGTCCATGAATGAAGCCGTTAAACAGATTGAGCAGGAAGTGCTTACCACCTGGCCCACGGAGGCAATTTCTCATGCTGAAAACGTGGTGTACCGGCTGTCTGGTATGTATGAGTTTGTGGTGAATAATGCCCCTGAACAGACAGAGGACGCCGGGCCCGCAGAGCCTGTTTCTGCGGGAAAGTGTTCGACGGTGAGCTGAGTTTTGCCCTGAAACTGGCGCGTGAGATGGGGCGACCCGACTGGCGTGCCATGCTTGCCGGGATGTCATCCACGGAGTATGCCGACTGGCACCGCTTTTACAGTACMCATTATTTTCATGATGTTCTGCTGGATATGCACTTTTCCGGGCTGACGTACACCGTGCTCAGCCTGTTTTTCAGCGATCCGGATATGCATCCGCTGGATTTCAGTCTGCTGAACCGGCGCGAGGCTGACGAAGAGCCTGAAGATGATGTGCTGATGCAGAAAGCG
>RHGE01000334.1 GCA_004296775.1 Marinilabiliaceae bacterium JC017
CTTTCATATGTTAGCAACTCAATTCGCATAATTCACATTTTTAATCCCATTATATTGAAGCATCTACATTATTCTGTCGTACCTACGGCACTCTGTTTAATGCATTCTTTATTGCCTACCATACTGTCGTGCCGATGGCACTAATGCTAAATCTCGCAAGGGGTATTATACCTGAAGACTAATACGATATATTTACATGCGACTCCAGCTGGAGTCATAGTATATTTCATTCTAATATGCTATAAACATTTGATACCTCCGGCATCATAGCACAAAACACAATTAACAATCAATTCGTCCCATTTGCGTAATTCACCGTTAAACTAATCATGTAAATCCTGTTAATCTTGTCCACATTTTTATTTACCGTGGAGGCACCGAGACGCAGAGTTTTATTTGTCACCACAGAGTCTTCAAGGCTTGACAACCTAACAAAAGGTAAGATACTCTAAATTGACGCTACCAGCACCTTTGATCTCACGCAGATTCCCGCAGATCGAAAGGGATGCAGAGAGGATTGTTCTACACATCTGCTAAAAGGATTCAAATACTCGTAATTCATTTTCTTTTCGCCCGGTCACTTCTTTCCCCTCCTAAAAGAATTAGGAGGGGTGATTTTCATTGAGTAAGCAATGAAAATCGGGGTGGTTTG